>CAYPDC010000022.1:0-43531 GCA_964409355.1 uncultured Cyanobacterium sp.
GGTATCTTTTTCGGGAGAAATTTAACGGGTGTCCTCTTTTGACATTTAAGATAGATATAATTATAAATAAACCCAAAAACAAGAGAAAGAAACTTCTTTATTCCAAATTCGTCTGTAATAATGAAATTAGATAAAAAATCTCTTCACTGTTGAATGAGGAAAGTTAAGCCGTGTTTAAATATCGTCAAAAACTCTTATATTTACTGACATCTATTATTGTTGCCTTTAGTTTGATGGTTACGGATATAAAACCCACTCAGGCGATTCCTTGGCAAGAGTTAATCTTTAGAGGAATTCAAGTTATTCAACTCAATAATATCAATGACCGACAGGAAAAAGAAATCGGTAATCAAATTCGTCAACAATTAATATCTCAAAGAAAAGTTAAGCTATATCGAGACGAAAATTTGTCCGCTTATGTCAATCAAATTGGTGCTAGATTAGTGGCAGTTAGTAGCAGACCAAATATTGATTACAGCTTTGAAATTGTTGATAATTCACAAGTTAATGCCTTTGCTACCATGGGTGGATTTATTTATTTACATACAGGCTTATTAAAAATGGCGGATAATGAGGCAGAATTAGCTAGTGTTATTGCTCATGAAATCGGTCATGTTGTGGCTCGTCACTCTCAGAAACAATTGCAACAACAGGCTGTAACTCAAGGTTTATTGAGTGTTGCTGGTTTAGATAGTACCAAAATTGTACAATTAGGTGTAGCTTTAGCCGTTGATTTGCCCTATTCTCGTCAGGATGAATACGAAGCAGATAGTTTAGGGTTGGAGATGTTAAAAGCCGCCGGTTATGCACCGCAACCAATGGTGGATTTTATGCGTAAGTTAGCTAAAACAGGCGGTAAAACCCCCACTTTATTAAGCACTCATCCCGCATCCCAAGATCGTGCGATCGCACTTGAGAAAAAAATACCAGCTTTAATGGGTTATCAAGGGGATGGATTAGATGAACAAACCTACCGCTATCAAATTCGCTCTTTGAGATAGCTCTCAACATTTATATTAATTATGGCTCTCTTACTTTGAATATGTAAATTGTTGGTTAGGAAAAGGTTTCAGGTGAAATAAAACTGTTAATTTATAAAAATTATATTTTTGTTAAATTCCTTCCTTATTTTATAAGGTTTATAGCAATTATTTTCTATTAATTTATCATAACTACGGTAGAAGAACCCATAAAATTTTATTTACTTAAGAAAAATTAGCGGAATAATCAGGAGATTTTGACTGATGAAAACTTTATTGAAATGGACCATTGACGATTACCATAAAATGATTAATTCTGGCATTCTAACACATCGTCATTGTGAACTAATAGATGGAGAAATTTTAGAAATGAGTCCTGAATTACCAAAACATTATAATACAGCAAAAAGAAGTGTAAATTATTTAGAAAAGATTTTAAAAGGGAAAGCTGATGTTAGATTTAATGGTCCTCTTACTTTATCAAATTCTGAACCAGAACCAGATATTGCAATTGTTAAATTACCTGAATCAAAATATAATGAACGCCATCCTTATCCAGAGGATATTTTCTGGTTGATTGAAATTGCCAACAGCAGTTTAAATAAAGATTTATCTCTTAAAAAAAATATTTATGCTCAAGCTCAAATACCTGAGTATTGGATTATCAATTTAATGGAGCAAGAATTAATAGTTTTTCGTCAGCCAGAAAAGGGGGATTATTCAATCAAAATAACATGGCAAACACCCATAATTAATTCTTTGGCATTTCCCGAAATTGACATTATCATTAATCAATTATTCAATTAGTCAATTGCTAAAATTAAATTATAGCTTTTATCTGAATACTGAGGTACACTTATTTTCCAAGGGCAAAAGGTTTCAAATCCCGAACCGAACCTCATAACTGTGGGAAACGCTATAGATATTTATTAAGAATTATTCTATGTTAGAACTAATCTCACTATTTTTCAGTCAACCATCAGATTCCTTCATTCTCACCCAAAATAACCCTCCTGCCATCATTAAAGACGAAAATAACACCATTCGCCCCCTAACAGGAAAATTAAACAAAATACCCGTATTTAACAGCAATAGCCCCGAATTAGTGGTAAGAGAGGGGATTTTACTCTCCACCTTTTCCCCTGATAATAAAAATACTCCCACCGCCCATTTAAACTATCCCCTACAAGGAAGATTCGATATTTTTGCCCACCATGTCGCTAAAGCAGTGGACGAAAACGATCAAAGAACCCTTTATCTAGGCATAATAGTTCATAATCCCACAAATCAGACTGTTAATGTTGATATTTTACGAGGAGCGAGTTATTTAAGTCAGCCTGATGCCCCTTTCGTGAAATTACCTTCCATTGTGGAAGGTAGTAATACTTACGCAGGGCCGGGTAGTCGAGTCATGGGAGAGATACTAAAAGGAAGACGACAAGATATTTTTCCCTCACAAATTACCTTACAAGCAGGGGAAAGCAAAATGTTATTAAATGCACCCATTCCCGTGCAGAGTCTCGAACCGAAAATTAACGGACGTTCCACTTATATGAGATTATTCAGTGATGGAGAAGTCTCTGTGGCAAGTTTAGCCATGTATCAAAACGGAGAAAACAATCCCCCTACTTTATCTCAATGGCAAGAATTATTAAACAATGGTGAATTATCCTCCCCCAGAGATTTAGCACCAACTCCCCCCGAAGCAACAGGTAAAAGAATTTATGGCAGAGTTGCAGGGGTATCGATTGGTAATCTTTGGAAAACGGATTTAGTTGACTCCTCTGATAGTCCTATTCTGACGATTCCACCATCCTGGAACGCTTTTTCTTATGGTTTAAGCACCCTTGTGGGTGGTACATTTGGTCTAAATCAAGTACAAACTGCACCTCTAGCGGTGAGATACCCTGATACGGCTTATAGTGCGCATGGGAATTATGGTGTGCAATATAGTTTAACTCTACCGCTATTCAATCCTAGTAATGAAAGTAAAACAGTCAATATTGCCCTTTCTACTCCTCTTAAACAAGAGACTCCCGAAATTAATTTTTTTGAAACACTTCCCAATCAAGTATTTTTCCGAGGCTTAGTGCAAGTTAAATATAATGATGAACAAAATATACCTCGTTGGCGCTATTTTCATTTAGTACAAAATCGTGGGCAGAAAGGTGAAAATTTAGTCACGGTGACGATTCCCCCTCAAGGGCAAAAATTAGTATCCGTCGATTTTCTTTATCCTCCTGATGCGACTCCTCCACAAATTCTAACAGTACAAACCAATTAAACCTGAGTTCTGAGTTCGGGGTTAAAATAAAATAAAATCGAACTCAGATAATATCTGTTAGTTTTTTGTACTATTGCTATAGTATGATGCGATTAATGTTAAATCTAAATCCTCTTGAGTGTTAATTGAAATTAGTTCTTTTTCTCGGTTGCCACCGAATAAAAATCCTGCGAATGCACCAAAGGCTGCTCCCCCTAAAACTTCTTCCGTGGCGATCGCTCTATCCCCTGTCACTCCAGAAATGAGAGTCGCCGCCGCCGTTCCTGCTAATGCACCTTGCCAAATTGCATCTGTATTTCTTTGAGCAGAAACAGTTTCCGTACGAGTGATAATTTTGGAGTTGGCTTGAAGGGAATATTGTTGCCCATTCGGCAAAATAACGGTATTACCCACAAATCTTGAGCCATTACCCGCAGGACGTACTTCTCCGACAATTTGACTACCACGGGGAATAGCAACATTTCCCGAATTATCCCTGACATCTCTGGAGACAACTAGAGTGACAGGCAAGGTTTCATCTTTCGTGACGAGAATTTTTTTCGCCGAGGGGAGAGTAGTAGGGATAAGTGTACCTGAATTTAAGTTAGCAGAGTAATAACTAGGATTTGTCCCATTTTGATTAACTTCGTTTTTGCGTTCCCAACTCGGAGGCTCAGATCTATAATATTTATTAGGTTTAGCTTCCACTGAAGTAAAACTTCCTAATAAAGTGGTGACAGAAAGACTTAAAACGATAAAGTTAACGGTTTTAGAAGTAAGAGAATTGGATTTTAACATAACTAAATAACCCGAAGTAACGATAAGCTAAATTTCTTGACGAGGGTGATAAGTATTTGTTCCAATTGTTCATTAGACATCTCCAGAAATTATGATTTTTGAACGGTATTTCGGGCTTCTAGCCCGATTGTTGGAGATGTCTATTAGACTTCTAGTAACCTGAGTTCGGAGTTCGGAGTGATGCAATGCCTCCCTATCTTACTTTTACTATTTTTTCTTATATCGAACTCAGGTGATATAAAATTTTCTGGTGTTAGTTTCCTCTGGTTACTCCATCCACTACGGAACGAATCCCTGTATTCCCTTCAAAAGATCCAGCGTTGCCTTCCCAATTAAAGTCACTAATGCGCAAATTCACTGAACCTAATTCTAAAACAGGGTTATAACGTAGGATAATGTTATAGGTTCTACGACTAAATTCCAAGAAATAATCGGTGCTAATTTCCTGACTGGTTTTGACGTTAATAAAACTTTGCACTCCAGCCCGAATCGGTCCGTATAATTGTTGAGTAAGTCCTAGTGATAGCACTTGATCATCTGCGAAGCGATCGAAGAAAAAAGGGGATTGATTCCCTCGAATGCCTTGACTAAAGCTGATTTGAAAACCTGTATAGTCGAGAAAAGGATTGGAAAAATGACCAATTTGTCCTTGTAAACCAATGGTAGCTGTTAAACTGGGTTGGGTATCACCGTTACTGTAATAACTACCTACTCCTGTTAAACCTGTGTTAAAACTCAAATAGGGGACAACGGGAGTGGGAGTGAATCTTAAGCCTTCTTCGGGGGTTGGTGGTAAGGCTTTATCCGCCCATAATAAAAAGTTTCCAGTAACGATCGCAGCTCCTTGAAAACGAGTTAAAGTGGCTCGATTATTTTCCCGATTGCTTCTTAATAATTCGTCTTTGTCGGTATCTGCATTAACGTTTTGAACAGAAGTTTGATACACTAAACCAAAGGGAGTTTCTCCTAAAGGGATATAAGGGGATGTGAGAATCGCACCGTAGCTTTGTTGTACGGTTTGAAACCCTAATGAACCATTAAAGAGGCGATCGCGGTAATTATATTGTAAACTGAGGGTATGAGGAGCGTTCAGCTCACCCAATTTCTGATCTAATTGTACACTAGCCCGAAGACGGTTTTCGACATTATCTAAGTCTAAGCCCGTAAAGTTTAAAATACCATTTAGGCGAGTTCGTTCGGCAAAATCAACTTCTAGGTTTGTCACTAAACCATAACTACTAGGGTTAAAGATACCCCCATTGTCATCAGGATTAATGGCATTATCATCAAAGAAAGAGTCAGGGAAAAATGCCCTTTGCAAGAGAAAACGAGGAGTAAGAGTCAGGCGAGTTTTTTGATCACTATACACCTCAAAATCTCTTTCGATAAACCATCCCCCTAAGTCTTCCCCATCAAAACCAATGTTAAATAAACCGGGGCGACGATCGCGCTTATCAAACACTAAACGATCCTGAAATAAGGGTATAGAAACGGTTTGATCAAATACCATGCGGGATTTGGTAGTTGTCAATTCATCCTGAAAAGGAGAGATACTTCTAAGTTTAGCCGTATCGGCACGAATTTCAAACTCTGGAGGAGAAAAAGGATCATTCGTAATGCGTATATTTGTGGCAAACCATCCTTCTTGATTAAAATCTACTTTTTCCGCTTGGAAACGAAAACGATTAACTTGCCCCCCTCCAGAAGTGGCAGGTGCGCCTCCTGCCTGTTGTAACAAAGACAAATCCCGAACACTACCCACCACAAAACTATAACCTTCCGCCGATGTAACCCTTCTTAAAGGTTGATTAGCGGATATTTGCTGAGAGAGAATTTGAGCATTAACAGGATTATTGCCGGTATCCCCCCGAAAATCTCTTGCTAAACTAGGTTGATATATTTCTCCTTGGGCGTTGAAAATAACCCCCTCATCCTGTACAAAATAATACTCGAAGCGATCGCCCCTTAAACGTTGATCTCCTCTTTCCAAACTTACATTTCCCTCAGCTACAGCGATGCGATCGCGCAAATTAACCGACACAGAATCCGCTCTTAAAACGCCATTAGAGAAACGGATAACCACATTACCCCTAGCCTTAACAATTTCTCTTTGATCAAAATATTCCTGCTCATCAGCGAGAATTTCCACTACATTAAGAGAAGGAGTGATAACCTGTGAACTATTTTCGGTATTTTGAACCAAAGAAAAACCATTACCTTCTGTGGAGAAATTATACTCCCTAGATGAACCCTGACGAGAAACCATCACCAAACTCTTAACATTAGTAGTGAAACCGAAAGAAGAATCGTCATCAAAACTAACAGTTGATTTGTGCAAACTATTATTAATATCCAGAGGTTTTCCTAACCCATTAGAAGTGGTTTCCGGTGGATTTTCCACCATAATTGGAATGGGCTTGATATTATCTTCTTCCTGACGAGGGGATAAAGAAGAAATGGGAATTTTCCTTTCCGCCACCATAAAAGACGATGGATTCGGATTAACGATAGCAGTATTCTCCTCCGAGGTAGAGGTTTGATAAGGAGTTATTGCAATTAATGTACTACTAATAATCGGAATCATCTTTTTACTCTATAGCTGTAAAATAAGAATTATAACTTAGAAACAAGCATATAGAGATCTGATTTGAGTTGTCTTAACTATAATCACTTTTGTTTCTGAATCTGAGAGGCTTTGCTTGTTGTCATACTTTTATAGGCTAAGTATGTTGCCAACAAACTCATAAATATTTTCCTAAAAACCTTCCCAACTTGATTTTTTTTCGCTATAATGGTGAGTGACTCCAAACTCCGAACTTCATTCCTAACAGGGGGCTTTACGCCCCCTCCCCTTTTTGGAGAATAATTATGGATCTGATACATTGCCACCTCCATAAAGTATCGATTTAGGCTTGTAGTTAGTTAGGGTTTTGCTTTTGTTCGAGAAGTCTTTTTTTTCTGAATGTTAAATGTGTTATTATTTTTTTGTTAAATAAAAAAGCTGTCAGAAATTGAGTCTTTTATATCAATATCCCCCGTTAATTTCAGGTGTTTTAAAGCGTCGCTATAAACGTTTCTTAGCTGATATAGAGTTGGAAAAGGGAGAATTAATTACCGCCCATTGTGCCAATACAGGCCCCATGTTAGGTTTATGTGCCGTAGGCAGTAGAGTCATGGTGTCAAAAAGCGATAATCCGAAGCGAAAATTGCCTTATACATGGGAAATGATTGATGTGGGGCAGGAAAATACCCCTGTATGGGTGGGCATTAACACTGGTTTACCTAATCGCATTATTAAAATCGCTTTAGAAAAACAGCTTATTCCTGAATTAGCGAATCAATATATACAGGTTAAAAGTGAAGTAAAGTTTGGTCAAGATGGTAAAAGTCGTGTTGATTTTGTTTTAACGGGAGATCCATCCCAACCCTCTATTTATTTGGAGGTGAAAAATACCACCCTCGCTGAAAATAATATCGCTATGTTTCCTGATACTGAAACGACTCGAGGACAGAAACATTTACAAGAATTAATGGCATTGCCAACAGATGTCAAGGCAGTCATGTTATATTTTATCAGTCGAGGAGACTGCGATCGCTTCTCTGTGGGGAGAAAGTACGATCCCACTTATGGAAAACTATATGATGAAGCAGTGAGTCACGGAGTCACGATTTTACCTTGCCGTTTCAAAGTTACGCCTCAAGGAATTGATTATTTAGGAGTTGCTGAGAAAGTGCATTAGACATCTCCAACAATTCCTAAAAATTGGGTTATAACCCTTATTCTATCGTTGTGAAATGATAGTTTCTGGAGATGTCTATTAGGGGTTGAACAATCTTCAACCCTTGTTTTATTTACACTTAGAAAGTAAAAGTAGTTCTCAAAGTACCAATGATTTGCTCATCATTTTGCCCTTGGTTAGTGGAATTAACCCAAATAACGCCCGGAGTTACGGAGATATTATCCGTTAACTGATACTTGTAAAATGCTTCAACGTGAATGGGTAGAGTTGTGCTAGAAACACGAACACGGCGGGAATCCCCATTTCCGTCAGTGATGAAGTAGATAGGAGAAGCATTATAAGGTTGAACACCCGCAAAAATCCCCAATACACTTCCTTCTTTGCCTAAGTCAGGAAAGGCAAAACCACCACCGTAAGACCATACATCATCATTTCCACGACCAATTCTAGTTAGACTAGTGTAGTTAAAGAAAGCACTAAGACTAATGGCATCGGTAATACGCCATGCAAACTGAGAACCGTAGGAGTTAACAACTTTATCTTTTTGATCTACCGTCGCACCCGGGAAAGCACTTTGGAAACGGGCATCAAGGGCTTGAGCGCTTTGGTTAGCAAAATCAGTACCAACTATTCCTCCTGTACTACCCCCACCGAATAAAGCAGTATCAGACTTTTGGAAAGCGTTGACATAGGTGAAGCCCAATGCGACAGTGTCGCTAAGATTGAAGTTTAATTGAGCTAATGCCGCATAGTCTCCGTTGAAAAGACCTTCACCTTGTACGGGGGAAGCAGGACTACTTGCACCCCCTGCTAAGTAACCGACTGTTAAAGTGCTAGGTCCGAGTAAGCCTTCTAAGAAACCCAATTGATAGCTTAAAGCGGCACCAGCACCGCCACCGATACGATAGATAGGATTTTCAGAAGCAAAAGTACTTAAAGCACCGTTACCACCGTCATAATCTTCGAAGAAAGGATTTAACGTAGGTGCATAGTCGCTGTGAATACCGCCAACAGCCGCTAAGTATGCCTGAAGTTGAGTATCTTTTCCTAATTTGATCGGAGCATAGTATGCTAACCAATCGACTATAACATCGTTATTCCCAGTATTGCCGAGATTGAATGTTTGATTAGTTGTGGCACTAGCACCAGAAGTCGCTACGTTAGTTACAGGCAATCCCGCAGTTCTATAACGGTTATCCCCTGTGGTGTTAAATGCGTTAGCATTTCCTGCCGCTAAACGGGTAACGAGATTATCTTCTCCTGTGAAACTGGTATTTAATGCTAAACGAACACGATTAGCAAAAATCGCTTGGTTGCCGTCCTCAAAGGCTTGGGTTAAACCCATAACCACTTCCCCTTGCAATTTGGTAGTGGTAGAGAACTGATGATCTTCTAAGAATGCTACTCTACCCTCTAAGTTGTCAACTCTTGCACCTAATGCGGCTAATTCTGCTTCAAATTCAGACATTAAGCGTTTTAGTTTTTCAATGTCTTCTCTTAACACTGATTCACTAGCGGCGATTAAGCGTTCCATTTGTTGCATACAAGCATTTAAACCTGCTGCAAACTCATAACGACTTAAGGCACGGTTGCCTCTGAAGGTGCGATCGGGATAACCGACGATACAGCCGTAACGTTCAACAAGGCTTCTTAAGGCTTCAAAAGCCCAATCGGTGGGAGATACATCCCTTAATTGAGAAACACTGGTTACTTGATCCTGAGCGTTAACTGCACCTTCTGTACCGTAGCTGTCTAATTGATTGATGATTTGAGCGTTCGCTTCACTATTTGCTTGAGCTACGTCAAATTCGTTTGCTTTAGCAGGAGCATTGGCTAATAAACTAGCACCTACTAATACGGGAGTTACTGTAACGGATTGCCAAAAGTTTTTTTTCATTGTTGAGCTTCCTCACACCTTAATTTAATTGGAAGTTTTAAGACTAATTCAAGAAGAACTAGATTAGATTTTTTTCTCACTAAAGATTATATTAGCACGAAAATATTTGTTGATCACCCAAAATTTAATAATTTTGTTAACGTATCTTAACTTTTTATTAACCTATGTGTGCTATGTAAAACAGAGAAAAGAAGAAAAAGCCCTGAGTATGTACATTATCAAATGACATAACCAGAGCTTTTTCTTTGATATTCTGATGATAAGGGTTTTTTAGTATTCCCAGTTTCTGACTGCTGGAAAGAATAATCTTAAGTCAAAAGAGCCATTAAGACTATCATCACTTTTAATTAAACAGCCCCAGCACACAGCCGATTCTGAGAAGCTAAGAAACCCATAATTTTGTGACTACTACTATCTATCATGGGCATCACCTCCTGTTTCCCTAAACGGCTTTTGTTTTAGTTTTCCTTATTGTAGATCATGATTTTTGAATTGACAAGACCTGAATTCGATATAAGAAAAAATGATGAAGATGAGAAGGGGGAAGAATGCTTCAAAATTCTTGATTATGTCCTCTACATATCAATTCAAATTCATAAATGAGGATTAAAAATCAATTTATCTACTTTTTTCGTCCATATTTGATTCTTTTAACCCCGAAATTATTTTAATTTGCCCGATCGCAGTATGCTGATAATTAACCATAAACCGAGAAAAGTAGCGGCAGCAAAAAGAATATTACTTATAAGTATCAGTTGAGCGGTAGTTGCCCCTGTAGAAATAATCGCCGCACCCATAATTAATGATCCCACTACGATACTAAAGGAAAGTCGATTGGCAGAATCGTCTAAACTACGCCTCAAGCCGTCTAATTCTCTTAGTTGTAATTTCCATTGGAAGGTTTCTGAACTTAATCTATCTAATATTACATCCACCTGACGGGGCGATCGCAGTCCGATGGATTTTAAGTCTAAAACTGTCCTAAATAGGGTTTGGAAGGGAGTATCTCCGATTAGTTGACGGCGAAATAAATCGGTGATGAGGGGTTTGATTTCTTCTAAAAGATTAATGTCGGGGTTGAATTTACGCGCCACTCCTTCTAAATTAGCTAAACTTTTAGCATATAAGCCCATATTGCCGGGGAGTTTGATTTTGTTGCGACGGGAAACTTCTAAAATTTCGTAAAATACTTCACTGAAGTTGAGTTGAGATAGGCTAAGATTATAATATTTTCTCAACATTCGACTATAATCATTTTCCAGTTGGGCTATATTGGTTTGAGAACTATTATTTTCTGATAACTCAAGGGTTAACTGAGCGCATCTTTGAGCATCAATATCGACAATGGCTAATAACATTTCTGTTAATAGTTGTTGGGTGCGCGGATCAAGTCTGCCAATCATCCCACAATCAATAATTCCCAATCTGCCATCATCTAAATAAAATATATTCCCCGGGTGAGGATCCGCATGGAAAAAACCATCGATGAAAATTTGTTGAAAAAATGCCCTAAATAATAAGGTACTAATTTCTTGACGTTTGTTACTGTCGGGGGCAATATCGGCTTTTAAAATCGGTTTCCCGTCTAACCACTCCATGAATAACACTTTTTCGGTGGTAAATTGCCAATAAATACGAGGAATTTCTAATTGTTTACTGTCAAACCAGTTACTATCACTCAGGTTTGATCTAAGTTTATCAGTGAACTGGGCTTCTTGACGAAAATCGAGTTCTGCTTGTACAGCTTTTGTAAATTCATCAGCGAGGGTGACAACATCATAATCATTGCCGAAATCCGTGAGGGCGATAATTTCGGCGATACCTTTAATTAAGTTTATATCTTGATTGACTATTCTTTCAATGTCTGGGCGTTGCACTTTGAGGGCAACTTCTTCTCCCGTTGTTAAGGTGGCTTTGTGGATTTGTGCGATCGAACCTGCGGCAATGGGGTTACGATTAATGTCACTAAAAATTTGATCTAAGGGTTGATTTAATTCCTCTAATAAGGTTTTTTCAATCATTCCCCACGGCACGGGAGGAACTTGGGCTTGTAAAGCGGTTAAGGCTTCGATATACTGAGGAGGAAGTAAATCGGGACGAGTGCTTAATAATTGTCCAAATTTAACATAAAAAGGTCCTAACTCCACTAAAATTTTCCTTAAGACTTCTGGGGGAGGTAACTGGGGGCGATCGGATTTTCCCCCCGTGAGAATCCCTCGCATATAATCCCAACCATTACCTAAGACTATTTCGACGATTTCTCTTTGACGGGTGCTTGTTTGAGTGATAGAAAACATAATTGATATAAGTTTATAATGTAGAATTTAGGGGACTCCCCACTCCTAACCCTGAACTCTTTATTCGTTTATTTGGAATTTTAATTTATACTGGAAAATAATATCATCTCGATCAATTATCCCATTATGACCTCTGTAGAAACAATCGTTAGCATATCTTCTCAACTTTGGCTAAAACTTTATTCCTTATATCCTGAGTTACCTACCGATTTTGTTAATGATTTTTATGGGTTATTTAATCAAGAAGATTCTCAACGGAAAATAAACTCTCTTTTTCCTGATAATTCTCCACAAGTTATTGTTTTATTTAGATGCGATCGCATCTCTATTTCTCTCCTATTAACTTCTGAGAAAAAAACTAATGACCAAGAAATTATTACCGTTAAAATAGTTGATATATTGTCCAATGATAATATCACTAAAAAATTAGAAACTTTCCTACAAAATAACATCGCTATTAAAAAATATATAGAGGTAGTTTTTGAGTCCAGTAGAATTAATGATCTTGATCTAATTAGCAGTATTGTTAATTACGATAACTTAAATGCAAAGAAATATTGTCGTGAGCAAAATGACTTTATCGGTAAGTTTATTTACTCTAAAACAAATAAAAATATAATATTATTGTCTCCAGAGCAAGAAGAAATTATTAATAAAACCCCAAATTTTCCTACCGTAATCACAGGGAATAAAGGCACAGGAAAAACCACCACTGCCATATATTCAGCTTTATTACAGCAACAAAAATTAGATGAGAGTTTAAATGAGAAGATTTTATTTCTTACCAAAGATAAATTAACTGCTCAAAAATGTCATAAATTTAGTCAAAAATTAATCAGTGATAATGATATTGAGTTGATTAACTATTTGACATTAGCCAAAAATATTATTGACAAATATCCCTTAATCTTTAATTATAAATTTCTTTCTCAAAGACAAGTTACTTTCTATAAATTTTATGAAGATTTCTTCAAAAATCAAAAAAATCTCTTTCTTAATCCTGAATATTTGTGGAAAGAAATAAGACAGTTAATCAAAGGCTCATTTAAGAGTATTCGAGGGGAAAATAATTTAATCAGTCTCAGAGAATATTTAGCCTTAAGTAATCAGAGTATATTTCCTTCCAACTCTGATTTTACTTTTATTTATAATTTAGCAACCTATTATCAAGAGTGGTTAATTTCACAAAATTACTGGGATGAATTAGACTTAACTCAATATTTACTGCGTCAATTACCTAATAATTATCGGGGAGATTTTGACATAATTTATGTCGATGGCATTGAACATTTTTCAGAATTACAAATTCAATTTGTCTTAAAATTATTGAAAATAAACTCTGACGAAAATTATTTACCAAAAATATTTTTTGTCGGTAATCATGACAGTTATTTAAAAGTTAACAATATCATTTGGAATAGACTGAAAAAAGTTTTAATTAATTCCTTTCATAAATTATCCCAATGGAAAAAAATAAGAGAATTGATTGAAAATAAAGAATTAAGACACAATTTTATTTATAATCAAAATATTGTCAATTTACAATTAAAAATAGCAAGTTTAACAGGTATTTTTCTCAATAATAAATCTTGGTTGAATATTCCTAATAAGCCCTTAGTAATTTCCGAACTAAACTACGAATTTATTATGGAGAGGTCTTCTTTAAACATCGATAGTGCTATTATTGTTTTCAATGAAGAGGAAAAAGTTAGCTTAAAAAATATTTTTCCTCAAGACAGTGAAAGAATAGTTGGTTTTGATGAGGTGGATAACTTGCATTTTCAACAGGTGTTAGTGTGGAAGCCTTTTTCCAGAAATAATAATATTTGTAATTTTAAAATTGGTAGTTTGTATGATGTTGATAATCCAAGGATTTATAAAGAAGATGTTATTTATTTATGTTCAAATTTAGCAAGTAAAAGACTCTATTTTTATGATGACACTTTAGATCAAATTTGGAGTGATTCCACTATAAATGATTTTATCGAAATTGGCTACGAAACAGAATTAGAGTCAATGTTTGACAGAGAATATAATGTCGAATTCAGGGTTAATATTGCGGAAAAATATTTAGAAATTGGTAACAGGAAGAGTTATCAAATTGTTGAACAAATTTACACTGTTTATCAAGATGAATTTGGTTTAAACAAAGTTAATGCTTTGTGGGAAGAGGATAAAGGAAACTACGGAAAAGCAGGGGATATTTGGAATAAGATAGGTTTTTTTGATTATGCCATTAATTGCTGGAATAAAGTTGATCAAAAATTATGGTTGGCAAAATGGTCAATTTTAGATGCTGAAGAATGGCAAAAAAGAGGGGTTTATTTTGAAAGTATTAGAAATTATAAATTAGCGAAGTTATGTCATGAAAAAGCTAATGATTTTGAAGGTAAATTGCGTTGTTTAGAACAAGATAATCAATGGGAATTAGCTGGAGATGAATGTTTAGAAAAAAACCTGCGAGAAAAAGCCTATCACTACTATGAGTTAGCAGATCAATTTTACCGTCATTCAGAGCAAGTTAAATTAGCGGTAAAAATGTGGACAAAGTTGAATCAATGGGATAAAGTAGCGTTGATTTGGGAAGACTTAAATCAGTGGGAAAAGGCAGGAAATTGTTGGCAAAAATACGGGGATGTACAAAAAGCCGCTAATTGTTGGCAAAAGGCAGAAAAATGGACTGAAGCCCAAAAATGTTGGCAGGAGTTAGGAAATTGGCAAGAGTTGGCTTTATCTTATGAAAATGAGGAAAAATGGACTTTAGCGGCACAAACTTGGCTAAAAGTTTCGGAAACGGAAAAAGCGGCTATCTGCTATCAAAAGGGTAATCAATGGCAATCGGCTGAAAGTATTTGGCGAGATTTAGGATACTGGGGCTTTGCAGCGATCGCACTTCAGCAACAAAATAAATGGGAAGAAGCGGCGCAAACATGGAGTAAAACCAACCCGAATGAGTTGCAAGGGTTATGCTATGAACAAGCACAACAATGGGATAAAGCTGAAAAAGCATGGTTGGAGGCGAAAAATTGGACAAGGAGTATCTTAGCCTGTGAAAAACAAGGAAAATGGCAAGAAGCCGCAGAAAGTTGGGAAAATTTAGGGGAATGGAAAAAAGCAGGGGAGGCATGGGAAAAAATCCATCAGTTAGAAAAAGCTGCCCTTTGTTTTGAAGAAGGGGAGTTATGGCATTTAGCGGAAAAACACTGGCAAACTAGACAAAAGAGCGATCGCCTCGCCGAAAACTTAGAGAAACAGGAAAAATGGCAAGAATCAGCTTTAATTTGGGAAAAACTGCAAGAATGGGAAAAAGCAGGAAAAGCATGGCAACAAATACCAGAGACGGAAAAAGCTGCCCTTTGTTTTGAAAATGGGGAGTTGTGGCATTTAGCCGAAGATTGTTGGCAGGAGTTAGAAAATTGGGAAAAACTTGAATATGTCTGTAAGAAACAAGGTTCATGGCAAAAAGCTGCCCTCGATTGGTTAAAGGTAAATCAATTTGAAAAAGCAGCCCTTTGTTACGAACAATGCGACAATTGGCAAAAAGCGGCTAAATATTGGGTGCGTGCTGCACAGCAGAACCCTTCAGTAGCACAAAATTGGTACAAAAGTGCTAATGCTTATGAACAGTTACAAGAATGGGAAAAAGCGGCAGAAAACTATCTTCAAGGGGGAAATTATGAGAAAGCAGGTTTCTGTTATGAAAAATGTCAACATTGGGAAAAAGCGGAAGAATGTTGGCGTAAATCGTGGAAATGGGAAAAATTAGCCCTTGTTTGTGAGCATCAACAGAAATGGGAAGAAGCAGGAAAAGCGTGGTTTTCCATTAAAGAGATAGAAAAAGCAGGATTATGCTATGAAAAAGCAGAAAATTGGCAAAAAGCGGAGGAATGTTGGCGACAATTAAGTAATTGGCAAAAATTAGCACTGGTATGCGAAAATCAGGAACAATGGGAAGAAGCGGCACAACTGTGGCAATTTTTGAGTGAATGGCAAAAAGCCGCTTTAGCCTGTTTAAAAATGGATGATTTGGAAACGGCGATCAAATACTATGAGAAAGGGGGTTATACTCAGGAAGCGGAAATTTGTCGTCAAAAGTTGAATCGTTGATTCAAAACAATTAATTTCTCTTACATTTTATTTAACTATTTATTAATTTAAGAGGTGTTGTTTTGTTTCAATATAATTTTTAAATCTTTCTAAATCTGCCTTTAATGTTGATTCGACAATCTGCCCCAAAAATAGATTATCCATTAATTTGCCCATAATTCCGGGGATGGCATAAGCTACAGTTAAACGGACTATACTACCAGCGTGGCGATCGTAAAAACGTACAGCACCTCGATTGGGCAAACCATCTACAGATTCCCATTGAATAATCTGATTTTTCTCTAGCTTGACAATGCGAGAAAGCCAACTAAATTCAAATCCGCCACTGGCTAACTTCCAACGGGATAAATCCGGATCATCTTGTAAGATATTCACAGAGTCAATCCATTTCATCCATTGGGGCATCTGTTCTAAATCAGACCATAAACTCCAGACTAAGTCAATAGGTGAGCTTACTTCTATTTGCACACTATGTTCGAGCCAATTAGTCATCCAAAAATCCTTTCAATTATTGTCTATGAATTATTACCTAATAATTATGATAACAATAAACTAAGTCAATCATCGCTAATGGCGATTTACCTGATATGATCGAACGAATGGGTAAATTTGCAAAATAATAATCTATGAAAACCGATAAGAGTAAAAAAAATCTGGTTATCGTCCAAGTAGTGGTAATTTTAGCTGTTTGTGTTATTGGTGCAACTTTCTTGACTCCTAAATTATTGGAAATCTTGGATAGTGTTTTGGTTTCTCGTTTAGAAGAAAAGCCAGAATATCGACTCGATGCACCTTCGCAGGTTTTACCCCTCGCCAATTTAACCCCCTCAGAAAGAAAAACTGCCTTAGAAGCGATCGCATCTTCAGAAACTCCCTCTTTAGATCGTAATCGGGCAAAATATTTATTAGCGGTGGATGCTTTGAGGAATGATTTTGATGGGGCAAAAGCCTTAGAATATTTGGAAAACCTCGATCGCACCTATCCCATTTTAGCCCCTTATATCATGTTATTACAGGGAAGGGCGTATGAGTTAAATAATAACACAGAAAAAGCACAACAAATTTGGCAAGAAGTGATTAATCTATTTCCTGATGAGTTAGTCACCGCCGAAGCCTATTATAAATTAGGTAGTTATGATCCTCAATTTTATCAAGATGCGATCGCAAAATTTCTCCAACATCCTCGCAGTCACGATATAGCGATTAAACTCTTAGAAGAAAATCCGCAACAGAAAGACTTATTATTACTCCTTGCTGAATATGACATTGTACCGGAAAACAAAGCAAGAGTCGATGCCCTCGTCAAAGAATACGGGAAAGAATTAGACGCAAAACAATGGGATATTGTCGGTAACTACTATTGGCAAACGGGTAACTATAATCTGGTATCATCGGCTTATGAAAAAGGTACATCCACCCCTCAACACTTGTATAGAATAGCGAGAAGTTATCAAGTCTCGAAAAAACCGAAAGAAGCCAAAACTGTCTATTTAAAATTAGTGGAAACTTATCCCGACGCGCCAGAAACAGGGTTAGCATGGCGCCGATTAGCGAGTATGTCTCAAGGAGAAGAAGCATTATCCTACCTCAATAAAGTCGATGAGAAATTCCCAGATGAAATAGTGACGGCATTGAAAGAAAAAGCGACTCTTTTAACCAAATTAGGTAGGTATAAGGAAGCAACTCAAGTGAGAGATACTATTTTACAGAAATACCCTCAGAGTAACCAAGCCGCCGACTACCGTTGGCAAATAGCCAAAGATTTTGCTGACAGTGGTAATTATGTCTCAGCTTGGCAATGGGCGCAACAAATAAGTGTGCAGAATCCGAATAGTGGTGTCGCACCAAAAGCAGGGTTTTGGATTGGCAAATGGGCAGAAAAATTAGGGCAGAATCAAGAAGCAATTAAAGCCTACGAGTATGTTTTACAAAATCATTCCCATTCTTATTATGCTTGGCGCTCGGCTGTTCGTCTAGGGAAAGATGTGGGAGATTTTAATTCTTTACGCAGTTTACCCTTACAAGTAGAAACTCCGACACAACGCCCCATTCCTCCTTCTGGATCTAATCTGTTTAAAGAGTTATTCTTATTAGGAGAAGATCAAGATGCGATCGACCTTTTTACCGCCGAAATAGGGAAGAAAAGCAGTAGTACAGACATCCTGCCTGAGATAACCGTATCGGAACAATTTGTGCAAGGATTATTAAAACAAAATCAAGGTAACTATTTAGAAAGTATCAATCTAATTTGGAATTTGAAAAACAGAGATAATCCAGAAGATATAGGAGAATGGCAAATATTACGCCGAAGTCCTGAATATTGGTATGCTTTGTTTCCTTTTCCTTATGAAGAATTAATTGTAAAATGGTCAAAAGAAAGAAACTTAAATCCCTTTTTAGTTGTCTCTTTAATGCGTCAAGAATCCCGTTTTGAGAAGGATATAAAATCACCAGTCGGCGCCACCGGCTTAATGCAAATTATGCCTGATACTGGTGAATGGATCGCACCGCAAATTAATGTTAAAGAATATTCTCTCACCGATCCTGAAGATAATATTAAAATGGGTACATGGTACTTAAATCACACCCACGATACTTTTAATAATAACTCAATGTTAGCCATTGCGAGTTATAATGCAGGTCCGGGTAATGTGAGTAATTGGATTAGCCGTTATAGTCTTGCGGATATGGATGAATTTGTGGAAAATATCCCCTTTTCTGAAACTAAAAATTATGTGGAAACAGTTTTTGGTAATTATTGGAATTATGTGGAACTATACGATCCCAAAATAGAGGAAAAGTTATCAAATAAATGAGCAAAATTTAGAATTTAGAATGAGAATTGAGTTAAATTTATTTAACGATCACTATTAGCAATGAAATTCATTGTGAGGTAAAGGTTTCAAATTATAAATCGCTTTGCAATAAATTGACAAAGCTAATAATTTTCGTTCAATGAATTGAATTTATCATATAATATATTTTTGTGAGATTGATAATACCTCAGTTTTTCTCTCTTTCCCCATATCTGAACATAATATCTTTTTATGGTAAAAAAAACTAGCTATTTTATATTATTAATAATTTCCTTTTTTTTGATTAGCTGTGAAGCAGAAAATCAAGAAAATCTTAATCTAAAAGAAGGAGCGATCGCAAATACAGAAATCGTTAATTTAGATGCTAATTTTAAACCCGTTACAGGACAAATAATTTATGTTCCAGCCTATTCATATATTTATTATTCTAATCGTCAAAGAAGGCATAGTTTAGCCATAACTTTAAGTTTACATAACACAGATTCAGAGTTTCCTATTATTATTAAATCAGTAAAATATTATGATAGTCAAGGGCAGTTATTAGAAGATTATTTGCCTAATCCCGTCAAATTAAATCCGTTAAATTCGACTAATTTCTACATAGAAGATAGCGACACAAGGGGAGGAGTTGGAGGCAATTTTCTCATTGAATGGGTGGCAGAAAATGAGGTTTCAGATGCGATCGCAGAATCGGTGATGGTGAGTACAGCCAGTACACAGGGGATTTCTTTTGTGAGTACAGGGAGAGTAATTAAAGAGTTAAAAAGTATAGAATATAAGAGTAACTTCTGAATCTAACGATCTATTATGACAACCCCTGACATAAAAACTATCATCCAACAAGAATTACCGAAGATTATCGCCGAAGATGCCTCTATTCGGGATTTTATCCTGCGCACTGTTTCAGAATATTACTCCCCAAAACAAGAAACCGATAGTAAATTTGATCGAATCTTAGCAGAATTACAGCGCGATCGAGAAGAACAAGCTCGGAAATGGGAGGAAAATAACCGTAAATGGGAGGAAAATAACCGTAAATGGGAGGAAAATAATCGTCGTCTCGATAACTTCATTCATCAACAAAACCTGAAATGGGAAGAACAAAATAACTATAATAAGTCTATTTTAGAAGAAATCAAAAAACTCAATAGAAAATACGATAGCGCGATCGGAGCTTTAGGTTCAAGATGGGGCTTGTATTCAGAAGGTAGTTTTCGTAATGCCCTCAAAGGTATTCTTGAAGAATCTTTTGGAGTAGAGGTTTCTAATCTCAATGATTTCGATCAAGAAGGAGAAGTGTTTGGCAGACCAGAACAAATCGAAATTGATGTTATCATCAAAAATGGTATAGTAATCGTCTGTGAAATAAAATCTTCCATGGGAAAAGCGGAAATGTATGTGTTCGATCGCAAGGTAGCATTTTATGAAAAACATTATCAGCGTCAGGTTAACCGTAAAATAGTTATTTCCCCGATGGTAGATCAACGGGCGTTAACCGTAGCTAAAGACTTAGCCATTGAGGTTTATAGTTACGCTGAGGATGTTAATGTTTAGCCAAAATAAGTTCCAAATAGGACTTACAATAACTTCGCAAGTAGAAGAGCCAAGTTTTATAAAGTTAATTATTAGCTATTTTCTTTGGCGATAATTTCCTGCAAAATCGGAGAAAGATCCTTATTTAATTCTCCCTTTAAAATTAATTCTGCATAGGTATCCGCTTCAATATCAAGTAAGATTTCCCTTAATCTTTTCATGGAAATAGTTTTAAATTCTGGATTTCTTTGCTGTAAATCTGCTATTTTTTCCTTGATATTCTCGAGTTGCCCTTCAATTAACTTTTCTTCATAACCATAAAATTCAGGATCAATTTCGGGAGTTTTATCGATGGGAATAGATTTTAAATAATCCAAGACTTTATTTAAAGCAATTCTTCGGGCTAATAATTCAGAATATTCCTGTTTAAGGACTTGATTGCCAATTAAATTTAACTTTTCTAAAAATAATTTGGTAGTTAACCCTTGTATTAATAAAGTGAATAAGACTACCCCAAAAACTGTCTCAATTACTTCTTGACGTTGAGATAAAATTGTAGGTACACTTAAAGCCAACGCAATGGAAACTGAACCCCTTAAACCACTCCACCAAAGGATAGTTTGTTCTCGTAAATTAATATTATTTACTGTTATTAAGTTACTAATAAAAGACAAAATAATAACAGTAATTAAACGACTAAAAATCAAAGAAATAATTGCTACAAAAATTAAGTCTAAATTATTAATTAAATCAGCAAAATTAATCTGATCACCTATTAATAAAAAGATGATAGAATTTACTAAAAATGCTAGAAATTCCCAAAACTCAGAAACGATTAAACGGGTGCGAGGATTCATCCCAATTCTTGAGCCAAAATTACCTAAAATTAAGCCCACTACCACAACTCCAATTACCCCAGATCCACCTAGTTTTTCCGTGATTAAATATACCCCATAAGCGGATACTAATGTTAATGATTGTTCAACTAATGGTAAATCAAATCTTTGGGTTAAATAAGAAATTCCAAAGCCGATTAATAAGCCGACAGCGACTCCTACTCCCACAAAAGCACTAAATTGAGTAATGGAATTCGTCAGAGAAAATGTATTGTTTCCCAGAGGAATTCCTACCAATAAAACAAAGGCAACAACGGCAACACCATCGTTTAACAAACTTTCTCCTTCTAACAAAGTTGTCAGTTTTTTACTAGCACCTAATTCTCTAAATAATGCCACCACCGCCACGGGATCACTCGCTGATAAACTTGCTCCCACCAGAAGTGCGATCGCAACTTGCATAGAAGTAAAGTGACTAAGGGAAAAAGAAACCCCTAGGATGCAAATAATTACCCCAATGGTAGCCAAAAGAATCACAGGCAGAAAATTCTTTTTTAATTCATCCCATTTGATATTCCATGCGGCTTCAAATAATAATGGTGGTAAGAATATTTCTAAGATTAATTCAGGGGATAAATCAACTAATCTAATATTAACAAAAGCCAATCCTAAACCTACTATTACTAGGAGTAAAGTGTAAGGAATTTGTCGAAACCAACTAGAAAAACGAGAGATGGTAGCAACAGATAAAGAAACAGATAAAACAATCAAAAACTGTTGTAAATTTTCTTCTATAGAAATCTCTGCAAAAAAGGTATTTAAACCTAAATCACCAATAGTTAGGGGTGGATGAAATGAGAAAACCATATTAAGCCTGTAACTTGAATTGATCCATTGCATTTTATCAAAATTTGCTTATCTTGCTACTGGTATAGGAGTAAAGACTTAATCAATCAAATAGACTCGATCGAAAAACAAATCAATTCCGAATTATTCATTATTAACTGATTTAACTCCAATCCTCCGCATCATCATCCCCTTTAACTTTTTTGCGATAAATAGACTGATTTTGATGCAATTTTCTCGATTCAGTGAACAATTCTTCTTCGGTCATTTCCCATTGCTGTAAAATCGAATCGAGATCATATTGAATATCTCTTGCCCCCGGAAAATTGTGATAACGTATCTTTAGCCTCGCTACTTCCGCTAAATTATAATCGCTTTTTCCCTCCACAAATATTTGCTTAATTATCTCTCTATCAATATGCCCTAAAGGGTGTTTTTGATCTATACTCATTATTTATCGTCATCGAAAAACCAATCTTTATTATAAACTGCCTTGCCTCTAAGGTAATTCAATTATTAAAACTCTTAATTTCAGTTAAGATCATAATTATTAAGTATTGATTCATCGTTATATAAAGTTAGTATGTCCAATCAAGAAGCGATTAAATTACCGCGCACCAGTGAATCAGAAGAATTAAAGAAAATTCGTCATACCACCTCCCACGTTATGGCAATGGCGGTACAAAAATTATACCCTAATGCTCAGGTGACGATCGGTCCTTGGACGGAAACGGGTTTTTACTATGATTTCGATTTACCCGAACCTTTAGCAGAAAGCGATCTCAAGGCGATTAAGAAGGAGATGACGAAAATTATTAACAAAAAATTGCCTGTTATTCGTGAGGTTGTTACTAGAGAAGAAGCCCAAAAGAGAATTAAAGATATTAACGAACCCTATAAATTAGAGATTTTAGATAGTATCAAAGAAGAACCTATTACTATCTATCATTTAGCAGATCAATGGTGGGATTTGTGTGCAGGTCCTCATGTTGAGACTACAGCAGATCTTAACCCCAAGGCGATCGAGCTTGAAAGTGTTGCAGGGGCGTATTGGCGTGGAGATGCCAATAATAAGCAATTACAGAGGGTTTATGGTACGGCTTGGGAAACTCCTGAACAATTAGCAGAATACAAACGCCGTAAGGAAGAAGCCTTAAAAAGAGATCACCGTAAGTTAGGCAAAGAGTTGGGATTGTTTATTTTTAGCGATCCCGTTGGTCCGGGATTACCTTTGTGGACTCCTAAAGGTACTTTGATTCGATCGACTCTTGAAGATTTTTTGAAACAAGAACAAATCAAAAGAGGTTATTTACAGGTAGTTAGTCCTCATATCGGTAGGGTAGATTTGTTTAAAATATCTGGTCACTGGCAAAACTACAAAGAAGATATGTTCCCCATGATGGCGGATAATGCCGAGGAAGCGGAGAAAGAAATGGGTTTTGTCTTGAAGCCCATGAATTGCCCTTTCCATATTCAAATCTATAAAAGTGAGTTGCGATCGTACCGTGATTTACCCATGCGTTTAGCGGAATTTGGTACAGTGTATCGTTATGAGCAATCAGGAGAATTAGGCGGTTTAACTAGAGTGCGAGGCTTTACCGTTGACGATTCCCATTTATTCGTTACTCCAGATCAACTGGAAAAGGAATTTTTCAGCGTCGTTGACTTGATTTTATCAGTATTCAAGAGTTTACAATTAAAGAACTTTAAAGCCCGTCTGAGCTTCAGAGATCCCAATTCTGACAAATATATCGGCGGTGATGAGGTGTGGGAAAAAGCCCAAAATGCCATCCGTAACGCCGTTAAACATCTCGATATGGATTACTTTGAAGCAGAAGGGGAAGCGGCTTTTTATGGTCCTAAACTCGATTTTATCTTCCAAGATGCCTTAGAAAGAGAATGGCAATTAGGTACGGTACAGGTTGATTACAACTTACCTGAGCGCTTTGATTTGGAATATACTGCCCCTGATGGTAGCCGTCAACGTCCGATTATGATTCACCGTGCGCCTTTTGGCTCTTTAGAGCGTCTTATTGGCATTTTAATCGAAGAATATGCGGGGGATTTCCCTCTTTGGTTAGCACCGATTCAAGTGCGTTTAATGCCCGTTAGCGATGATTTTTCGGGATATGCTCAAGAGGTCTGTCAAAAAATGTTAAGTCTCGGTATCCGTGCAGAAGTAGATAACACTGGAGAAAGATTGGCTAAGATGATTCGCAATGGGGAGAAACAAAAAATCCCTGTGATGGCGGTTGTCGGAGCGAATGAAGTAGAAAACAATACTCTTAGTATCCGTACCCGTGCCTCTGGTGACTTAGGTGCGATCGCAGTTGTGGAAGTGATTGACAAGGTAAAAGGTGCGATCGAATCTCACGGTAATTTCTAGTTTGTTGATCTCCCTAAAAACAATCAAAACCCAGTAGGGGTTGAATATATTCAACCCTTACATTACATATTCAAACACTACATTGCTATTTGCCCATTAAATTAATAGGGCCATTTCCAATTAGTCATCTCAGGTTTATCAATACCGTGAGTATGGGCATAATTTAAGTTTTCAATGATTTCATTTTTCATTCTTTCTTTTAAGTATGCCGCACGGGAACCGAGTTTAGGGACACGATCAATAACATCAATCACTAAGTTGAAGCGATCGATCTGGTTGAGGATGGCTAATTCTAAGGGGGTATTAATGTTACCCTGTTCTTTATATCCTCTCACATGGAGACGAGGGCCTACATGACGGTAAGATAATTTATGAATTAACCAAGGATAGCCGTGGAAATTAAAGATAATAGGCTTATCTTCGGTAAATAGAGTTTTAAAGTCGATTTTTGATAAACCGTGAGGGTGTTCCGTTTCATCCTGAAGTTTAAACAAATCTACAACGTTAATAAAACGGACTTTGATATGGGGACATTCTTCCCTTAAAATTGCCGTTGCCGCTAAGGATTCCATCGTAGGTACATCACCGCAACAAGCCATGATTACATCGGGTTCATCGGGGGAAACACCGTCATCATCGTTACTCGCCCATTCCCAAATACCAATGCCTTTGGTACAGTGTTTGATGGCATCTTCCATGTTTAAAAACTGCAAGTGTTTTTGTTTATCGGCAATAATAACGTTAACATAGTCTTTACTGCGTAAACAGTGATCGGTGACACTCAATAAACAGTTAGCATCAGGGGGAAAGTAAACCCTTACCACGTCTGCACTCTTATTGGTGACTAAATCCACATAACCCGGATCTTGGTGAGAAAAACCGTTGTGATCTTGTCTCCAAACCGTAGAAGAAAGTAAGATATTTAAAGAAGATACAGGAGCTCTCCAAGGGACTTTATTTTTGCAAATATCTAGCCATTTAGCGTGTTGGTTGAACATGGAATCCACAACGTGGGCAAAAGCTTCATAAGTGTGGAATAAGCCGTGACGACCGGTTAAAAGATAGGTTTCTAACCATCCTTGTAAGGTATGTTCGCTTAACATTTCCATTACACGACCATCAGGAGACAATTCGCCTCCGTCTTCGTCTTCGGGTAAGTAATCCGCCATCCAGACTTTTTTAGATACTTCATAGATGGGGTTTAAGCGGTTAGAAGCGGTTTCGTCAGGTCCAAATACACGGAAAGAGTTCATATTATTTGCCATGACATCCCGTAAAAAGTAGCCCATGATTTTGGTGTTTTCTACTTCGATTTTACCCGGTTCGACTACATCCACCGCATATTTAGGATCTCTGAAGTCAGGCAAGTTCAAATCTTTACGCAACAAGCCACCGTTAGCTACAGGGTTGGCACTCATGCGTCTGTGTCCTTTGGGTGCTAATTCTTGTAATTCAGCAATTAAAGTACCATTTTCATCGAATAATTCTTCGGGTTTATAGCCTTTCATCCATTCCTCTAACATCCGTAAATGTTCGGGATTACCGTGCATATTACCCATAGGTACTTGGTGAGCTCTCCACAATCCTTCTACTTTATGACCATCAACGGTTTTAGGACCAGTCCAACCTTTAGGGGAACGAAATACAATCATAGGCCACTTAGGACGTTTTGCCACTCCCGTGCGTCTAGCTTCCTCTTGAATTAGCCTAATTTTGCCTACACATTCTTCCAACACTTCTGCCATTTTCTGGTGCATCGTCATGGGATCATCCCCTTCCACAAAGTAAGGTTCGTAACCATAACCCACAAATAATGCCTCTAATTCCTCATGGGAAATACGAGAGAGAATGGTCGGGTTCGCAATTTTGTAACCGTTGAGGTGTAAAATGGGCAATACTGCACCATCACGAATAGGATTAATAAACTTATTGGAATGCCAAGCAGTCGCTAAAGGACCTGTTTCCGATTCCCCATCTCCCACCATTACCACAGAGATTAAGTCGGGGTTGTCTAATACCGCACCGTAAGCATGGGAAACAGAATAACCTAATTCCCCTCCTTCATGAATCGAACCGGGAGTTTCTGGGGTAACGTGACTACCGATGTGTCCGGGGAAGGAAAACTGTTTGAAAAATTTGTGCATTCCTGCTTCATCTAGGGTTTTATCGGTGTAAATTTCCGAATAAGTTCCCTCAAGGTAAACAGGGGCAAGGATACCGGGGGCGCCGTGTCCGGGTCCTGCTAAATAGACCATATCGAGGTCATATTTTTTGATTAAACGGTTAAGATGCACATAGACGAAACTTAACCCCGGACTTGATCCCCAGTGACCTAATAAACGATTTTTGACGTGTTCAGGTTTGAGGGGTTCTTTTAACAAGGGGTTATCTTGTAAATAGATCATCCCAACGGCTAAATAATTACAAGCTCGCCAGTAAGCATCTATTTTTTTTAGTTCTTCTGTCGTCAATGTTACAGATCTTTCAATTGATTGAACCATAGTTTTTTTTTTCTTTCTGTAATTGACTTTCATTCTACATTATTTTATTTTTTGTGCATATTTTTTTCTAAAAAATAGGATTGATTAGATTAAAATAAAGTTAAGAAAAATCAAGGTTATAATTTTGGTTTTTCTAAAATTCCTCTTGCCTCTCTTCCCCCTCTCTCCCTTTCTCCCCTTCCCAAACATAGGCGTTTTGATGCCGACTTTGAAAAAACCCTGCTTTATATTCCTTGACTGAGTATAATTGTATTTGTCCTAATGGTAAACCTCCGTCATTAATCGGTATTTTTTGATTCCAATGGGGGTTAAATTTTTCCTTTTCTAAAGCATTAATAGTATTTTCTAACAAGTATTTATTCTGGAAGCAACCTCCTGCTAACACTATATTTGTTAATCCAACTTGTTTTGTAATAGTTAAAATAATTTTGACTAAGGTTTGATGAAATTTAGCAGAAATTAAATACAATGGTTTTTTTTGTTGATAGTCTTTGATGATATTTTTTACCAGAGGATACCAGTTAATATAATTACAGTTATTTAACTCATACTGCCAATGGAAAGGATAGATTTCTGATGTGATAAAATCATTAGTCATATATTCTAATTCCATGGCTTTTTGCCCTTCAAAAGTTATTTTTTCTTTTGGTTTTAATAGGCAAGAAATACCGTCAAATAAACGCCCGACACTAGAGGTTAATGGGCTATTAATTTTTTTCTCTAGCATCTGTAATAATATTTTGAACTCTTGAGGAGTAAAGTAGTTATTTATTTCGAGATTTGCTAAGAGATTATCTATCTTTTCATCTGGGTTTAATGTTTCGTATAATAAGGCTAAAGTAATTCTTTTTGGTTCAATGATGGCTTTTTCGCCCCCCAATAAAGGAAAGGGTTTAAAACTGGCTATTCTCTGAATTTTATCTTCACTAAGATAGAAAAATTCTCCCCCCCAAATGGTGTTATCTAATCCATATCCCGTGCCATCCCAAGCTATTCCTAATAAGGGTAATTTTAATTTATGTTCGGCAATAACACTATAAATATGGGCTAGATGATGTTGTACTTTTATAAGAGATATTGGTTGATTTTTGTCTAATTTTTGCCCTAAAATATTCTCTTGATTATCATTATTAATTAATGCTTCTGCGTATTGGGTAGAATAATAATCAGGATGTCGATCGCACCTTATAGAATCAGGTTTAACTTTATATATTTCCTGCCAATTATTCAGAGTTTCGTTAAATAAATTTTGATTTTCTAAACTGTCTAAATTACCTAAATATTGACTGAGGAAAACTTGATTATTAATTTTAAGTGCGATCGCACCTTTTAAATGTCCTCCTAATGCTATAATATTTTCAGATTCAGAATGGGGCTTATCTTGACTATTTACGGGAATAGATAAAGGAGCATAACCCCTAGCACATCGAAGGGTGATGATTTTGTCTTTTATAACTCTAACAATGGAATCGTCCACAGGGCGAAAAATTGGGCGATTATGGACTAGAAAATAATCAACAAAATTTAATTTAGTTAAAGCCTGTTTCTCATCAATACAAATAGGCTCATTGCTAGGATTACCACTGGTGGCAACAATGGGAAAATTTAACTGTTTTAATAGTAGATGATGGAGAGGAGTATAGGGCAACATCACACCCAAATAAGGATTATCTGGGGCAACTTCGGTACAAATTAAGCCCGAATTACTATCTTTTTTTCGCTTTAGTAAAACAATGGGAGAAGCAGGAGATAATAATACTTTTTTTTCCCCTTCCGAAACGTAGCAATCTTGGGTAATTGTCTGTAAATTAGGATACATTAAAGCAAAGGGTTTATCAGGGCGATTTTTTAATTGTCTCAGTTTTTTTACGGCTGATTTATCTTTAGCTGAAATCACTAAATGAAAACCGCCTAATCCTTTAATTGCTAAAATATTACCTATTTTTATTAAGTCACAAGTAGCTATTAAAGCCTGATCAAATTTCGCTATAACTTCTCCTTTTTTATCCCATAATTCTATGTGAGGACCACATTTTTCACAAGCATTTGGTTGGACGTGAAAACGTCTATCTCTTGGATTTTTATATTCTTTCTCGCATTCTTCACACATTTTAAATTGATTCATGGTGGTGAAGGCGCGATCGTAGGGTAAACTTTCAATGATAGAATAGCGACAACCGCAATTAGTGCAATTAATAAAAGGATAGCGATAACGACGATTTTCAGGGTCAAAAAGTTCTTTTAAACAGTCATTACAGGTACTCAAATCTGGTAAAATAGGAGTAGTAATATTATGGGTTTTTCCCTCTGATTCTTTAATATTAAATGACTGATAACCATAAAAATTTAACCGAGTAATGATAATATCAATTATAACAGATTGTGCAGGTTTTTCTTGTTTAATTTTATCAATAAATAGACTTAATTCTTCTTGATTAGATTCTATGTGAATAGTGACACCTTCAGAGGAATTATTAACCCAACCATTAAGGTTTAATTGGGTAGCAAGATTATAAATAAAAGGTCTAAATCCGATCCCTTGTACTAAACCTATTATTTTTATTTCATATCGATTCATCCTTTTAATAATTATATGAATACTATTAATTTATTATAACTACTGTAGAAGATTTAAACTTGTTAAAATTTTTCTGATCAATCTCAACACCAATACCTAATCCTTGGGGTATATCAATGGTAGAATCATCTTTATTGAGGGTAAAATTTTCCTGAATTATATCTTCGTAAAAATAGCGATTAGTGGCAGAAATATCGGCGGGAAAAATGAAGTTATTTAAACTGGCTAAATGTAAATTTGCTGCCCTACCAATACCAGATTCTAACATACCGCCACACCATAATTTTATACCTGCTTCTGCACATAAATTATGGATTTCTAAAGCATTAGTAATGCCTCCGACTCTCGAAGGTTTAAGGTTGATTACTTTTCCTGCTTTAAGAGCGATCGCATTTTTGGTGTCATTAACAGTATTAATACTTTCATCGAGACAAATAGGGGTATTAATAGAGGCTTGTAATTGAGCATGATCTAATAAATCATCATAAGCTAAAGGTTGTTCAATCATCAATAAATTAAACTCATCTAAGGCTTTAAATAAATCTATATCAGCAAGAGAAAAAGCCGAATTTGCATCAGCCATTAACATTAAATGAGGATATTTTTCCCGAATAATTTGTAAAGGTTTAATAGCATAATTAGTAGCAATTTTTAACTTAATTCTTTGATAACCTTGCTCAACATAGTTATCAACTTTACTTAATAATTCTGTTGAATTTTCATAAATACCAACACTAACTCCCACTTTAATGCTTTTTTTATGACCTCCTAACAATTCAGATAAACTGAGATTATTTAACTTAGAAGATAAATCCCAGATTGCTGAATCTAAGCATGATTTTGCCATATTATGACCACGAATACAATAAAATATATTTTTGACCTGATAAGGATTATTAATTTGCTTGCCTAAAATTTGAGGAATTAAAAAGTCTTTGATAACATGATGAGCTGTAGAAATAGTTTCATAGGTATAAAAAGGGAAAGGAAAAACAGGGCATTCTCCCCAACCAATTAAACCCTCACTTTTAACCGCAACAATTAAACATTCATGGGCAGATAATACACCGTTACTAAATTTAAAAGGATAAATAAAGGGAATGGAAAGATGATAAAGTTCTATTTGTTCTATTTTCATTTATATTTGCTATAAATTTGACATAAAATTCTTAATTCAAAGGTTGTTTCCATTCCTCAAAATCTCTTAAGAGTGCATATTGAAAACTTTTAGAAATTAAATAGATTTGCGCAGGAATTTTATCTTTTTCAGGAAAAATAACTTCCGCATAAATTTGAGTATCATCAAAATTCGGATTGCCTAAAATGATTTGATAGCGATCGCGCCCTTCAAGGGTTATAGTAATCATAGGGGAATTATCATTGATACCATATTCTTGCCTGAGATTATCTGTTGCTAACAATTCAATTTTTTTGTCCGCACTGGTAAGAAGATTAAGTAAAAATGCGATCGCAGCGTCACTGGCTTTGGTTTTTTCAGGAGTTATCATCATCCAAGGGTAAGGATTATTACCAGTTTTGGCAAAACTAATCCTATTATCATCAATGGTTAAATCAATCTTCTTAACTGCTTCCCTGGGAAAAGGAAAAATTAAGGGAATTTCCGTTTCTTGAGTGTTATCCGTAGTTAAAATAAAACCATCCCGTCTAATTTCCGAGAAAACAACTGCTCCCGTCAAACTTAATGCTACAATTAATAAAAAGATAGTGTTAGGATTTAGTTTCATCGTTAGTAAATAAGTTTGCACTGAGGAATCAGAATAGTGTAAAAATAGTTTACAGCAGTTTTCATTTCCTTAAACCCTATTTAAGATTCTCGCTTTAGTTTCTTTGCGTCTTTGCGAGAAATAAAAAAGCACTGTAATTAATGGGTAAAGTCATAACAATACTTCCCCTTAATACAACATACATAAAATCCGTTCAACTTCTAAAGACTCAAAAAGATTTAGAGAATAAATGATAAACTTTAATTGTTTGTTAATTATTCACTATCAACTATTCATTATTCATTCTTAATTATTCATTAACCTATAGATCTCTTGCAAGTGTTTAAAGAAATTATCGCCCGTTGGTGGTCAGAATTTACATTACAAACTAAATTAATGGCCATCGCAACCTTGGTAGTATCTTTGTTTATGAGCAGTCTTACTTTTTGGGCAGTCAACTCCATTCAACAAGATGCACAAATGAATGATACCCGTTTTGGGCGAGATTTAGGACTATTATTAGCCAGTAACGTAGCACCACTATTAGCAGAAGACAACTTAACAGAAGTTGCCCAATTTTCAGGGCGATTTTTTCATAGCACTTCCAGTGTTCGTTATCTTATTTATAGTAACCAAGAAGGGGAAATAATATTCGGCATTCCCTTCTCACAACAAGAAGTAAAAAACTCATTTAGTATCCAAAGGAAACTACAACTACCAGAAGAATATAATCCTCAGGGAAATATCCCCGTTATCAGACAACATCTTACCCCTGATGGTATTGTCACCGATGTTTTTGTACCTATTTCCAACGAGAATAAATATTTAGGGGTATTAGCCATTGGTATTAATCCTAATCCTACCGTTGTCGCTTCCTCTAACCTGACAAGAGATGTCACCATTGCGGTATTTATCTCTATATGGGCAATGGTAATCTTAGGAGGAGTATTCAATGCCTTAACCATTACCCAACCCATCAAAGAATTACTGACAGGGGTAAAAAACATCGCCGCAGGTAACTTTAAACAACGCATTGATTTACCTTTAGGGGGAGAATTAGGGGAATTAATCCAAAGTTTTAACGATATGGCTGAAAGACTAGAGAAATATGAGGAGCAAAATATAGAAGAATTAACCGCCGAAAAAGCCAAATTAGAAACCCTCGTGGCAACCATTGCCGATGGTGCGATGTTACTTGACTCTCAATTAAAACTGGTGTTAGTTAACCCTACTGCCAGAAAAATGTTTGGTTGGGAAGAAACCCACATATTAGGGGAAAACCTTTTAGAATACCTTCCCCAAGAAGTAACTCAACAACTGCAACAACCCTTAGAAAATATATCTAATGACGAACATCCAAAAGAAGAAAACAATAATAGTAATAGCAATATTTTACCCACAAGAGGAGAATTTACTGTTAGTTTAACCAAACCAAATCATCATACCTTCCGCATACTCTTAACTCAAGTATTAGACCAAAATCGGGAAAATATCAAGGGTATCGTTATGACTGTGCAAGATATTACCAAAGAAGTGGAATTAAACGAGGCGAAAAGCCAATTTATCAGCAATGTCTCCCACGAATTGCGCACCCCTTTATTTAATATAAAATCTTTCATTGAGACACTATTTGAATATGGAGACGACTTAACTGAGAGTGAAAAACTAGAGTTTTTAGAAACCGCAAACCATGAAACTGATCGCTTAACCCGTTTAGTTAACGATGTTTTAGACTTATCTCGCCTTGAATCATCTCGTAGTTATCAATTTGCACCTATTGACTTAGTGCAACCCATAGAGCAAACTTTAAGAACCTATCAACTGAATGCTAAAGATAAAAATATCGAACTTATCCCAGAGATAGAAACCGATTTACCGCCCATTTGGGGACATTATGACCTATTGTTGCAGGTATTCACCAATTTAGTCGGAAATGCCCTTAAATTCACTAATGAAGGGGGCAAAATCACCGTTAAGGCTTATGGGGTTAAAGGCGATCCCGAAAATGACCATGATATTACTCATGTGCGAGTAGAAGTAACGGATACGGGGATTGGTATTGCACAAGAAGACCAAGAGGCTATATTCGATCGCTTCTTCCGAGTGGAAAACAGAGTGCATACTTTAGAAGGCACAGGATTAGGGTTATCTATTGTCAAAAACATCACGGAAAAGCATAATAGTCGTATTCACTTAATTAGTGAGGTTGGGGTAGGCACTACTTTTTGGTTTGATTTATTGATTTATCAACCGGAAGGAGTTAGGGGTTAGGGAGGCATGGGGAGATGGGGTGATGAGGGGAAGGGGTGATGGGGGAGAATTATTTAAAAACACCTGAAACCTGACACCTCTCAATTGTTAATTGTTAATTCTTAATTTTTAAAATGGGTTATTTTGACGCACTGATAGACAAATTCGCTGAAGATACCGAGTTGGAAAAAGCCTTCGGTAAACATATTCACTGGGGTTATTGGGCAAATCCGCAGGATGCTAAAAATACTTTGACAGACTTTGCGATCGCAGCTAATAATCTTTCTCAATTAGTCATGGAAACGGCAGAAATTGGGGATGGAATGAGCATTTTAGACGCAGGTTGCGGTTTTGGTGGCACGATTTCCCTACTTAATGATTCTTTTCAGGATTTACAACTAACGGGAGTAAATATCGATAATGCTCAAGTTATCAGGGCTAGGGAACTTATTTTACCTCAAAATGGCAATCAAATTCAATTTATTAACGCTAATGCCTGTGATTTACCTAATTTTACCATAAGATTCGATCAAGCCATCGCCCTTGAGTGTATTTTTGCTTTTCCTAGTCGAGAAATATTTTTTCAAGAAGTAAGAAAAAACCTCAAAGATGACGGTAAATTAATCATAGTTGACTTTATTATTAACCCGAAAATTAATCAATTTTGGTTGTGGTTTGAGAAACAAATATTGAGTCGTTTAATTACCGATACCTATGGCTCAAAAGCGACTAATCAAGTAAAATTTATTGGCATTAAAGAATATGAAGATATAGCTAATAAGAGGGGATTCAAACTGGATCAAGTTATAGATATAAATAAAAATGTCCAACCTACATATCCAGTAATTAACAAATTAATTATTAATAATTTTAATGATTTAATGACAGCAAAAGGCTTAGAATATTTTAGCTTATTTGATTTAATTAGCTATCAAATTTTAGTATTTTCTCCCATCGACTTCTCCAAAAAATAGGCTACTCAACAGTAGCTATTATAAATTAATAAAAAATAATCGCTATAAGGTATATAATATAAGAGATTAACGATGACAAAAAATGTAATTGTTATAAATTAACAGTTTGGATTTAACCCAACACCCGACACCTGACACCTCTTGTCTTAATTCTTCTGTTATTTTCTAAACATTTTCAACATTCTCTGAGTAACTAAAAATCCCCCTGAAATGTTAATTGTACCCACTAAGATTGCGATCGCGCCTAGTATAGTAGTAGGAGAAGTCAACCCCCCAGAAATTTGCAACATCCCCCCGACAATAATAATCCCACTGATGGCATTAGTGACACTCATCAAAGGAGTATGTAAAGCAGGAGAAACATTCCAGATAACTTGCCAACCCACAAATACTGCCAAAATAAAGACAGTGAAATGAGACAAGAAAGACTCTGGAGCACCGATACCAACACCAACTAGGGCTAAAATAGCTAAAATCGCCCATAATAAACCGCCATTACCCTTTTTCTCTTTTTTACTCTCCGCAGTAACAATTTTCGCCTCTGGTTGAGTTGTGGTGGTGGGGGAAGGTTGAGCAATTTTTGGGGGAGGAAAAGTAATATCCCCTTGATAGGTGACTAATGCACCTCGGATTACCTCATCTTCAAGGTTAACAGTAAAATTATCATTACCGCCCATATCCTTGAGTAGATGCCATAAATTAGTGCCATAAAGTTGACTGGATTGACTTGCCATGCGACTAGGTAAATCCGTTAAACCAACAATGGTGACACCATGATATTGATAAATTTCTCCCGGTTTTGTCACCTCACAATTACCACCTTGTTCTGCGGCTAAATCCACGATTACTGAACCATCTTTCATACTCCGCACCATTTCTTCCGTAATTAATTTCGGTGCAGGTTTACCGGGGATTAAAGCCGTTGTGATAATAATATCAACTTCTTCCGCTTGTTCAGCAAACAAAGCCATTTCCGCCTCGATAAACTCCTTACTCATGGTTTTAGCATAACCTCCTTCTCCAGAGCCATCTTCAGCAAATTCTAACTCTAAAAACTCACCGCCAAGACTCTCTATTTGCTCTTTTACTACTAGTCGAGTATCAAAAGCACGGACGATCGCACCTAAACTTTTTGCCGCACCAATGGCGGCTAATCCTGCTACCCCCGCACCAATTACCAAAACTTTGGCAGGAGGCACTTTTCCCGCGGCGGTAATTTGCCCTGTGAAGAATCGCCCGAAGTTATTGGCTGCCTCAATGACGGCACGATAACCAGCGATATTTGCCATACTCGATAAAGCATCTAGTTTCTGCGCACGACTGATGCGAGGCACGGCATCCATTGCTAACACTGTAGCCCGTTTTGCGGATAATTGCTCTAATAATTCTGAGTTTTGGGCAGGATAGATAAAGCTAATGAGGGTTTTTTCAGGAGTTAATAATCCTACTTCTTCTGGTTGGGGAGGGCGCACTTTTAAGATAATATCCCCTTCTTGCCACAGTTGTTCTCTATTTTCAACTATTGTACACCCTACCTCTTCATAGGCACGATCGTTGAAATTGGCTTTTTCTCCTGCATGGGTTTCCACTAAGACGGTAAAACCGAGTTTTTGCAATTTAGTCGCTGTGTCAGGAGTGGCACTAACTCGACATTCGGAAGGATAGATTTCTCTAGGAATCGCAATTTTTAAAGAGGTTTTTACAGATTCTGAAGTTGTTTTTTCTGTCAAGGTTGCTGTCATGTTTCTTCTTACATAATAATAACAGTTGAGGGTTTTTCCCTCATACCTTGTATGGTAGAATCATTCTCTTTTTTTGGATCTTAATTTAACTTAATCTTCTAGGTTGATTTACATAACTTAATTCTAAGCTAGTTTTTATCTTATCTAAGTTGAGGGGAGAAGGGGGAGAGGGGGAGAGGGGGAGAGGGGGAGAGGGGGAGGAAAAGAAAAGAAGACATTAAAAATTAAGAATTAGTTCATAGTTCTTAAATATTGCCATAATTTGCTAAAAATTTGGTCATATCTTGATCCGTTAAAGGAGGAGTTAACCAATTACCTTGTATTTCCTTACAGCCGAGTTTAACTAAATCCTCTAATTGCGATTTTTCTTCCACTCCCTCGGCAATAATCCTTAAGTTGTCAAAACTCTTACTTAAGATGATAATAGCATTAATTAAGGCTTGTTCTTGAGGGTTCGATCGCATCTTCTGGATAACAGGGCGATCGAGTTTTAAAGTAGAGAAAGTAAATTGTCGCAGATAGCCAAAACTAGAAATACCCGTGCCGAAATCATCTAAGGCAACTCTTACCCCTAAATCTTTTAACTCCTTGAGGATTTTCATAATAGCAGGAGTATCTCCGGCGATAGTAGTTTCCTTAATTTCCAATTCTAATAAAAAAGGATTCAATTTAGTTTCCTCAAGAATACTTTTTACCATCACAACAAAATTAGGTTGTTGTAACTGCTGAATAGAAATATTAACACAGATAGGTTGCTCGTCGAGAAAATCGCCCTGCCAAGCAATTCTTTGACGACAAGCAGTTTCTAACACCCATTCCCCTATATCCACAATTAACCCCGTTTCCTCTGCCATAGGAATAAACTGATCAGGAGTAACACGACCTAAATCGGGATGATTCCAACGAATTAAGGCTTCTATCCCCGTTATTCTACCCAAATCAATAGCAACTTGGGGATGATATTGTAAAGTAAATTCTTTTCTAACTAAAGCGTGTGTCAATAATTTTTCAATGCGCAAAAAACGTTCAACTTTTTCCTGTTTTTGTTGCTCAAAAAACTTAAAATTGTTTTTTCCAGTTTCCTTACTCTTCAACAATGCTGTTTGTGACTGATTGAAGATCGTTTCCACAGTTTTCTCCTCGGTTTCTTTTAAAGCAATCCCAATGGCAATTTTCGTGTGAATTTTCTGATTATCCAAAAAGAAAGGTGGTTTTAAAGAATCTAACATTCTTGTACAAATTCGCCCTACATCTTGATCACTTCTAACGTGAGGTAATAAACAGATAAACTGAGAAGACTCCCAATGGGCAACGGTATCCCCTCCCCTTAGAGATGCCCTTAAACGCTTGGCAAAACCGTCTAAAATGGCAGATTTTAAATTATAGCCGAGAGTATCTTTCCCATCCTCTAAAATTTCTAATTCAAGGAAAATAATACATAATATGCCCTTTTGCCGACGATGATTAGCGATGGCAGTTTTTAATTGTTCCAAAAATAACTGACGATTAGGCAACCCTGTTGCTAAATCATATAAACCCTCTTCTTGAATATAAGTTTGTTGATCAACATTTTTGTTAACAGGGCGTACTGTAAAAGAAAGTATAACCTGATCACCGTAACTAATCCAAATAATATTGGACTCTAATTCAATGGGTAACCTATTTTTACTGCAATAGGCAAATTTGCGGACAACCCCCTTATCTTTCTTTGATTTTAAGATAAAATCCACCTGCTCATCTAAAACGGCGGTAGATAAATCAATCAAATCATATAACTTCAAAGAGTAAACTTCTTCAAGACTATAACCGAGTAAATCTGCTAAAGCATTATTAGCCTCCAAGATTTTCTTCGTATTAGCATCTACCAGAAAAACTCCCTCTTTTGTTTGACTAATGAAAGCACGATACCGTTGTTGACTTTCTTCCAACTGATTTTCTAAAGCCTTACGTTTAGTAAAATCAAAAATATAACTACGAATTAATCTTTTATCGGATAAATAGTGAAGATACTGCTCAAAAATCTGGTCTTTGATCTGAATTTCTCGTACAAATAACTTATTATTTTTGCCATGGGTAGAAATATTCTCAATCAATCCTAATAACAAAGGATGACTGTTTAATTCCGCATTATTTTTCAACTCGGGAAACTTATTCACCGCAGAAGGATTAAGATAAGTAATATTCCCATTCCAATCTAACTCAATAATCGGATTAGGACTAAGTTCGGGGAAAGAGGCTAATTTGGCAATTTCCGAATCTTGTTGATTATTCCTTTCTGACTCTAAATTTGCCTCAGAAATAACTAAGGTTTGTTTATTTATTTGTTTATTTACCTTTTCAACCGTCTTTTTCGCATTGGCTGGAGTTTTAAGATCTCCCGTGCTATCCTCAGAATCACGGGCTTTTTGAAAGTCCCCAGATTGTAACGAGGATAAATCATCAACGCTATTTAAAACATAGTATTTAGCTTGAACCTCAAAACCAAAACGAACTGAATCTTCGTGCTTTAACTCTTGCACCAAACATCTTTTCTCATTAATGAAAATACCATTGGTACTGCGATTTCCCTGCAAATCCCCGTCAAGCAACCAATAGGAAAAACTACGATTCTTTGTATCTGTACGTCTTAATAAAGTAGCATGAAAACGAGAAACTTTTTTTGATGATAACACAATCTTGTTGCGGGGATCTCTACCAATGGAATAATTGGCTTCCTCTAAGATAATGGTGCGTCGAGAAGAATCATCTTCTAAGACTAAAACATGAGTTATTGGTTGTAAATCCTTTTGGAGTGTAGTTTTTGTGTGATCGCTATTCATGGTAGGATGAGAAGAATGAATTTAAGGTCATTGCAAGAACAATACTAGATGCAACATAACGGAAAGAAAAAAGTCGAAAATATTTCGAGTGAATATTAATATTTCTAATTTCTATTATTTTATATTCTAAATTTTACAGCTTAATTCATCATTTATAATTCATGATTTAGGTATTGCTGATTTAAGGGATGAATCTCGTTTTTAAGTGATAAGTCATCACCCCTTCCCCTCATCACCCCTTCCCCCTAAATCATACCCTAATTCATCAACGCCATAATTTATAATTTGATTGATTCTCAGAGAAGTCTATTATAAGGGAATGTTAACAGAATTAAGATGATCCAATAATTGTCTAATCTTATTTAAGTCTTTCTCCCCTGGTTGGCTTTCCACACTGCTAGAAACGTCAAGCCCGTCACATTTTAAGGTATTTAATGCTAACAGAACATTCTCAGAGTTCAAACCCCCAGCTAATAACCAAGGGCGAGAAGGGCGAAAATCCACTAATTCAGACCAATTAAAGGTTTTACCCGTTCCTCCATAGACTTCTTTTTGATAAGTGTCTAAGAGGATTGTATCAATTAATGATAAATAATCATCTAAACGAGCTAAAGAATCTCGGTTTTGATAGCGGAATACCTTGATAATTTCTAAATCTGGTAACAATTCTCTCAATCTAGCACACACAGATGGGGGTTCGTCTCCATGAAGTTGAATTGCCGTCAAACCCCCTTCTTGAACTATGTTGACAATTTCTTCCTCCGTTTGATTGACAAAAACCCCAACTTTACTCATTTCCGAGGGTAATTTGTCTGTAATAGCTTTTATTTCTTTGGCATTAACATAGCGAGGAGAATTTTTGACGCAGATAAACCCTAATGTGTCAACACCCAAAGATGCGATCGCCTCTGCTTGTTCTGGGTTAGTAATACCACATATTTTTAGACGCATAGTATTAAGAAGCGGTTTTAGGTAATAAAAATGTAATAAAAATTAATGATAAAAAGTAATAAAAATGGTTAATCTTATTTAAGATCTTAAAGATCAAGGTAAATATAGCTATTACCATAGCAAAATAGTTAACATAAATCAAACGAGAAAAAGACAATGACACCCATAGAATTAACTTTTTTAGCCAATATTCCTCAAACAGTACAATGGAATTATAACGTGGCGATCGTGATGATTGCTTCCAATTTAGTAGCAGTTTTTATCGGGCGTTTTGCCATTAAAAATGCTGGAGTTGGCCCTGATTTACCCGTAGGCAAACCTGCTTTATGGAAAAATTTTGGTATTCCTGAGTTATTAGCAACCTTAAGTTTTGGGCATATTTTGGGGACGGGTTTTATCCTCGGACTTTCCAACGCCGGACTATTATAAATAGACATCTGACAGAAACACAGGCAAGATGCTGGGTTTCACAGGGAAAAATCATAATTTTTACCGGCAGTTTAAGGATTAAGAATTAAGAAAAATTCTGCAAGGCAGGAAAATTAGAGAACATACTATTTAAAATTAAATTTATGAAACCGATTATTATTAGTTTAAGTATCGTTATTGTGTGTGCAGTGTTTTTAATTAGCTCCTTTTTCCTGAGTCAAAGTAAAACAAAGGTTGTTGCTGAAGAAATGAGTCGGCCCAATGCTACAATTGCTGAGGATGTATCGAAAATTGCATCTGCTAATCAACTTCAATCAACAGGGAATATGGATATAGATTTATCAAAAGCAGAGACTACTTCAACAGGTTTAATGTATATTGAGCAGGAAACAGGAAACGGAGAAACCCCCACTAGAGGCAAAAAAGTTGTAGTTCATTATACTGGTTATTTAGCTGAAGAAGGATTTACTAGAGGCAAAAAGTTCGATAGTTCGCTCGATCGCAATCAGCCTTTTACCTTTACCATAGGAGTAGGGCAAGTAATCAAAGGTTGGGATGAAGGAGTAGCGAAAATGAGTGTCGGCACAAAAAGCACTTTAATTATTCCTCCCGATTTGGGTTATGGTGTAAGGGGTGCGGGTGGTGCGATTCCTCCCAATGCTACTCTTATTTTTGATGTAGAATTATTAGACATTAAGTAGTGAGAAAGAGTTAGGTATTGGGTGTCAGGTGGTAGTTAGGTGAATAATATGCTAAGAGTTAATTTAAAATCGAAAATATCTGTTTTTACCTTCATTTCTTTTTTGCTTCTAATACCTATTTTTTCGAGTCAATCAAAAGCTGAATCTACCATTATGGTACTTTAAAAATTTCTCCTCAAGATCAAATTGCGTTTCTTCGTCGTCTCTATCATAATGATTTGCCTTTTTCTGAAAAAACTATGACTACAGTTAAGGATATTATGATTAGTGAGCAGACTCCCGATTATACTATCAGGGCAAAAACGGGATGGTTTGGTTTTGGAGATGACTCGAAACAGAATATCGGTTGGTATGTTGGCTATGTGGAAAAGGGTGAAAGAGTTTACTTTTTTTCTACTAATATTGATATTCGTCAGAAGAAAGATTCTCTCGCCCGAATTGAGTTAACTCGTCTTTGTTTCCGTGATTTAGGGGTTTTTTAACAAGTGTATTTTTTGAAGTACATTTTTTGAAAAGTGTGATTCCGAGAAAAACTGCTACGCAGCACTCATCTTGCCTTAAAAGGCTAATAACAGGTTATGATTGATATTATATCATTCCTAGTAAAATTCTCTTAATTCTTAATTTTTCTTTGATTTGTGAGTAAAAAACGAGAGCAAAAATGGGGTTGGTGGTTTTTACTCCCCCTTTATCCTTATCAACAACGGGCAACTGTCAGACAAGAAGTTGTCAAGGATACCTTATGGACTTTTGAGCAACCTCACGGATTGCTTTATGCCGTTGTGCCGATTCGCATGACAGTAATAAAATTAGAGCAAGGGGGTTTATTAGTCTATTGCCCGATCGCACCTACTCCAGAATGTGTTAAGTTAGTGAGAGAATTAGAGGCACAACACGGAGAAGTAAAATACATCATCCATTCTACCAGTTCAGGACTAGAGCATAAAATCTTTGTTGCCCCTTTTGCCCGTTGTTTTCCCAAAGCTCAAATTTGGTGTGCGCCTAGCCAATGGAGTTTTCCCCTGAATTTGCCCCTAGCGTGGTTGGGTTTTCCTCCTCAACGCACTTATCTTTTGCCCGAAGATTGGCGAGAAACGCCTTTTGCAGAGGAGTTTAAATATGCAATGGTTGACATCGACTTGAGTAAAGGCTCATTTGCGGAAGTTGCTTTACTACACAAAGCCACAGAAACCCTTTTAGTTACCGATGCCGTCATCAAAATTCCTTCTCATCCTCCTGCTATTCTCGAATTAAATCCTTTCCCTCTCCTCTTTCACGCCAGAGAAACTGCCTTAGATAAACTCGAAGATACCCCCGAAAATCGTCTCAAGGGATGGCAAAGAATTTGTCTATTTGCCCTCTATTTTCGCCCTAGTATGGTGGATACCGCCCCTCTCAAACAGTTGCTACAAGAGGCTTTTAAAGCCCCTAATCGCTCCCGTGAGAACTATTTTGGCTTATTTCCCTTCCGTTGGCGGTGGGGGTGGCAAAAATCTTTTGAGGCGATTGCAACTTTAGAGAAACCATTTGTCGCACCGATTCTCGAAACTCTAATTCTTCCTCAAAATCCTTCGGCAGTGATTAATTGGGCAAATAATGTCGCTTCATGGCAATTTAAGCAAATCATCCCTGCTCATTTTTGTGCCCCGATTGAAGCTAATCCCCTAGAATTTAGACAAGCCTTTGCTTTTTTGGAAAGAGAATCAAACTTTCCTGAAAAACTTTATCCTAGCGGTAATCAGCAAATATTTAACCGTGATAGTGGCTTTATTAAACAACTAGAAGTAACTTTAATTAAACTTAATATAGCTAAACCCCCGAAATTCAGAAGAATTGACACTTGAAAAACTGTCATAAACCCCCCGTAAAAAGCAATTAATCCTATTTATAATCATGCTAGGTAAATTATTAATTGGGATGAATCAAAGAATGAGTAAAGATAACGTTAATCAAGGTCATAGTAGTGCATGGGTAGCTCAAACATGGTTATCATTTATCATTTCCGTGGGAGGAATGAGTTTTGGTATTTTCTTTTTGCCTGTAGATTTATGGATTAAGGCTTATTTAGGTATGGGATTAGCTTTCTCCGTTAGTTCAACTATTAGTTTAAGTAAAACCCAAAGAGATTTACATGAATCTCAAAGAATTATCAGCAAGTTAGAAGAAGCTAAATTAGAAAAAATTTTAGCAGAGCATGGTCAAGTTTAACTGAGTTAGGAGTTCAGGGTTCGGAGTTAAACTTCAGAGATATTGAGCAAAAAAATAGATACAGCAATTTTTACTGTTACGAGGTACGGTAACAGCAATGATTGACATTCGCCCCGACCTGAAGGTGCGGGGATTCTCCCATCACTGAGAGAGTT
>CAYPDC010000023.1:0-42547 GCA_964409355.1 uncultured Cyanobacterium sp.
GTTTCCATTCAATTAGTTTCCCCCATAAAGGGAGAGGGCTGTCCGTAGGATGCTGATGGTGTCTTAATTCCACAAGCACTTTTCGGCCGATAGCAAAACTATAACTTGTAATTGCCTTTTTTGTCAAGTTAAAATCGCTAAAACCTTTGTACGGCAACACATCGGCCGATAACACGAGTTTACTGGATTTGAGGGCATTTTGATTATCCATCGATTTTTGTTACATTTCTATACAATTACAGAGGTAGCAGGTTTAGTAATTTCAGCACCAACGCCCCATACTTCCACCTGAGCAAAAGTATGACCAGATACAGGATAAAACCTTAAATTATCTTCTTCTGATTTATAAATTTTCTTCATTCTTTTTTGTAATTCTCGATATTTTTTGTCATGTAAAACGCATTCAAAAACACTATACTGAACCCTTGAACCATAACCTTCCAATAAGTCTGATATTTTTTTGCGTCTTTTATCGTCGGGAATATCATAGCAAATCACATAAAAAAGCATAGGATTTTATCTTAATAAATAGGGTTGATAACCATTAATGGGATTATAAAAAAACTGTTTCATTTTTATTATTTGTTGCATTAATAAATCCCAACGGGGTTCTTTTTCTCCTTTTTCATTGGTAATAATTTCCTCCATTCTAATTACAAAAGCCTGTAAATATTTTTTCCGTCCTGAATCGTTTAAAAAACAACCACCATCACGAAAAATAAAATCTTCTTGGGCATTTATGATGTTTTTATTCACTAAATAAAGTATTAAAGAGTCCACAATTACCGCTCTAAATTCTTCGATTAAATCAGAAGCTAAAGCCGCATGACGTTCACTACTTTCATGTAAACAAGCATAATAAGGATCTAAACCTTGTAACTCAATTAAGGCTAATAAATGATTCCATAATACCTGATAGCCAAAACTTAAAAGAGCATTTATCGGATTAGTAGGAGGGCGACGGGAGCGAGAATAAAACGTAAAATCAGGATTATTTAAACATTGTCCAAAAGCTGAAAAATAAGTTGCTGCTCCTACTCCTTCATAGCCCATTATTTTATCAATATATTCTGCTTGATTTACTTTATCTTGAAGATAATTTAACGTTTTAATAGCGTCTTGTAAATCTAAATTTGATTTTCTTCTTAATTGTCTTTGTAAGAGAATTTTTGAGTTATTTAATTTCCCTTTAATAATAGCTTTAGCTACTAATAATTTATGATACAATTCTACCTGTTGTTGATAACGGGATAGTTGTCGATATCCTCTTTCTAGGGCGATCGTGCGTCCATAACAATAACCCATACGGGATAAATAAACAATGGGAATATTGTTAAATAAACAAGCTCTTATTGCCTGTGTTGTGATCTGAGATTTGCCAAAAATTAATACTTGTTCAAGGAGGGGTATTTGTACTTGATTAAGAATTTTTTTATCTTTTTTGATCAATAATAAATCTTTTTCTAAACAAACATAACACCCCTGTTGAGAGATATATAAAGTTTTCATTTTTTTATGAATTTAGTAAAACCCTAACCCCTAACCCCTCTCCCACAGCAGAGGAGAACTATAAATTAATGTCGTCATTTCTTCGGGATAAATTAGGATTATTTTGTCGGGTTATTGGATTATTATAGGGATCATTTAAGGGGCGATCGAAATATTGTTCACGAGAGGAATTAAGTAGCCATATAGTAATAAAATCAAAGGTCATTGTCACCATAAAAGTAGAAACTGTCACCATAAAAGTTATAAATATTACTGATGCTAGTCCAAGGGGTGCAATTAACAATAAAATAAGGGTAATTAAACCGTTAATAAATGCGGAAGCAATGTTTTTAATAAGATGTCCTTTTAATGATTTGTTCATGATTTTAAATTAAATTATATTAGTTCAATTTATTGAACGAAAACTGTTAGCTGTGGAATTTATTACACAGAGGGATTAATATTTATAACCGTTAACCCAACGTGTAATTCATTACACGTCTAATAGATACCGTTAAATAAATTTAACTCAATCAAGATAAAAAATATTACTGTTTTTTATAATAATTGATTTTTTATATAGCAATCAGGAATCATTTATGAGAAATTTCAACTAAATTCCCCCTTTATTTAAGGGGGGTTAGGGGGGATAGTATTCTCACAACTCATAACGGATTGCTATAGCAATTTCTACCCTTATGAGGTACACTCAAATCTTTATAATCGGGACGACTCTAATTTAATTTTGTACCTCGTAATCATGAAAAACGCTATAATCAAATTTAGAATTGTGATATAGCAGTTACATCGAGGGATAGAACGAGAGAATCAGTCTTTGAGTTCATTTTTGTTATCCGTCGCTAAGTGTTTTTGTAATTATTTCTATTTACTAGGGTTGATACTTTTGAATTAACTCGATGATTTCATTATGGTACTTTGCCATAAAACTAGCATCTTCCAAACTAGAATGATTTTGTCCAGAAAGGAAGTTTAAATAGTATAAAATTTTCTCTTTCCATTTCTGTACATCTTGCACTTCCCAACAAACCTTAAATAAATCACCCTTTTCTAAATGTTTCAAACGATGAAATATTCGATTTCGCCACGGCTTAATATGAACAAAAAAGCGTGTCCAATGAGCATCATTTTTAATATGCGGTAAAGCAATTTTTACTAAAGAATCTAAACCTCCACCATAGAGATAAACTCTACCATCTTGATTGAATAAACCATGCTGATTTTTAAATTCTGGAAAAGGACTATTGTTATTACAAATTTTTGAACTTAAATAGGGCGTTTCACCTTTAGGAAAAATAACATAATCATTATATTTAAAAGTAATTAACTCACTCATTAAACCCTCGATCGCACGGAAAGCATGGAAAAAAGCCTCAATATTATTGCCTTGCTTATAACGCACAAAACCCAAATAAGCAGACTCATAACCCTTCCACCACCAATTATCATTAGGTATCTGTTGTAAACCACTAATGAAAGTATCAAAATCCGTAATATTCCACTTAATCGCCTTACTCAAATAAAGTTTTAATTTGCGAATATACTCATTATTACTATCTTGATAATAAGGTAAAAGAATAGAATTTACCTCCGCATAATCGTGTCTTTCTAATAAACTTAAAGCCTCTGCTTGTTTGCGACTCCACAGATAATTAACTCCCTTAAAAGGAGTAGTATAAACAGAGGGTTTACCAGCTAAATTAAGTTTTTCATCCTCCTTAAAATCATAAAAAGTCACCTTTTCTTCAAATCTGGTAATCGAAGTAATTCTTGCAGCTTCCGATGACTGATTAACTCCACCTTTTAAACATAATAATAAATCTAAATCTTTCTTATTATTAGGATCAATTACATCCCAAAAATTTTGCCACCACTTAAACATTTGCTCAAAATCCGATGGGTTCTCATTCTTTTGCCCTTGTTTAAATATTTTGACCTTAAAATTATAGTTTTTTTCTAAATACCTTTTGATAACTTCTCCCGAATAAAGACTATCTTTTTCGCAATATCTGGGAGAAGCAACCCCTTCTTGATTCGTTACAATTAAATAAACCGTGTCAATTCTTGCTTGATAATCCTCTACTAATTTACCGATAATAATAGGCTTAATTTTATCCTGATAAACTTCCCAATTTTCTAATAAATATTGTGTAATTTCCCGAAAACTACCTTGTTTTTCTAATTGATATTGAACCCTTACCGCTTGACTTTCTTTTTCCTCAAGATTCGATTGAAAAGCATTACCGACATTTAGCCATTGTTGGTTATAATCCTCACAATATAACGCTAAATCACGAGTGCCAATAGTAGCAATTAAAATAGTATTTTTTTTAGACATAAATTTAAGTTAATTGTTAAATTATATTAGTAACTAAAGTTTCTAATTTAGCTAAAACTTCATCAATTAAAGTTTGAGGTGATTCTTCCACAAAAACAGCTAATCTAACACTACAATCAACTGCTCTAATTTGATCGACTAAGACAACTCCATAAGTTTGCATTTGTGGAGGTAAATCAACTTCAAAAACCCATCCTTTTTTACGACTGGTAATCGGACAAATTAAAATAATTTTAGAAATTTGATTATAATCAAAAGGTGAAATGACGATCGTCGGACGATAACCAGATTGTTCGCTACCAGTACGAGGATTTAATTGCAGTTTAATAATGTCGCCACGTTTGGGAATACGATTATCGATTTTTACCAAACTTCTTCCCCCACAGATTCACCCCAATCTAACTCATCATGTTGCATTTCTGGAGTTACATTTTTCAGTAATTCCGATAGGTTATATTTTGGTTTTGCGGGGGTAAGGATAATTTGATTCCCTTCAACAGAAATATTAATTAATTCTCCTTCTTGTAATTTAATTTGCTCGGTTATGGCTTGGGGAAGTCTAATTCCTAACGAGTTGCCCCACATACTAACTTTTTGAATAATCATCTATTTTTTCTGGGAGAGAACTTGTTTATAAATTTAAGTTTATACATTGAATATAATAAAATGAACTATTTATTGTGGAATCGGAGGAGTTAAACCAAATAAATGGCGACTACCATTAATTCTAGCTAAATCCCCTAAAAATCTCGCTCTTAAATGATTACGGTTATTGACTGGAGTTCCCCCCATGAAAATACAGACAACCTCTTGACAAAGAGAATTGTTAATTTCAGGATGAGCCACATTAACCCGTTTAATGCTAACCCATGAACAGTAAGCACCTCCACCCCCTGCATTTCCCCCTACATCTTGCCTTCTTTTATAAGTAGGTTGATAAATCAAGTCCATTCCTCCCCCACGAGTATCAGTGACATAGTCAAAATCACCCCATGTATTATTTTGTCGATCGAGAGGATCTTCATCGGGATAGGGTACAACGTAAACAGAGCAAGTCTGAGGAGAAAATACCTCACTCCGCAAATTATTGTTAGCACCAATACGCACCCTATTTCCCCAAATTTCCCTCACAGAATTTAGCCAACTATCATAAGTCGTTTGCCAAGTTTGCAGTTGATTAGGAGATAAAGCAAATAATTTCGTTTTTTCCTCGCCACTGGCTTTATCTTTAACTTTATGATTGAGAATTAAATGACAACCTCTTGATGCTTCAAAACTTCCTTTTTTTGTTTTCATTGTAAAGATATGTAAAGGTCTTCGCCACCCTCTACCCACGCCACCAACACTCACGGCAAACTTAACAATGGGTAAAATAATTTTATTGAGGATATTAGTAGGTGCAGTTAGTTTTAAATCCCCTTCCCAGAGGTAAAAATCCGGGCTATGCTCCGATTCAAGATACCATTGATTATTTTCTGTGTCTAATTTTTGTAAGTTCATTTCTAGCCGTAAACAACCAGTTTGAGAGCCATTTTCATTCTCAGCGTTAATACTACCCATTAACTCCCCTAGAGTTTTTTCTGCATCTTGCCTGGACATCACTCCTAATAAAAATCGTAACACCCACGATCGCAACCATCCTCGCCAGTGGGAAGGGCGTAACTGTATATCTTTTACACTAGCACCACCGCAACCCTGACTATAAAGGCTAAAGGTAAAAGTTTTGGTTTTATGATTAGGTTGTGATTCTAATTTGAGTTTACTATTAGCTTGAATTGCTCCATAACCCGATGCAGTGCGACTACCGACACCATATAAACTTAAGGCTTGTTCAACCCATTCCCACACCTTCGCTACTTCTTCGGTTGTAACTTTTCCTTCAATTCCTCGGATAGCAACTTTTACCCTAATTTTATTGTTGCCATTACCTAAAGTGTATAGAGGATGAGGTTTACATTGACCTTCGTGATCGACTTGAAACTTTTGTTGTTCGTTGACAATATCAATACTGACTTTAGTTGGTTCAAGGGGATATGCGTCTAAAAATTCAAATTTTCCAGCGTTAATAGTGTCATTTTCCTGTTTACCTAATAATCGCTCCATTTCTAATTTAATTTCACCGCCTTGTTTCGTTGCCCATGCCCTCACTAAACCCCGAATACTCGAAGCAGGAAGATAACCATTAAAAGGTAATTCTGGCACTTCCGTTAAATATTGTTCCAAAGGTTGAACTCTAACTATTTCACCTTTTTTATTTCTGACAATCTCGCCTTTTTTATTTATAACAGGATCATATCTTGGTATTTGTTTGTGTAGTTCCCATTTCCCACAAGGTTCACTCGCAGGAATCATGGTTTCTAAGTCAGGATGAGGATGAGAACCACATTTTGCCCTCCATTGAATAGTAAATATTCCCTGTTTAAATAAATCAGCTTTTCCTCTGTTTTGATGCTGTTTTTCTAATAATTCAATCAGTTTTGGTGCAGTATATAACATATTTTTTAGTGATAAATTGACAATAAGCAAATAAATTATTAAGCCGAAACTAACTCAAATCTGACAGCCATTTTTAGAGCATTAGCAATTAAACTTAACATTAAAAAAGAATCTCCCTCATAATCTCCATTTTCCAGAGAATCTATAGTTAATTGATCAGTATTAATGAGTTTAGCTAAGTCTTGATTTGAGAGATTATAGAGTTTTTTTACTTTGGTTATTTCCCTAGAAACTCGATCGTCTAAACGCATTTTTTCAAGTTCTAATTGACGCTCTAAATTATCTTTATAGTAACGATTATATAAAATCTGTAAACCGTCATTGGTCATATTAGTATTGTTCATAATAGTTCTTGATAATAAGTATATAATTCAGGATTTTGTTCAAATTTATTTTTGTTAGTTATAGCTTTGTCGATTTCAAGAGGAGGCACTCTTTTTTCTTTAGTTAAACCATGAGAGACAATAATAGCTTGATTTTGATAAAAGAAATATAAAATTCGGTAATTTATACCTTGAAAACCAATCTTCAACTCATAAATATTATCTCTTAATAAATCAGCTTCTGGTCTTCTTAATTCATGCCCTAATTCTGACAATCTTTCTAACTTAACAAAGCATTTAGTTTGTACTTTATGGGGAAGTCTATCTAACCATTCTAATATGGGAACTTTGCCATTTTGATCTTGGTAGAAAATTATTTTTATTTGTGGCATTATCTACACAATATATCTCTAAAAATTTTTATAAAATCGGTTAGCTAAAACACTCTGCAATTCACAAGATTACGCACTTATATCGAAAATCAACGTTCTGAGATTCTTCGCGCTTCGCTCAGAATGACAATTTTTCCTTATTGGTGCGTAAGTCCTAATTTAATTATTTTGTGTATAAGCCCTCCCCCAAAAATTCCAATATTGCGACAAAGTTAAGGATTTTCGCCACATCACCATATATTCTGTGGGGTTATCTTTTGCCATGTCTTTGACTGTTTCCATTAATTCTCTGGCTTGAGGGGGGTTTTCTGGGTTTATCAGTTGCCCTAAGAGCGATCGCCATACGGGTACTGTACGCTGTCTGACTTCTCCTTGTTGATCATTACTTTGATTGATATAACCAACGGCAGAAAGTAAACCAAATACTCTCAAATGGGTAGATAATCTGAGTATAGCGGTTAAGTCTTTTTCCTCCAAAGAGGAGTTATTTTTAGATTTTAAATAATGTTGAATGTGTTGATGGGCTGTTAAGCTCATTTGTTCAGGTTGTACCATAATTATTCTAGTGGGTTGAGTTAATAATTGGGTTGAATTATTGCTAGAAGTTGATTGATTGCTAGTGGAATTACTAGACTGATTAACGGTTGATGATGATGTAGTAGTAGTAGTTTTTGGTTGATTAGGAGAATGATTCGGGCGAATTGGTGTTTGTTTTCCTTTTTTACGTCTAGCCATAATTTTATGTTTCTTAATTTGTAGGGCGATGCACTGCCCACAGTGGTTAATAATTTAGTTTCGTAGTGAGGGCTTTAGCCCTTTCTTATCAATGGTTTTAAACCCCTAAAGGGGTAACTACAAACATTAATTAACTAGCAATATTTGCAGTTTGTTGAGATGGACTATCTACAGGAGAGGCAGAATTAGCTACCCAACCTTGTACCCAACCGCGCCCGACATTAGCCTGTCCTCCGACTTGTATTAAACCTTGGATAATTTCCATTAATTTATCGTGATATTCCCTAGTAATTTCGTGGTTAGCTTTTAAACTGTAACCCCATGAATAATAGAAAATTGTATCTCTAGGAATACAAACATCAGTCCAAAATACTTCGGCACTCCCTGCTTGATCACCTGAATCTTGAATTTTGTTTCTTACTTGTGTCCATAACGAATGTTCCATTAAAATTTGAAAGTCAGCATCAGGTAACACTAAATGACTGTTTTCCCATGCCGTTTTAACTGAATCTCCGAGAGAGGGACTCCAATCACCACTAAGGGCGATCGCACCTTTTTGTTGATCAGATAAAGTTGATATAGGAGTAACATTAATTTGAGCATCCGCCACATGATAAGTACCCCCAGAAGTTCCCACAGCACAATTAGGTAAAGCAACCGCAGGTAAACCAGCAACTAAAGCATGATCTCGAATTAAACTATGACAACTTACCCATGTAAATACACCTTGATTATTATGAGACATGGTGCGCATCGGAATCCATAAAATACGGGCATCCCCAAACCACACTTGATGTACTCCCATTTGTCCATCATCGTCTAACTTTCTGCCAAATAATTTATCGGTAATATTTGTATCAATACTTTCTAACTCATCCCTAATATTACCCCGTAAAGTTGAACCGGGTATATAAGGGAAATTGGTATGAACTTCTCTGGCAATTTCTAAAATATTACCTAAATCCCCCTCACCGCCACAATGTACAGGGGATAAGCTGTATAAATAACCAACACGAAAATCGGACATAGTCAAAACCTCCTTAATATTTAAACCAAAGTAATTGTGAATAACCCAAACTCCGCCACTTTTTAGCGACTTCTAAACCCTTTGTGGGTGGACTTTGAGGATTTTCAGCATAAAGATATTCAGGTTGATTAAGATAGTAAACACTTCCTGCCGTTGCCCCAAATACTTGCGGTGCGGGAATACTGGTGTTTTTCTGTTTATCTTTAATGCGACAACTAATCGGTACAGGTTTAGCCGTTGCCACACTAACTAAATTACCGATCGTTTGATTACTGTTAACCCGATGGGCTAATTTCCATTCCCAAGGCCATGCTTGACAGTAAACTTTGTTATTTTGATATTTACGCTCAAATATTCCGGTTGTTGCCAAGTAAGCAAGGGATTTTCTTTGATTAGCTTGATTTTCCTCAAAATTACCTTGACTTAGTTGGGTTAATTCTTGCCATTGTTGAGCTAAATTGGGACATTCTTCGATCATCACTCGATGCCCTTCACCCCCTAATTGCATAATGTTAGGAGTAGGTATTTGTAAATCTAAGGCGATCGCCAAACTCCAACCTTGTTTGAGTCTAATGGCATTTTCGACAAAATAACCATCACTATCTTTTACTTGCCCCGTTGTAGAATCGATCGCATTATGGGATCTAGTCTCTGAGAAATAAGGTTCGGATTCCACTGGATTTTCTAACTCTAATTCTACCTCATTATGATGCTCATTAATCCCTTTTGTCAATAATTTTTTTAATTGATTAAAACCTATATATTTGCCTGTTTTTTCTTCATTTTTACTGGTTGTTGGATCTCGATCTTTAAGTTGTTTTAAGAGTAAAGGAGCAGGTTGTAATCTATCCCATAATATTTTTTGTAAAGGATAATCACTTTCTAGCCAAGGTAAAGGATATAAAAGATTTTTTCCTACATAATTTAAGGGGCGAGGAAAATATAATTGATCTCCAAAACTGAGAAATGAACCGATTAAATTAAAATTGGTTTTTTTCCCTAATAATCCTCTAATTGCACCAGCTAAAGTATGACCATTGGGAGGAAAAATACTCGCCGCCCAAGCTCTTTCACCGGGGCTAAAAGGTTTTCCATCTCTTAGTAATAAAACATCAATGGGTGTTAATTTGTACCAAAACATGATTGATTAATGAGTAATAAATAATTGAAAGCGTAGATATTTAATAGAAAACAAAACTTGTTATAGCGCTCCTAAATCATTTGTGAGAATTTTAAATCAAGTTCCCCCCTTTTTAAGCAGGGTATTTTCAAAGTCGGGGTCAAAATTCTTCGCCCTCACCCCCAACCCCTCTCCCAGAGGGCGAGGGGAGAATTATTTTCTAATAATTGATTAATTATTAGTTAAAAACCTCTGTACTTGATACCCTTACCTAATTTGAGAAATTAACATTTTTGAGAATGAAAACGCCCTGCTTTTTAAGGGGGGTTAGGGGGGATCGCGCAGCGCCACTTCGTGATCGCGCAGCGCCATGTATGATCATAATCTCATGACTCATTTAGGATTGCTATAGATCATTTTGTACTTAAATTACCAGTGTTTATTTTTCTGCTTCTAATAATAAAAGCTCCTAATCTCAACCAATTACTAATTTCTTTATTTAAAAATTCAGGTTGATTTGTTCCCCACATTATTTGTATAAATTCCGTTAATTGTTCTTTAAATTTTCTTAATTTTTCCTCCTTTAAATTTGTTCTTCTTTCACTAAAAGCCTTCACCCAAGGCATAATGGCACTGTATTCAGGTATCGGAAACTGTTTAATATATTCTCCTGCTACCTCAAAAACACTGCTAGTTAATTCTAATTCGGAATTAATTAGTTTTTGCCATAAGGGAAATACATCAAATTTAGCTGTAGCCGTTAAAATATTACCGTTACCGTAGATAACTCTTACTTGAACTGCATCTTTGGCTATTTTTGTTCCATTTTCTTGATATTCGTGTTCTTTTGCTTTTTCTTCCGCCTCCCATAAATTTTCAAGGGCGATCGCAAGGGGGACAGAATGATGTGCGATCGTAATTCCAAAACTAATACTCGCTTCACTACCCATGGTAAACAAAGGGCGAGGGGAAAGAGATACAGATTGATTATTACCCCATTGCCAGTAATCACCCTTGCTGATAAACTCCCCTTGAGGATCATCTGCACCCTTGAAACATTGACGTAAATCCCATAACCAGTTATCCCATTCCCATAAATTGGTATAGGCTAAAACATCGTCACCACCACCATAAATCAACCTTCCTGCATACCTTTCTTGAGTGAGATAGGGTACAAGTTGATTAGAAAAATCCAGTAAGGCACGGCTTAAGGCACTATGGGTGGCAGGACCCATTCTTTTTGTCACTTGCAAGAAATCTTCAATAGGTTTTCTATATTCATCGGGCATTTTCTCCTTAATTTTTGTCTTTAATGCTTCGGGAATATAATCAGCATAAGATTTTAATTTTGTTCCTTTTAGCCATTCCCCCATACCGTCTCCATCTCCTGCGGCTAAAATATACCAATCCGTAGGATTTTGCCCTGTAGGATAAAATTTGGCTATTTCTGTTCTTAATTGTCTTAATTCTTCTCGTTTTTGTTGTTTTGCTGTTTCTATATCTTCTGAAGTTGAATTAAAATCATCCATTAACCAACCTGCATTTAACAAACGGGGATTTAACCAGTTTGGGTGATGTTTTGCTATCCAAGGAATACCCCAAGGAAGATTGGCAGGGGCATCTTTACCTTGACTTGCCCACGGAAATTTAGAGGTGATACTCTTACAAGCCTGATGATAATGGTTAATAGCTTCTGTATCCCCTTGTTTGGCTAAATTCTTTAAATAACCGGCTACACCTGAGCTTAAGTCAGGATAAAGCACAGATACTTTGGTTTGCTCGGATTGACTAGCTATACCTAATTGTGACAATAAAATCTGATGTAAACCTCGTTTTAAAACCTCCGTAGCGTTTAATTCTTCAATGCCATCGAATAAACCGAGATTGTTTGCCCAAAATTGAGCGGTTTCTCCTTCTGTCACCCATTCTGGTTTTAATTCGTCTATGGTGGGATGCACCACTGAGCCTAAGCCTGATATAGTCGATCGAGGTCCAAAAGCTGTGGGTATTCGCCAGTTACGGGCATTTTTCACCGCATTTAAACTATAACGTAATTGGTCAAATGTACTAGCCCACCAAGAACCTACATTTAAGTTGGGTTGTTTATAACGATATGTTTTATTACTATCAGATTCGGTTTTCTCTTGATTGAGGTTAAAAATCGCTGCTAAAAATTCTCGTTCAGAATCCAAAAATAAATATGGTTGGGGATTGGCATAATTGTTTTGTTGATTTATCCATTGATCATATTCTCTATCTTCTGGTAATTTTTCTGCTTCGCCTTTTTTTGGGCGAGGTGACATACTCAATTTTTCTATATTCGGGCTTCCTAATGGTAAAGATACCCAGTAATGTTGCCATTGGGCTTTAAGCCAACTATCCCAAGTGTGCAGGTTTATATTTTGCCATTTTTTGCCTTCGTGTCTGTTTTGGATAAATTCGAGAACTTCTTTGCCTATATTTTGCCATTCTTGTTTTAATGTGTTGTTCGCATATTCTATAGCTGATCGCACTGGATTATCTTTAATGGTTTCTTCATCTTCTCCATTGTTGGGTAAAATCATCACCAAAACGTTAGGAAAACCAGCAGTTAATAGAGATTCCGTCGATGGTTGTTTAATCCATTGGCTAAAATCGGGATATTTTTGTAATAACCAATGATCGATTAAGGGTTGTTGATAAAGACAAGGATATAATAATGTATCTGCTCCATATTTAGAGGCGATCGCCCATGCCACCTTCGCTGATAAATAATGTAGTAACCATGAACCTGCCCAAAAGTCTCGCATCTTGCGACTAGCTTTGATTAATTCTTGTACAGGAGTAAAACTAAAGGTGGTTAAGTAAGGACGTGAATACTGATTAAAACGCTCTCCTTTACTGGGATATTGGGTATCATCAGTATAATAACCTGCTAGTCCCCCTGCTATTGCCGAAGTAATGCTTGTATGACTCCACAAAGAAGCATCGGGTAAACGAGTTTCGGCAGGTAACAGATTAGTATTTTGATTTTGTTGACCGATAATTTCAGGGTAACAACGCCATAGCCACCAATGGACTTTTTCCGCATCTTCCCAATTTAAAATCGGTTGTAGGGCTTCAACTTCGATATTTTCTAAAAACTCTTTTCTTTTGCCATTATTTAACTGAGAATGCCAATTATCACAAATAATTTGTTGTGGTTTTCCTGATAATAAATGATGAACATATAAACCCTCTTCCCCGTAAGTTATACTGCTATGTTCAGGGGGTAATCTACCGATGGTAGTGCGATCGCTTGCCGAGGCGATTAAATCACATAAATTAATTCTTTTCCACCATTCTCTCTTAACGTTTTCTGGGGGTGATGAATCTTTAGGCGATCGCCAATCCTCCATACATTTTAACAAATCCCATCTACCTTCTCTGCTCAGATCTCGACTCGAAGATAGTGCTTTTAAAATAGGATCATGAAGTAAACCCCAAATTTTAGATTGCCAATATAGTTGAGCCACTATTATTGTTTTCCTTTTTTCCTATCGATTTTATAGTTAACTACTTTAAAACCTTATTATAAATACTATTTTTCACCATTATTTATTTATGTCATGAATATTATTTATTTGTAACTTTTCTTCATATCTATGCTTTACTGTTATCTAATTGTTGGTTTTAATTCGACATAAATCCTAAAAAATTGAGTTTTTTTCTATGTCTCCCATACTTCCCTATCTTCTTAATCCCGAAAAACTAACTCCCAACTCTGATGATTTTTTAATGGTGGGGGTTGATGAAGTAGGGAGAGGATGTTTATTTGGGGGAGTGGTAGCCGCAGCCGTAGCAATGCCTCTTAAAAAAGTATGTATGTTAAAAAAAATAGGAGTAAAGGATAGCAAAAAGTTGACAGCAAAAAAGAGAGAGGCTTTAGTCAGTAACATTCAAAGTCTGGTGACAAATTATTGTATTGTAGAGGTGGATAATCAAACTATCGATCGCATCAACATTTTTCAGGCTTCCTTACAGGCAATGACAGAGGCAATCATGGGCTTATCGATTTCTCCTTATCTTTGTTTAATTGACGGCAAATTTACGTTACCTAATTTTCCTTTTCCCCAATTATCTCTCATTAAAGGGGATGCTCGATCGCCTCTTATTGCTTCTGCGAGTATTTTAGCTAAAGTTTGGCGCGATCAAAAAATGCTCGAATATGACCAACTATATCCCCATTATGATCTGAAAAACAATAAAGGCTATCCCACTAAAAAACATAAAGATGCCATCTCTGTTTATGGTTTAACACCCTTACACCGCAAATCTTTTAATTATTTGGTTAGAAAATAATCCTAATGAATACTAAAGAGTAATTTAATCAATTCTGACTGCGATCGCACCTTCTATCACCGAAGGTTGGATGATTGACATCAACCCAACCTAGGTTTATCGTACTTTGTATTTGAAGTTTTGTTCTCCAGTATAACCGGTTAATTCGGCTAGTTTTTCCAGAGATTGTACTCCTTCATATATTTCACCTTGAATAATCCATGTGGGAAAAGCTCTAATTTTGGCGTCCACACATTTTTGTGGATCTCCATCTAAGCCGTCTGGGGCACACTCTACTTTTTTCACATGATTTTCAAAGGCTTCTTTACCAAATAGTTGTTTTTGATCATAGCAATGAGGACACCAATAGGCAGAATACATTACCGCATCAGATTGAGCTAAATGTTGGGCAAGGGCAATTTCTGATTCCCCTGATGTGGTGGTAATTTCCCAACCCACAGGGGGTTTTGCTTGTACTGTGGGTTGAGATGTCAAAATTTTGCCGTCTTGGGTGATTTCAGTCGGATTGTCAACGGCTACGTTAACGTTGGCATAGACTCCCACGGCACTGACTAGGGTAATAAGCGCGATCGCCGCTCCTGTAAAGAGAATTTGTCCCATGTCTTCCCAATCGTTTCCGATAATAGTTAGAGTGAGTAAACTTAAAGAAAATAACGCCGAACCAATGCAATAGTAACAAACCATTTGCAGTTCAAAGGCTAATACATACATCAAATAGGCGCTAAAGGTAGCCATGACAAAGCTACCCACTGCCATCCCCCACCATGTCCATTTTTCTAAGTTGAGTCGAAGTTGTTTGTTTTTATCAGGATTAATAAACAGTGGTGAGAGGGCAAGAATTGCCATGACGAGGTAAGCAAACGAACCAAATATGCTTAATGGGGGTCCTGTTTTGCCTTGGGGATCAAGGGGATAAGCATAGGCACTATCTAAGACACTACTACATCCTGCGGCGGCATTAGCGGCATCGCTGGTACAAGCTACGTCTCCCCCCGCCAGTTTAGTAATGGTGAGGTAGATAGTTAAGATTAATCCCACAATGGCGATCGCACCGATGATAAAACGGGATTTTTTTTGTATCCAAGTCTGATTTCGACGACGAAGCATAGTTAATTAATTATATTTTTTAATTTAATAGTTAAATAGTGACCTGAGTTCGGAGTTCGGAGTTTTTGTTCTCATAATTGATTCTCTACCGATAATGTTAAATCGAACTGAGGTGATCTAAATTTTAGCAATTTAATTTTTGACCTTTTCAATAGTTTCTTTTTTCTGAGGAATGACAAGGGGAGTATTAACTGCCTCAACAAATTGAGACACTCGACTCGGATCAATGGTTTCGTGAATGTTGCCATGACGTTTAAGGGAACTAGCGACTATGACACCGTCGGCATAAGTCATTAACTGCCCGATATTCTCCCAATTTGCCCCACTGCCAATAAAAACAGGGGTATCAAGGGAAGCGGATTTTGCCAGTTCTAAATCTTCTAAACTAGGAGGTAAGCCCGTTGACCAACCTGATAAGATAATACCATCGGCTAATCCTCGATGAATGGTATCGGTGACAGCACTGGTTAAATTAGGTGTACCGAGAGGACGAGCGTGTTTGACTAATACATCGGCAAATATAGCTATATCTTCCCCTAATTCTCGGCGATAACGCTGGATTTCGTGGGCTTTTCCCTCGATTACCCCCTGATCCGTTGCCATTACTCCTGTATAAACATTAACCCTAATAAATTTTGCTCCTAAACAAGATGCGATGGCCATCCCGCTATGGGCATCATTTCTCAGGACATTTAAACCGATGGGTAACATTACTAAATTCATGATGCGATCGACAATCAAAGTCATGGCACTAACCACCGCAGGATCAACTTTATCCTTAGTAAAAGGGGCATCAAAGAAATTTTCAATAATAATACCGTCCACACCTCCTGCGGCTAAAGCAGTGGCTTCTTGTTCCGCCCTTTCCATTACCGCTTTTAAGTTACCTCCCCAACGGGCGGAAGTAGGCAAGGGTAATAAATGAACAACGCCAATGACGGGTTTTTTTGTACTGAATATTTTTTCTGTTATCATAAAAATTTATTATAGAAATATCTTCTGACAAGGGACAGTTATGCTGTATGCCCTTTTACTCATCAGCAAGATATTATTTTAATAGTCGTTGGTTAATCTCTCAAATATTGTAAGCTAGTTTGATGAATAAGTCGTCTGGTAAGATTAGGGAATTAGAATTAGAACAAAAAACTAATAATCTAATCTTAAAATATATACTTTTTTATAAATAACATTGATACTTAGTATTTTTTAGACAGTTATAAATCTGTTCATAATTAAGTAAAATTTCTGGTAGAGAATTAGATAATATTTTTTGATGATGGTCAAAGGATATGTGGAAGTTACCATAATCTAAATTGAGAAATTGAAATATTTGTTTAGTATAATCTTTTTGATTTTCTGGTGATAGAAAATAATTCTCATAAGATATTTGTATAACTCTTTTTGGTTCTATTTTATTAATTAAAAGATCATCATTATCTAATAAAAATTTTTCTAAGTTTCTTCTGTGAAAATGTATGGAAAAATCCTTGATTCCTACAGTTTTAATTTGTTGCCAATTTTCAAAATTTATCGTCTGTTTCTTCATTGCATGGGATATTGCCGAATAAATCTGTGCTAAAGAAAAAAAACTTTGTCTTTATATATGTATTCTAAATATTCTATATCTGACTTTCCCCCCATCCCAATTTTTTGATGTATTTTATATGGCAAAGTCCAATCTCCAAGAACTTCACCATAGTTTACGGCATTAGGATGTTGATTAATTATATTTGCGATATAATTACTTCCACTTCGACCATTAGTAAAAATAATATGTCTATTCATAGATGTTATATTAGCATTCAAGTAAAATTGCTCAAAAACAGAACCTAACAATAAAATAATTCTCAATGTGAGAATTTAAGAACAAGCATTATGAGTTAATGATTATTATATTGATTAATGTCAATCAACTCATCAATAATTTTGTAAATACATAAAATCATTCTTATGAATAATCTTATTAATGCCCGTTTTCTTAAAGCTACTCCTATTCTCATCAAAAGTAGTTTAACTATGTTTATCGCAGTCGGTACTTTTTCCGCTTGGCAAGGTACTCGTAATCTATGGAATAATATTACTGGTATGCTTAACTATCAGGTTTCATCACCTACGGTAAAAGATCCTCATGTACTTATTCAACAAATTCAAGGATTAAGTGAGTTAACAACGACGGTTTTTGTCATGGATGCGATCGCACCTACTTCTTCACAACGGAAATTAGGGGAATGGGTAATCGGTGAAACCAGTTTACTTTATCTTGCTAGAGGAGAAGTGAAAGCTGGATTGGATTTAAGTAAAATAACCCCCAACGATGTGAAAATCAATAAGGATACCATTACGATTAAATTGCCTTCCCCTGAAATTCTCGATCGCAAAATTGATGTCACTAAATCCCAAGTATATGATTACGATCGAGGTTTTCTTAATTTAGGACCTGATAACGCTCCTCAGTTACAAAGCGAGGCACAAAAACAAACCTTAGATAAAATCACCCAGACTGCCTGTAATGAGAATATTTTAGATCAGGCTAACGAAAGAGCGATCGCAGTTGTTAGTCAATTAATGAAAACCGCAGGATATAGCGAAGTGATAGTCAAATCCTCCCCTGTAAAACAAACATCTTGCCTATAGCTGATGAATTTCGGAGTTAAGATTATAAAAATATTTGAATGAATTAAAATAGGAAGTGAATGGTTAAAATACTGCTGAAATTTCATCTCAGCATCTTGTAATGACTTGGATTCTTCTCGATTGAGGGAAGCTAAGATTTCCCCTAGACATAACACCGCTAAATAAGTACGGGTAGGATGGTTTGAAGTTCCCCAAAAACTCTCCATTTCCAGCCATCGCAGTAAATCACCGACTATTTCCCCTCGGTTAGATGCGATCGCACTTAATTTAACTAAATCACGACGGCGATCGTGTAAACGAGCATTATTAAAATTCTTATCTAATTGATAAGCAATATCTTCCCAATCTTTAAATTTTACTCGCACATTAGGATCAATTTCCTTCCCTTTACGAGTGCGAGAAATGTGAGGAATAAGAGTTTTTGGATCAATTTCCCTCACAACCTTTACCGTTTGAGTATGGGCAACAGAACCATTATTGCTATGATGATCAGAAGCAACCTCTAACTTGAATCGTGCCTCCTCATTTTTCTGAGACACCAAAGTTAACAATAATCGCTCATCAAAAGTATATTCTACTTCCAAATTCAGAGGATCACCCGGTTGTAAATCCGTTGCTAAAATTTTATTCAACAAAACCCCTCTTGAGCGTTGTAAATCGGTGTTAAAATTGGGTTTACTACCCATACCCACCCAAATATTAAAATTCAGATTACCTTCTTTTTCCGAAGGTAACTTAAAACCATTAAGGCTGGTTTTATAAGGATATTTTTGCCCTTGCGCAATTAACAACCTTAATCCAATGGTATCCTCTTGGTTGGTTTCCAAATAGATATGAGTAGGATTAACCCTTTCCACAGATTTTAACGCCCCTGCGGCGTACAAACTTGCACCTCTTGCCACCGCTAAATCGGGATTCCCTTCATCTAAAATGGGAATATCGCCAAAAAGTTCTCTTAATCTTTCTTTAATGGGAGGAAAATAAGTCATCCCCCCATTGAGTAAAATGGCATCCACTTCAGGCACTTTGCCAGTAGTCGCTTTAGCCTTTAACAACACATCTAAAATCGGTACGACAAACGTATCAAACCGATCCGTAAAAGGTGTTTCATCAAAAGCAGTTTCAGGATTCATTTCCTGTAACATCTCCAAATTGAGATCAGGGCAGAGTAAATCTGCTAAAATTAGGCTCATCTTATCCGCACTAATATAATGACGGATGGGTAATTGATTATCTAAAAAAGTACCTTGAAAAGCCAATTTAAAGTTCTTTTTATCATTAGCAGAAAAATACTCAGATCCCCATAATTTCTTAAATTTCTCCGCATAAAGGGGCAATTCATACCCCAATTTATCCCGATCTGCGGGAATTAAATTAACATTGTTTATGCCATTTTTGAGAATATAATTAGCAATTAATTGATCCACTTTATCACCACCAACACGGGTTCGAGATCCGATCGCAACGTCATTGATTAAAAAAGTATTACTATTGCTATCCCATTGCACCTGATGTAAAGTAACATCTAAAGTACCTCCTCCTAAATCATAAACCATGATATTTGCAGGGGTATTGACATCAAAAGCAGGAGGAATATCCCCCCGTTGCATAGAATAGAGGAAATCGTATAAAGCCCCTTGAGGTTCAGATAGTAATACAACATCATCTTCTTGCCAACCTGCCAATACTGCGGCTTTTCGGGTAGATTCGATCGCATCTGACTCATAGGAAGCAGGATGAGTAATTACCACTCCTCCCACACTACTATATTTATCCAATAATTGCTGACGACAAAAACTCAAAACTTGAGAAGCCGCCTTTTCAGGGGAAACTTTACCAGAAGTGAGGGAATATTCAAAAGGTTTTCCATCACGATTATCCCCCATATTATGTTTCCATGCCAAGACAGTTTGATCTCGGAAAGCATAAGCATTACTTTTAATATGCCCACCAATTTCCCCCTCATCAACGGAAGTAAAACGCACCCCAGAAGGAATAATCGCCTTTTTCACTAAACTACCATTTTCATCCTTCACAGGCACTTCCACCACCGAAGCATTCCATTCCTTTCTCATGGTATTATAATTAGCCAAAGACATCACCGTATTAGTTGTGCCTAAATCAATACCGACATAAGTTGGTTGCATAACTTCAGGTAAAATCTTGACATAATCAGCAGTTTCTCTCGATTTATTACCGATTTGATTCCCAATTACTAAAGATTTTATTCCCTTAGATTTAAGATAATTAAAAAGTCGAGCATAATCATTATTATTACTAACAATAGCCACTAAATTAATAGCTAATTTACTATTATTAATTAACTCCTCTACGGTTTGAAAAATTAAATTATCCACCTCTTGAGAAACAAAAGTTAAACCGGGGGTTAATTCAAAACGATAATCAAATTTACGGAAACTACTACCATAGGCAGTTAATACCGAAGGTGTGTTCGAGAATGCTCTTTTAAGAGCAATTTTGTTGTTGCTCATCTTGGAGAGATTTTGCTAATTTATAAACTGCTGCTTGGAGAGAGTTTTCTTTAATGTCTTGGATTTCTCTTTCTAACTCTTGATTTTCATTTTCTAACCTGTTAATTTCTGCCCTTAAGTTGTTTTCTGTTTCGCCTAATTCTTGGACTAAATTTTGAGCAGCTTTTTCTTTTATATCAGTACGAGTGAGGTTAAATTCTTTAAAGTTAAAAATTTATCAGGTCGTATGTTATACTTGCGAGAGAGATGGAAGTAAAATTTTTCGGCTTTGTCGTATTCTTCATCGTCTAATTCTTCTAATTTATCTAACAAGTCATTCCAATTATTTGTTTGATATTTAGTGAGTATTTCTAAGCATTTAGTCTGAATAGTTGCTAATTGGGCATATTGTCTTTTTTTGTCGAAATTTCGAGGGGTTATATCCCCTAAAGTGCGATCGAGAAAAAGGGTTAATTTACCCCAAGGAGAAGCGGTTAATTCAGCTTGAGAAACAATACTCTTATTTTTGCTAATAATGGGTTTAGGTTTTACATTTCTTTCAAAGGCTTTAGCATTAGTTTTTTGGGGAAAATCTGGTTTATTCATGAACAATATCTACTGTATATATGGACACAAACAACTTATTTACACAATACAAAAAATGTTTTAAGAGAATTATGTTTTTAAGGTGCTTATGGATATATCAGTGACAATTTGCGATTTTATGCAAAATCAGGGGATTTTTTCGGAAAAAATTTTTGTGAAGGGGATAAAACGATGATTTATGGTTTTAATGGTGTCAAATGGTGTTAATATTTTGTAACAAATAACCTAATTAATAATCAGCTATTTAAAACTTATATGTATAATATGCCTGAACCTCCATTGGGGTTACTATTTTTTGGATTTTTTATCGGTATTACCTGTGGTTTAGCCTTTGAATCAACATTAAAGCAACAGGTTAATTTATGGATGAAACAAGGGAAGAAAAACAAAACCGTTGATATGAGTGCCATGTCTCGTTTAATCCTACCTTTTACGGGAGTATGTGTGGGAATTTGTGTATTTTTAGCCGCAGGTTTAGAAATTTTTACTTATAACCGTAGTTTATCCTATGGCGTTTCTGGTGCTTTAACCTTGTTAATTGGTGGTTTAATTTGGACTCAATTACAAAAATTGATTGTACAGTTATTAGAAGGAGGCTCAAAGGCTTTAGATTTAGACGCATTCTATTAAATTAGGAATTAAGAATTAAGAATTAAGAATGATATTAAGTTTAAGTAAGCTAAGACCCATTTAACTTGTCTCAAGCGACCTTCGCAAGTAAACTGAAAATGCAAACTAGCTTATCTTTGCGCCTTTGCGTCTTTGCGTCTTTGCGAGAGAAAAAAATAACTATGAATGATAAACAATACTGGTTAGACTTATTGCATCATGTACCAAAATGGAATCATTGGCGAGAATTAAATCCAGAAACGAAAATTGATTTGTCAGGAGTGAACTTAAACAGTTATGATTTAGAAGCGATCGACCTTAGTAATTGCAATTTAAGTCATGTAAATCTGATTGGTAGTAATTTGCGTTTTGCCAACCTGAATCATGCAGATTTGAGTCATGGTAACTTGATCGGAGTGAATTTAAGGTTAAGCAATATGAGAGGGAGTATTTTATGGAATACTCATTTACACCGTGCTAATTTGAGTGAGGCGAATTTAACCCAGAGTTTTATTTGTGAGTCAGATTTTAGTAAGGTTATTCTCTATGAGACGGAGTTAGGGGAAGCAAAAATATATAAAACTTCTTTTAGTAATGCCCAATTAGTCAATACTCATTTAAGCAAGGCTGATATTTTTATGAGTAATTTTGATCATGCTATCATTAAAAATATTGATTTACGATGGGCTAATGTGGTGAAAACCCAAATTAAATTTAACTAAGTATAAAATAGGGTTAGGTGAAACCTAGGAGATTTTTCCTCGTCTGAGAATACAACAGCAAAAATCACATATAATTATTGATCATGAATAACTATCATAAAATCTTTGTTATCCCTGTTTTGACAATGGGGTTAATTAGTTTATTTAGCCCTGTAACTCAGGCTCAAAGCAGTATCAATCGTCAAAACGAGCCTTTCCAAAGTAACGAAAGAAATCCTTTTTATGGTGATGGGATTAATCCTATGGATATAATTCATAATGCCAATTTTTTTAACAGCCGTACTGGCTCAGATTTTGCAGAAGACACCGAAAATAATCTCAACTCTGCGGCGGAAAATTTCAAGCAACAGCAGCAACAAAGAATGTTAGAAATGAGGCAAAAGGAAAATAATATCACGGAGAATGAAGAAGTTAATTTCATTAGTAATTAAGCTAGGGTTATTTCACACTAAAAAATGAGATTGGTTGAGATCAATTGAGAGTAAGAGTAAGACATACAAACATTTTTTCTATTAACTCAGGTTTTGATGCAATTATAGGGAAATTATGCAAAAGGTTGTAATTATTGGTAGTGGAATTGTCGGTAGTGCGATCGCATTCGAGTTGAGTGAAAATCGAGATTTAGATATTACTCTGATTGATGAGAAAAACCCCGGCACAGGGGCGACAGGGGCGGCTTTAGGGCTTTTAATGGGGATTATAAGTCTCAAAACAAAAGGAAAGGCTTGGCAATTAAGAGAGTCGAGTTTACAAAGGTATAAGACGTTGATTTCTGAGTTAGAAAATTCAACGGGTTTATCTATTCCGCACAATCGAGATGGTATTGTCAAATTGTTGTTTGCAGAAGATGATATTCAAAAATATGAACATTTAGTGGAAATTAGGGCTTCTCAAGGTTATCGGTTAGAGGTTTGGGATCGTTCAGTGCTAAAATATCGTTGTCCTGAAGTTGACACTTCTTCGATGGTAGGGGCAGTTTATTCTCCCGATGATTGGCAAGTTAGCCCTACTTTTCTGACTAAAGCTTTGGTGAAAGGGGCATCCCAAAAGGGGGTAAGGTGTATTTTTGGGCAAAAAGTAACCCGTTTGGGTATTTGTCAAGATAATCTATCTTGTCGATGGGTATATTTAGATAATCAAACTTTGGAGGCGGATGTGGTGATTGTGGCAACTGGGTTAGGCACTTCTTCCTTACTAGAGTCTTTCAATGTCAACCTCAAAATTAAGCCTGTTTTGGGACAAGCGTTATTAGTAAAATATCAACGATGGCAAAATAGAGATAATTTTAACCCTGTGATTACGGGTAATGATATTCATATTGCCCCCATGGGTAATGATGAGTTTTGGTTAGGTGCAACGGTAGAATTTCCTGATACTCAAGAAGGAGAAACTCAACCTCAAGCACAGTTATTGCGAGATTTACACTCAGGTGCGATCGCATTTTGTCCGAACTTAAACCAAGCCCCCATCATGTTATCATGGACTGGGAAAAGACCACGTCCGGAAGGCAAATCTGCCCCGATTATTGAGAAGCTAGAGGGCTATGATAATATTATCCTCGCCACAGGACATTATCGCAACGGTGTTTTATTAGCACCGGCAACGGCTTTAGTTATCAAAGAAATGATTGATTCCATTAGCTAGTGTTATGTGGAAACTCCTTGACACTTTGACTTTGGTAGTCGCCGAAACTTCTAATTAATTAGTTGAGAAAAGTTTTGGGCAATTATTTACTGAATATTCCTTGAGGGCGTACCAATAAAATAATAATCATAATTAACAATGCTACGCCTAATTTATATTCTGAGCCTACCACAAATACACTTAATTCTTGAGCGATACCGATAATAAGCCCTCCGGCGATCGCACCGTAAACATTGCCAATACCCCCCAAAATAACCGAAGCGAAAATCGGTAAAATCAAAAACCAACCCATATTGGGACGCACCGCCGTAATTAACCCATATAAACCCCCTCCCGTTGCCGTTAACACCGCCGTTAACACCCATGTGAAGAATACTACCTGTTCGACATTAATGCCTGAGACACGGGCTAAATCAATATTATCCGCCACTGCCCTCATACCCTTGCCAATTTTGGTTTTTTGCAGTACCAAATGTAAAGCAATAATTGCTAGGATAGTCACCGCAACGACAATTAAACGATAATAAGCAATTTTGACTCCCCCAAAATCAAGGGCTTCTACGAGGGGTAAATTATAATTTTGATTACTACCCCCCCAAATAAACAAAATACCATTGCGTAAAAACAAGGCTAAACCAATGGAGACAATAATCAAACTGGTACTACTAGCTTTTTGTTTCCGTAGCGGTTTCCATAATAATTGTTCTCCTAAAAGCATAATCACCATAGTGGCTAAAACTGCGATCGCCATGGAAAACCAGATGTTGATGCCGATACCGTTAACCAACCAAGTCACATAAGCACCCACCGTCAAAAAATCCCCGTGAGCAAAATTCGACAGGCGTAAAATGCCCATTGTCAGAGTTAAACCTACTGCAGCCAAAGCAATAATACTTCCCACCGCTAAACCATTAAAAAGGGATTGAATTATTGTTGTATCCATTCACCGTTAACCTTGTTAATTTTTTTTAATAATAGGACGAAATGACCAGTAGAAAAAGTTTTTCAACGACAAATATTAAGAAAAACTCATTCAGATTAGCAAACACCAATTATAATATTGACTAGGAAAAAAAAACCTAATTAATCATATTCATTCACTATTAATTTATATTCAATTAATCAGAAAGCATATCGGAGACAATAATCAAAGCCTGTGACCTATAGCAACAATAAAAGAACTAACCAAAGAGACTTACCGAAAATTAACGAAAATATCCGCTTCCCCCAAGTCAGATTAATTGGCATGGAAGGTGAACAACTTGGTATTTTTGACACCAGAGACGCTAATCGCCTCGCCGAAGAAAAAGAATTAGACTTAGTTTTAGTTAGTGAAACTGCCGATCCTCCTGTTTGTCGTATCATGGATTATGGTAAATTCAAATTTGAACAGGAGAAAAAAGCGAGAGCAATTCGCAAAAAGCAACACACTGCCGATGTTAAAGAAGTGAAAATGCGCTATAAGATTGACGAGCATGATTATCAAGTGCGCCTCAATCAAGCAAAGCGTTTTCTCAACAGTGGTGACAAAGTTAAAGCCACCATCAATTTCAGAGGCAGAGAAGCCCAACATACCCATTTAGGACAAGAATTATTAGAGCGTTTAGCACAAGACTTGGGAGAAATGGCAGAAGTTCAACAAAGACCAAAAAAAGAAGGACGTAATATGATTATGCTTCTATCTCCTAAAAAAGCTTAATTAAGTTCGGGGTTCGGAGTTATATTTATTAACTTGCCGATGGTTTTATTTTCAGAAGTAAAAGTTTCCCTCGCTACTCTTTGAATATCCTCCGCACTTACCGCAGAAATTTTGTCTAAACTAAAAAATAAATTGCGCCAATCCCCCGTTTTTGCCTGATATTCCGCTAACAGTCTAGCCATGCCACTATTAGAGTTAAGACTGCGTAGTAAAGTCGCCTTGGCTTGAGTTTTGACTCTTTCTAACTCCTCTGGTGTCACTAAATCCGATGTTAACTTTTCGATTTGCTCATGTAAAGCAGTTTCTAAATCTGTCAATGATTTTTCTGGTGCTAACATCGCATAGAATAACATTAAATTGGGGTATTTATCCCCCGGAAAACCGTTGAATCCTGCGGCAGAAAGGGCGATTTTTTGTTCATCTACTAAGGATTGATAAAGGCGAGAAGTGCGCCCATTACTCAAAATTGAACTAATAATATCATAAACCACATAATCAGGATGGTTAATATCGGGAATATGATAGCCTTCTAAATACCAAGGTTGAGAAGGAAACTTTACGGTAACTTCTCTAGTTTTAGTTTGTGGAGGTTCGCTTATCGTTAGTTTAGCCGGTTTTGTGGAAGTGGGAAAACGTCCAAAATATTTTTCTGCCATTCTTTTCACTTCATCCGGGTTAACATCGCCGACAATGGCAATGGTGATGTTGGTGCCTCCATAATAGTTGTCAAAAAAATCCTGTACATCACCTCTGGTTAAGTTGATAATATCTTCCTCATAACCGATAACTGGGCGTTTGTAAGGATGAGTGGTGAAAGCAGTGTCTAAAAAGGCTTCTACCATTTTCCCTACTGGTGAGTTATCTGTGCGCAGTTTTCTTTCTTCGAGAATTACCTGTTTTTCTGGGAAAAATTCTCTAAACACTGGATTTAAGAAGCGATCGGACTCTAGGTACATCCATAATTCTAACTTATTAGCAGGGAAATTGTAAAAATAAACCGTTGCATCGGCGGATGTTGTTGCATTTAACCCTACTCCTCCTTCTAATTCGATGATTTGCCCAAATTCATTCTGTTTTACTAATTCTTGGGCTTGATTATTTAATTCTTCAAATTTAGTTTCTAATATGGCTAATTGGACTTGATTATTTTTTTTTGCTTGTTTTATTTCTTGAAAAACCGTATCTAATTCATCTAAAATTTTTGCTTCTTTTTGATAATTTATCGTACCTATTTCTTTTGTACCTTTGAAGGCTAAATGTTCTAAAAAATGAGCAACTCCTGTGTTGCCTTCAGGCTCATTTGCTCCTCCCACATCGACATAAGTGGTAAAAGAAACTACGGGGGCTTGATTATTTTCTAAAACAATAAAATGAATACCATTATTAATAGTAAATTCGGTAATTTTTTCTTTAAATTGTCTTAAGTAAGGCTCTATGAATTGGCTAGTTTGACTTGTATTAGTTTTTGCTAATATTAATTCACTGTTAATATTCCAACTAATAAATATAGTTAATATTAAAATAAATACTTTATATAATTTGTTAATTTTCATGTTAATAAAAGGAAAAATATATTTACTATATTAGTTTTTTACAACTCTTTTAATTTCTGAATAAAAGATAGTTTTACGCACTTCATTATCCTGAATTAAAATTGTATTTCTTAGACGTAAATTTTCACTAGCAAAGTTAATTCTTTCTTCTATATATTGATTATTTTCTCTAATTTTTAATGTCAAGGATTCATCTTCTGCTAAACTATACTCTCCTGTAATTATTTGAGATGAATTGAGAACTCTAACAATTGTACCTTGATGGGGATCATCTTCGGAGCGAAATATTAACATTAAACTTTCCCCCGTTTGTTTTGCTTTACCCCAGTCGGGAGAATTATCCCAATGAGATGCGATCGCACCTAAACTCAAATCAAGATTAAGATGATATTGTTGAGCTAAGGGGATAAGTTGCTCATCATCAGGAGATAAAAGGGTAAGAGTGACATTGGCCTTACTATTATCCACTTGATTTTCAGGGAGATGATAAGTAGTGCGTTGAGAAAACCAATCACCAATAGTTTTTTCTAAAAAGTTATGAATATCCATTTTGATTAAAAGTTACAATAAAGGCAATGGTAGTCATTATAACCTGATGGAGATCCGAATTCAGCGAAAATAAGGGGAAAGGGCGATCTAACTCTCGATAGATGACAGTTTATGGATGTACTATAGTCTTTCAGTATGTTTAGCGTATTCAGAACCTTTAACCGTTTTCGGCACATTCCTAGCATTAGGTATTGGTATTGCTCTGAAAAAGATTCTTCATTTGAAGTTGGTTAGTCAAGATAAGTAGTTATCAATAAAGAAACAAGGCTAACCCCCATGATAACGATCAAAGTTACCCCTGTTTTTTGAAGGCGTTTAATCATTGGTTCAACTTGATGTTTGAAGATTAACTGATCTCGATAGTAAAACTCTAGGGGTTTTTCCCATACTTGTCCATCATACCAACTAGACTCCTCGTAAACTATTTTGGTTTTTTTGAGGCGATCGCCTATATATTTCCATCCTAAGTATAAACGAATCAGGGTAAAAGCAACAAATAAAGAAGATCCCAAACCACTAGCAATTATGAAAATCAGAGTCATTTTTTGGGGGGGAAAACTAGCGGCGGCAATGGGGGCGCTAATGAATAAAGTCCAAACCCATATCCATAATAGTTTTCGGGCAAAACCCCATTTAGAAAGAGTTACCCAACCGAAAAACCATGATTCCTTTAATTCTTGGTATTCGTTAATCGGTTGTTGCTCTAAAGGTACGGGACAAAATTTACTAGAAGACTGACTCATAATATACTCTGGAAAGGGATTATTTTTCTATTTTAATTAGCGGAGGAGTATTCTGGATTATATATAATTTTTTCTGCACCGCCCCAAAAAGCCTCTAAATTATAAAATTCTCTGGCTTCGGGTAAGAAAATATGCGCAATCACATCACCATAATCATGAAGTATCCAATTGCCGTCGGTTTTTCCTTCGACTCTGATGGGAAGACGTTGGAATTTCTCCTCGATTTTATCTTCTATGGATGAGGAAATCGCCCTTAGTTGAGGTTGCGAAAAACCTGTTGCTATCACAAAGTAATCCGCTAAATAGGATAATTTTTCTACATTTAACAAGACTATATTATCGGCTTTGCGATCGTCGGCAGCTTCTGCGATCATTAAAGCTAAGTCTTTACTGTTAACGGCGGATGAATGGTTTAACGATTCCGAATACTGGTTCGACCATTGTAAATTTGATTTAGTCATTCACACTTTCAATCTATTTTTTCTTATTATAATTATAACCGAACTTCTTTTACTGAAAAAACAGGTAAGTATTATACAGTTACAAGATTTGATTCTAATAGACTTCGACCACATTTCTTAAAATAAGGGCTTAAGCCCTCACTACGAGCCTATATTAATATTTTCTGGAGATCTCTAATAATCAAAACCTTTCCCCTCACAGATCAAATCAGAAAGGAAAAGTCCAGAAAAAATAAAAACTAGGATAAGATTTAGATAGTTTAACCGAACTCATACAATTTAACCAAAAATCAAGGCTTTGAGATTCTTTGCTATCTCTGGTAAGTAGTTTTTCTGACAATTTCTCTGATAAATATGACTAATTCTCTTTATATTAGTACAACAGAAAGTGGCAGTGGTAAGGCTTTAGTTTCTTTGGGAATTATGGAGATGATTCTCAACAAAACCCCTAAAGTTGGCTTTTTTCGTCCTGTTATTTCTGATGATTCTCCCGACAAATTAGATGAAGATATTGAACTGATTCGTCAATATTTTAACCTGAAACAAAGTTATGAAATGTCCTTTGGGGCTAAAAAATCGGAATTAGCTGAGTTATTGACTCATCAACATTTTGACTCGGTTTTACAGAAAATTATTGCTAAATATAAGGCTTTGCAAAAAATCTGTGATTTTATTCTTTGTGAAGGTTCTGATTATTTAAGTGATAGTTCGGCTTTTGAATTTAATCTTAATGCAGAAATTGCTCAGAATTTAGGTTGCCCTATTCTTATCTTGGCAAATGCTGATCAAAGAAGTGTTGAAGATGCACTACAGCAGATTTCTTGGTCCCATGATAGCTTTGTGGACAAAGGCTGTTCCATTTTAGGAATTATTCTTAATAAAGCCAATCCAGATATAACTTTATCCCTAAAAACAGCTTTATATAAAATTTATCATCAATATAACTATGTTTTAGCGGTTATTCCTTATGATCAACGGTTGAGCAGTCCTCGCATTAAAGATATTGCGGAACAATTAAAGGCTGAAATTCTCTATGGTCATGATCGTCTTGATAGTTTAGCATCAAATGTTTTAGTGGCGGCTATGCAGATGCAAAATGCCCTAGACTGGTTAACTGATCATAGCTTAATTATTGCCCCCGGCGATCGAGGTGATATAATTATCGGCATGATACAAGCCCATTATTCGACAAATTATCCCTATTTATCGGCTCTTTTGTTGTCAGGGGGATATTATCCCGACAAGGCGATCGTAAGGTTAATTGATGGGTTGCCAGATCCTCCCCCCATACTATTAGTTAAAACGGACACATTTTCTACCGCTACCCTAGTTAAAAAAGTACATTCAACTTTAAGGGCGGATGATCAGCAAAAAATTGCCTTAAGCATTGAGTTTTTTGATAAGAATGTGGATCTTGCGGTTTTAGAGACTCAGTTAAACAAGATAACCATTAAGGGAATTACCCCTAGAATGTTCCTTTATAACTTAGAACAACAGGCAAAAATTGATAAACGTTCTATTGTACTACCAGAGTCCAATGATCCTCGTATTCTTCAAGCAACGGCGATTCTCTTAGAAAAAGAGGCGGTGGATATTATCCTATTGGGCAAAAAAACTGAGGTGGAAACTGCCATCAAAAAAGCGGGTATTCCATTAGATGTTGATCAATTAAACATTATTAATCCTGTAGAATCGCCTCAATATGAGGATTATGTCCAAAGTTTCTACCAGTTGCGAAAAAATAAGGGTGTCACCCTAGATATTGCCCATGATTGTATGTTGGATGTTTCTTATTTTGGCACGATGATGGTATATCAAGGAGATGCTGACGGCATGGTATCTGGAGCAATTCATACCACTCAACATACCATTCGTCCAGCCTTACAAATTATTAAAACTAAACCGAGTTTTGCCATCGTATCTTCTATTTTTTTCATGTGTTTAGCCGATCGGGTATTGGTTTATGGAGATTGTGCCATTAATCCCCATCCTAGCCCAGAACAACTGGCAGAAATCGCTATTTCTTCCGCCGAAACTGCTCAAACTTTTGGCATTGAACCTAAAGTTGCTTTACTTTCCTACTCATCTGGTGCATCGGGGCAGGGGGCGGATGTGGAGAAAGTGCGAGAAGCCACTAAAATCGCCCAAAATCGCCGTCCTGACTTGGCTATAGAAGGACCGATTCAATATGATGCCGCCGTAGATAAAGAGGTAGCCGCCCAAAAAATGCCTGATTCTTCTGTGGCAGGTGAAGCCAGTGTATTAATTTTCCCTGACTTAAATACTGGTAATAATACTTATAAAGCGGTTCAACGGGAAACGGGTGCGATCGCAATTGGTCCAGTGTTACAGGGGTTGAAAAAACCGGTTAATGATCTTAGTAGGGGATGTTTAGTGGAAGATATAATTAACACAGTTATTATTACAGCCATTCAAGCCCAACAGACTTAATACATAAGAACTGAGTTTGGTGTTCGGTGTTCGGTGTTCGCAGTTAAACTTAATAGATGTCTCCAAAATTTCTGAAATAAGGGCGCTTAGGTGGTTTCCAAGAAAGAATTTCCCCATTTCATTGCTAATAGAGATCGTTAAATGAATTTAACTCAATTTTGCTGAAAAATATTCCTGTATTAATATTTTCTGGAGTTCAACAATAACGCCAACCTTGAAAGTTATCTTTTGATTTCGCCTTCCATAATAGTTTTTTTGCTCTCGTAATCGCTACATATAAGACTCGATATTCTTCGGCTTTTTTTTCCTCATTGGCTTTTTCCCATGCTTGGTTAATCGACAGAGGTTGAATGGTTTGGTTTAATCTTTGTTGGTGAATGCCTTGACGCAGTTGAGTACGAATGACATCGTGTAATTTTAATTTTCCTAAAAATTTGCTACTTTCTAAAATATACTCATCTTTATCAATGCTATCTGGTTCATAGAAGGGTAAAAAGACGTAATCCCATTCTAAACCTTTTGATTTGTGCATGGTTAAAATAGTCACTTGCCCTGTTTTGGTGTAAATATCATCATTTTCTGTGTCTATTCCTTCAAAGTTCTCTGTACTATTAATATTAATTAAGGTTTCGATCATGGTTTTTAATGACATTTTTCCTCTATTTTCTTTTTCGATGCGATCGCCCAGTTTTTGAGCAGTAGCAAGAGTATTTTTTTGATAATTTAACAAGGAACAAATAAAGGGAATTAATTGATATGAAGACAATTCTGTACTTGCTTTCAGTAATTTAACACAGTATTCTCTCGCTTCTTCCTGTTCTGGTTTTAAGGGATCATCTAATTTTGTCGCGTATAAAAATCTTTCGGGATAAATGCTTAAAATGTTAAAATCCTGCTTTTTAATTAATTCTTGAGTTGCTAAAATCCTCAACATATTATTAACATATTTAGGAGAATGAGGATTAGCGATAAATTGCAAAACTCCTAACATTTCTTTGACTATATCACTATAAGAGATGCGATCGCCGATTAATTTAAGGGGAATATGATAAGAAGATAATTTTTTTTCTAATTCTTTAAAGATAAAACTGCCCTGTTTATTTTGTCTAACTAAAATAGCACAATTACTGTTAATTTCTCCTTGATTAGGATCTAATAAAGCAATAATTCTCTTTGCCATTAAATCCATGACTTGAAAGAATTTTTCAGGTTGATAAAATTCAACGCCCTTCCCTGCTGGCGTAAGATTAGAGTTAGGTTGAGGATCATTTTTACTAACAACTTTTATCTCCTGTTTATCAATTAAATTATTGTTAATTTTTTTCACAAACTCTGCTAAAGTTTTGTTAGCATTATTAATAATAACTTCACTACTTCTTCCTGCTTGTTCCATCAAGAAAAAAGTATTTTTTTGACGACATTCTTGACAAAAATTATGAAAATAAAAGGGATCAGATGCGGTATAAGTAGAGTTAATAGCCTGATTTGGATCACCTACTCTCACTAAATTAGGTTCGCTTTGATCATTCTCTTGGGCTAAAATGCCTAGTAAATCCCCTTGCAAGGGTGTAGAATCTTGGGCTTCATCTTCAAATACTCCTATTATTTCTTTTTGTAATATTTGTCGAGCGTTATCATTTTTGAGAACATTTAAAGCACCTAAAATCAAATCATCATAGTCAATTACTTGATATTTATGGATTAATTTTTCATAGATTTGATACAATTCAGATGCGATCGCACTTAGAGGATAAAGGTTATTCTCATGAAAAACATCAAGAGTTTTAAGATTATCAAGATTCCACCCCGAACTTTTCATAGTCTTAATAACAGTGTGAGTGAACTTTGGTAAAACTTCTGTACGCAATACAGATTCTCTCCTTAAAATCTCACTTTCTTCGCCGTTAAATTTACTTTCACCATTTAATAAAATCTGAAAAGTATCAGAATTAAGACTCATCCAATTTTCTACCGTTGTCAAAATCAAAGGATGATTAAGCGAAACATCCACTAGATTACTGCCTTCTAAATGCAACCCCGATAAAAAAGGATAACGATTAACAATACTAGAGGCTAAAGAGTGAATTGTCTGCACCACAAAACCAAATGGAGGCAAATGTAATTCCTCCGTTAAAATATACTTAATTTTCTCTTTAATACTAGCCGCAGCCGATCGAGTATAAGTTACGATGAGTAAATAGCGATTTTGATTCAGATTTTGTTGATAAACTGCGATCGCACCTGCAACAGCTAAACTATAGGATTTTCCTGCACCCGGCACAGCAGAAACCGCCATTTTCCCACCTTGCCACCGAGTTAATTCTACCTGTCCGGGGCGTAAACTTCCCCTTAATTGAGCAATTTTTTCGATTATCTTTTCCTGACTTTCCACACTCATCATTGATTGATTCTTAACAAAAAATAGGGATTAGGGATTAGGAATTAGGGATTAAGGATTAGACAGTTCGTAGTTTATAATTCGTAGTTCAACTGACTTGCTTTTTGTTAAAGGTTGCCGAAGGGCTATTCTCACCAGTAAACTTAGAGACAAACTAGCTTATTCAAATATAACATATCTCTGTAATCTTAAAATATCGTTAAAAGTGGAAAATATAATCAACAATCTTTTCAGTAAAGAAAATCTATTCGCTATCTCCTTATTTCCCTATTTAGGTTTTCTCTGGTTTCTGACAAAATCAGGTAAAGTGCCAAAAATGGCGTTAATGGGTTTTTATCTCCTGTTACTCTTTGTTGCCATTACCATTCCTGCGGGATTATATGCAGAGATTCATTATCATACAAGTTTAGCCAATGTTGACTGGTTACACGGGGGTGCAGAATTTTTCTTAACTTTATCGAATATTTTTGTAGTATTAGGCTTTAGAAAAATGGTAATTATGAAAGAAAATGAGCAAAAATAAGATACGATACTTAATTAACGAAAAACTGTAATTAATTTAAGGGTAGATATTTATAAATGACCAAGTGCTAAAATGTAGGGTAGGCAATGCCCAGCTTTTTTGCTAATATTTTGACAATAATGAAATTATATATTAGTTATGGCAATATTGTTTCTAAAGAATGGGAAAATTTAGAAGAATTTGAATTAGAATTACTGGTAAATAAGGACATAATTTCTACCGATAAAAACACAATTATAGGCTTAAAATCCCAGAAAGTTATTTTGCCTAATGATGAAGCAATAGAAGTAAGTGTATCTTATTCAATAATCAATCTAGGTATCTCCATCATCGTTATTTCTGAAAATCAAACAATAATTAATGTAGGGGGGTTTAAATCCAGTGAAATGAGTTATGATCCCAGTATCATATTTTTAACTCCTAAAGGGATACATTTATCTTTAATGGTAGGCAATTAATAGACATCGCCAAAAATCGGGCTAGAAGCCCGAAATACCGTTCAAAAATCATAATTTCTGGAGAAGTCTAATATATAGTTACTAAAAATATACTCAGTCAATTCTGAATTCTTTAACTATGGCTAATCAAGTTTTGCTGAAATCTGAAAATATTACACGACTTGAGGGAGTGCGCTGGGAGACGTATCAGGCTTTATTATGGGATTTGGCGGAATCTTCCCATCAAAAATTAATTTTTAATCAGGGTATATTAGAAATTATGACACCTTTACCTGAACATGAAATTAATAACAGTTTTTTGGGGCGTTTAGTGGAAGCGACAACGGAAATTCTAGGTTTAGAAGTGGTGACTTTAGGCTCAACTACCTTAATTCGTCAGGATTTACAAAAAGGAATTGAACCTGATGAGTGTTATTATATCCAAAATGAGTCTTTAATTCGAGGTAAACTATCTTTTGATTTTACCATAGATCCTGCTCCTGATTTGGCGATCGAGGTTGATATTACAAGTAGTTCATTGAATCGCTTAAGTATTTATGAGGCTTTAGGAGTAAAAGAGTTATGGCGTTTTGATGGAGAGAATTTACTCATTTATTGTCTGGAGAATGGGGTTTATGGGGTAAAAGAAAATTCTCAGGTTTTGCCGATTTTATCCAAGCAAATTATCGTCGATTTTCTTCGGCGACGGGGTGAAATGGGAGAAAATAAATTATTGCGTCAGTTTCGGGAATATTTAGGGAAAAAACTATCTAATGGTTAATAGTTAAGGTTTATGATAATTTTTTTCTACTAATTTATCATAACTACTGTAATAGAGCCTCAATTATTGCCATACTCTTGGTTTAAAATTGCGATCGAAACCTCTTTTTTCTCTTAAAAATTGCCAGATAAAAATAAAATATTCTTTTGCTTGACTCACAGAGTCTCCCCAATAACGACACAATAAACCCTCTTGCAATGCAGTAATTCCTAAACACAAATTATTCCCATATTTTTCCCTGAGTAAATGACGTAAAGTAGAAATATCGTCTTCTAAATTCCCTGAGACGATATAAACTAAACTTGCTATCACAGGATTTCCTCTCAAGCCATTAAGAGAATAAAATAAATTACTTTCTCCGAAAAAACATTGTCTATCAAGCCAAACTGGTTTATTTTCTCGATAAATTTCTAAATAATTTAACCATTTTCCCTGATTAAATATTTCACCCCTTGCACTTCTGCCAAAACGGACAATTTCCCATCCTAAATAAGACGCATTTTCCGCTAAATCGATGCACATTTTTTGCTCAAAATTAGCCTGATTAAAAACGATCGCCTCTTGGGGTAAATATTCCAAATAACTGTTATGATCAAGATGAATTTTTATGTCTTGAATTGCCTTTTTTTCTTGACAACGATAAATTTTCGTAGCGGCGGGGGTAGTAATCAAAACTTGAGCTTGAGGGGATAAATGAATATTTTGAGAGAGAATATCATCTCCTGCGATACCTCCTGCGGTGTGTAAAATCACACTATGACAAATAGATTTCCCTTCAGGATAAAAGGAATTTTGAATCTTGAAAGGTACTTGACTAAAAATAGATGTCACCTTTGTTTCTTGGTGTTGATATTCGTAAACTAGATTAATAATTCCTTGCCAATGTTTCATCAATTAATAGTTATATAGCAATCCTAAATCATTCGTGATAAACTGAAAATAAGTTCCCCCTTTGTTTAAGGGGAGTTAGGGGGGATCAAATTCTTACAACTCATATAGTAATGCTATATCTAAGTTGTAACAGAAGGAAGCGATCGAACTACGAACTAAATATCCCCTACTTACTCATTACTCCCCCTAAGCAGTCAATTTTTGAGTAGGTGCAACATCTGAGTTAGACGTTGACGACTTCAGCAGTAGAAGTGGTTTTTACCTGAGTAGCAGATTTAGCTTTCACCGCTTTAAACATCCCAAAGCGACAAAGACCACTGCCAAAGCCTACGCGCATTAAAATCATAGTAGGTACTTCTCTTAAGGACTTGATGAAACCAGATAAACCAAATTTAATGATACCTTCTGGGCGCACAATTCCCTGCCATATTGATTCTAACCAAGAGGGGAGAGTTTCTTGTGTCCAATCCGCAGTTATAACTTCTCCATCCACTAAACCAGTTTCTGCTATTTGTTCGGAAAAACCTTCTATACTAGAAAAAGAAGGATGTGACCATTGATCCAATAATTGACGCATCACGATTCTTTCCCACCAATTAAGAGGAATGGTGCGATCGTCCCTTTGATTCCAGTCAGCGACAACGAGGATACCACCCGGTTTTAAAACTCTCATCATTTCCTGTGCATATTTTGCTTTATCGGGCATATGAGGCCCAGCTTCGATCGACCATACCACATCAAAAGTATTATCAGGGAAAGAGAGATCTAACGCATTATCAACTTGGAATTTAGCAGTTACCCCTTGAGGAGTCAATTCTGTGGCGCGTTGTACCTGTTTTGGGCTAATAGTAATACCAGTTGCATTAAAACCATAATCTTTAGCTAAAATACGGCTACTGCCACCGATACCGCAACCGACATCAAGTAAAGTTGTACCTTGGGGTAACTTATCTAAACCCCCCCATTTCCCCATTTCATGCACAAAATCTGCTTTTGCTTCTAAAAAGTCCTTGCGTCTTGGAGGGGATCCATAATGTCCTAAGTGGATATGTTCACCCCAATAAAATTCGAGGATACCATCTTCTGTCCATTCATCGTAGGAAGTGGCTACGGTTTCAGGAGTTTCAAAGGTACGAGGAGTTAACAAATAAACAATAATACCTATTACCACTAAGATTAGTAAAGCACCAAGAGCGTAATATAGAGACATTAAAATAAACCTTAATATTTATTTACATTTTTTACTATCATATCAATTTTTGTCCAAAAATATCTCCAGAACAATGGATTAGAGATAGTTTATCAGAGTTAGATGTTATAGAAGCACCTTTATCCATTGAAATAGCTATTTTAAGCCGAAAATTAGACTTAGTACATCAAGATCCTGCTGATCGTTTTATTGCGGCTACATTTGAAAGGCACAGCAACCCAAACCACTACCATGATGGGATCAATGGGATACGCACCGCCCGAAGCCTACGAGGGTAAAATCTCCACTGCATGGGATATTTGGTCATTGGGAGTAGTGATTTATGAAAGTTTAACAGGAAAGTTGCCGTTTGAGAGCGATAGCCCATTACAGTTAATGCGACAAGTGGTAGATTTAGAGCCTGATTTTAGTCTGATTTCTGATTATTGGCAGGAGATAATTAAAGGTTGTTTAATTAAGGATAATCAAGAGCGTTTTTTGAGTAAAGATTTAGACAATAAATTACGGGAAAAAGTTGAGCTTAAAAATAAGAGTATTTGGTTCTTCATTACTTAGTATGCAAATTGCATTTTGAGAACGATAGATCAAGGCTTCCAGCTTTCATAGCACACCATATCGTGAAGAACCGAGTATTTTTAATAATACCAATAATATAAACGAAGAAAAGGATATTGAACTATTATTGGAAAAAGCCAATTCTTTGAGGGATTCAAAACAATATCAAGAGTCTATGGATTTATATAATCAAATTATTCAATTAAATCCTAATTATACCTCTGTTTACAATAATCGTGGTCTTGCTTATAGCAATCAGGAATCAGTCATGAGAACATAATACTATCTGCCCTCACCCCCAACCCCTCTCCCAGAGGGCGAGGGGAGAATCGTTTTCCATTAAAATCTCACAAATCATTCCTGATTGCTATATGATGAGTTAAAACAATATCAAAAGGCGATCGCATCTTTATATAATTAATACAGATAACTTTAGTATCACAATTATTGATTTATGTTTACTCTAGCCTTAGAATGCGATCGCACCTATAAAGGAATTTCTAGTACATCGATAGCAATATAGGGAGTATCACCAAAAGCAGAAACATTGGGGATTTCTACAAAATAAGCCACCCAATCGCCCTCCTCATCTCCTCCAATTCTAAATTGAGAAACTGTTTTACTTGATAGGCTTTTGCTTTCTAATCATAAATAATACCAAATTTGTTGGATAAGCAAAAAGTCCAGCATTTTGATAAATTAAGCATTAAAATACTTCCCTACAGGATGATAATAGACGTACAGATTCGCCGATGCCCTCGCCATAACACTTTAATTAAGGAACTTGTAATTCATCAGTTAAATTTCGAGGCTGTGGGAGAGTTTTACCAACTTCAAGATACCACTCAATTAAACTTTCAATCACTTCTTGCCCATGTTTTGCCGCCTCCTCATAAGTCTCGCCATGAGTATGAAATTCTTGAAAAGGAAAATCAGGTAAATGTACTAAATAACAGTTATCTTCTTCACTCCATTGAATCACCATACTGTAATGATTATTCATTTCAATTCCTCCAATTTTTTCAATCTTTTTTCTACTGCTTTCTCTAAATATAATCTAGCATCATCACTATCTTTACCTGATATTGTAATTGGTTCATCAAGTATCAGAGGATGAGTCCAAAATGTGTGACTTTCTTTACCCTGACGACAAGTAAACCCAGCTTTTAATAACATTTTTTTCAATTCTCTAACTTTTTTCGGCATTTTTAATACATCATTATCTTTTTTGATTTAATATTAATATCATTTGTAAAGAAATTAAAAATATTACAAAAGCCTATCCAGTAAAATACTTTGCTTTAGAATCGCATTATCTTGTGTTGTTTTTCCTGTTCTAATATCATTAGAATTTTATCTAATTCTAATCCGAATTCTTCTAACTCTAAATTAGTTCGACGCAAATTATTTAATAAACGATTTCTAGTTTCTTGATTGGGAATAGGAGGTAAGTTATTCATCATAATTGCCACTCTAATTTTTCTTCTTGAATACTGCGTTGCCAAGCAGGAGTACGCATTTGATTTTGTTCGATAGCCTGTGTCAATAAATTAATCATAGCATTACTTGCTGTGGGTTGGGCTTGGGCGATCGAAACTTCTAATTTGGAAAGTTGAAAATATCGCTCTTCGGCTTGAATAGAAACATTCTTCATTTCATCTAAAAACGAAATTGTCTCATCGGTTTCTCCTCTTATTTCAAATAAAATAAATTCTACTGCCATCGCTTCATCTATTATCTCTAATAAAGTTTGTTTAATAGATGATAAATTAAGCGCTAAAATACTTCGCTACAGGATGATAACAGACGTACAGCTTCGCTGTGCCTTTGGCAACGCACTTGTGGACTGTTCGGGGTATATTTGTTCTGATGAAGATCGATACATACCAATCCGTTTAGGGTCTAATAAATCTAATTGGATTTTATTATTGATTCAATTTCTGACAAAAAGTAAATCAAAAGCTATTTAATTAAGTCTTTAGGGTGGGTAATGTCCACCATTTTGATAAATTAAGCATTAATATATTAGACTACGATCGAATCCTGTTGAAAAGATGAAGCTACTGGAATTGTCTCCCCATGTTTAAGATAACTTTCCTTTACACCTTGCCACGCAATTTCTAATTCATCTATTGCAATATAGGGAGTGTCACCAAAAGCAGAAACATTAGGCAATTCTACAAAATAAGCCACCCAGTCGCCTTCCTCATCTTGAAAAAGGGTAATTGTAAAACCATTAAAATCATGTTTTTTTGTCTGTGACATCTTACTTTTCCTCCAATTCTAAATTGAGAAACTGTTTTACTTGATAGGCTTTTGCCTTACCGTTTTTAGCTGGTTGAATAGATAAACGTGCTTTCTTGGTAGAATACCAAATGCGATGACTTCCTGTCTGATGATCAAAAATCCAATCATATAAACTTAATAAGGTTTCAAATTCATCAAAACTTAAGCCTTTAGGATTATTTTTTGCTTTATCTAGTAATTTTTGCTTTCTACTCATAAATAATACTAAATTTGTTGGGTAAGCAAAAAACCCACCATTTTTGATAAATTAAGCACTTAAATACTTCGCTACAGGATGATAACAGACGGGTTAATTATTTTTAATATATTCCCTCAATACTTTATTAATTTCTGTTTGATGATCAACCTCATTTTGTTTATACCAATTCACAATTTCATCATCAAGAAAAAGAGTTAAAGATTGTTTTTTAGAAGATTTTAAACCACGTCTAATGACAGCCTTTGTTGCCATTTCTGGAGTAATTTCGGGGCAATCAGAAAAATCAATATCTTCATCTGTCATCGATTCTAGTTTTTCCCAATCAGTCATAGATTTCATTCTTACACTGCTTTTATTTGTGATGATGATTCATTAACTTGATATTTAAACTTAGTAAATTCATTAAATAATTCAAAAAAATTTTCCAGAGCAATTTTTTCATCCTCACTATAAAATAAGATTATTTTATCCCAAGATTGTTGAGAACTAATATTAAATTTTTGTTTAATCCAATTAGTAAATTGATTAAATTCTTGTTCTTGTTCTGTGGGAATAATTCCTAACTCTCGTTTGGCAATTAAATAACCCGATATATAAGAACGAAGGTTGCTAATTTCTGCTTTTCCTAAATACATTGACGGACGTTTTTTAATTTTTTCTAATAGTTGATAAAGATTACTCATAAACATTTAACAAATATAATAATTAATTAGAAGATTAAAATTCAATTTCTATGACTTGAAAATTTCCTCCAAAGTCTTTTAAGCACTAAAATACTTCGCCACAGGATGATAACAGACGTACAGCTTCGCTGTGCCTTTGGCAACGCACCTGTGGACTGTTCAGGGTATATTTGTTCTGATGAAGATCTATACATACCAATCCGTTTAGTATCGAGTAAATCTAATTGTACATACTGATCTTGCATATTCGGACAGGCAGGATAACCAAAGCTATACTGTGAACCTTGATAATGTTGCTTAAAGATTTCTTTAATATTGTTAGGCTCTAAATGTCCAAAACCCAATTCTCAGACAGAATTATTGTGGAGGTTTTTCCACCCGACGGGGTTGCCCAACTTCCCCACTACCAATCTTATTTTTGAGAAATTTGCTGAATTGTTCGGCTCGATCGTAACTGGTAAATGAACCTACTTGAGTCGCTCTTTGCCCTATCTCTTTTCTTGTCATGGAGTAAGCATCTCGACATAAATTGACTCTAATATATTGTAAAATTCCTGCAGTTGGTTCGGCATAAACAGGATAAAAATCAACGGGAAATTCGTTTATATTAGTCGGCATTCGATCGCCACAAGTATCTTTAGGAAATGACTCATTATCAAAAATAGTAGTTATATTGTTTTTATTAGGAACATCAGATTGAATAGTTCTATCAGTGGATAATGTACATCCATTCGCAGAAAATCCGTTAACGATATTATTTTTTTCTTGAACTTCATATACATCGTTAAGAATAGTGTTAACACTTTTCAACGGCATGGGGGAATTTAAGGGAACTTCGTTACTACTATAAATCCATTGATTATTTTCAAATCTATATGTAGCAATATACTTTTGATTCGTTATAAGAGTCCATCCATCATTTGTGATAATTGCACCATTGGATAAAGTTCCAGTACGAAAACCGCCAAAACCCTCTCCTGTGTCAATAATACAAACTTTATTCGGGAGCATCCCATTTTTGCAGATACACTATACCAGTAATTAAAAGAGTAATTGT
>CAYPDC010000024.1:0-41473 GCA_964409355.1 uncultured Cyanobacterium sp.
TTTCGCCCCTAACGCCCTTTAGGGCGGGGCTTTAGACCCACAGATTTTTGGTAAACCACTCCAGTCCTAACTCAGATTCAGTTGGGATAAATTTCTAATAAGTATAAAAGAACACTTTACTTTAAAAAAAAAAGTGTCAGGATAGTAGTCATACCTATTTCTGAGGAAAATTCTCCGTTCAAATATAAGACGAACTTATACCGCCATCATGTTTATACTGTAAAACTCTAGCACAGTTTCCAGTAACAAATTAAGACGGTAAAAGCCCATTGTATTATTTAGGTTTGATAATGTTATAGCAATTTTTAGACTAATAAGGTACGTTGACAAACCTGCAAATCCTTCGCGAATTCGGAGGACCCTACATAAATTTTGTACCCTATCACTATGATAATGCATTATTGACATATTTAACCACAAATTTACGAATTTTTTTGCATATAGCAACAGTTTAGTTAGTTAGGACAAAAACAATTCTCGGCTTAGTTCGGAATCTCGAAAAGTCCTCAACAATATGACGAAAGCTATACATAATGGGAGAATTATTTGAATACTTTTTTCTCAGAAACAATATTTATATCTGAGAGGTAAAGATTTATGGCTTATACTATTTCTAGTGGATGTTCTCAATGTGGTATTTGTTTAAGTGAGTGTCCTACTGGAGCGATTCAAAAAAATAAAGACAATACCTATTGGGTAGAACCAGGATTATGCAATAATTGCGAGGATCAAGATTCTCCTCCTGCATGCTTCAATTATTGTCCTGAAGATGCCCCAGTGCCGTTACCCGCTAAAAAAGGTCGATATAAGGTTGATTTGCAAAGTTTACCGACTCATTATCTTTTTGCTGATGGTTATAGTAATTCCATGTCATCGGCAATGGTGATTTGGGAGGCTTGTAATATCTTGGCAAAAGGTCAGATTTTCCCTTGGCAGGTTGATGATGACGGCAAAGTTTATTTTGAGCGTCAAGTCAAACAAGGAAAAGGTAATATAGGGTTCAGACTTACAGATGATCTGATTTCCTCAACCCCTAATACATTGAGCGAGACAGAAGCCATGCCACTGCTTGAATCAATGGATATTCGCTCAACCTGTTTACATTTAATTTTTGCAGCTTCTATTACTGCTTTGGAAAAACCTTGGGAGCAAGAATTTGTCTTAAATAATCAACAAATTGAAACCTATTTAGGCTTGGATAAACGTAGGGATCTGAGCAAGGCATCAAAACTAACCCTTGTTAAAACATTAGTTCAACAACCTTGTCAACTGATTGTTAATATTAATTGGTTTGCTCAGGGAAAAATACAATCTTTTTCTGTTTCTCAAGATCGCATTTGGCATTTAGTAGCTATCGAAAATCACTTTCAAGAAGATGCTGAGGGTTACAAGCACTTAGTGGGTATGACTTTTAAACTGAGGGCAGGAATGTGGTCTAAATATTTTCTCAATAAACAAGGTTACAAAGATTGTGTAGCTTATTATCAATATGGAGTATTGCCAAAGTTTTTGTTAAGCACCGTTATGGGAGTTTGGCACCAACACGAAGGTGCAGTCCGAATTATGCTTTGGTTATTGTTTAAAAGTAGAATGGGGAGAGAACAATGTATCACGGTATCAAAATTAATGTCTGTTGCCTATTCGCAAGCAAAAGTGAGAGAAGATTCCTGCGATCGAGAAAAAAGAAAAAGATTAATTCGTAGATTTGAAAGTGATTTAGAAGCTCTTGTGTCATACAATATCAAACCGGTCTTTGATCCTATCACCTATCCGACTAAGATTCAACCATTATGGTCAAGATTAGCAGATATTCCCGAGGATGGGGATGAATCTTTAGAGTTTTGGATTAATGATGCCAATAGCGAGAATAGCATTACTGATTCTCCTCCACCGGGGAAATGGAATTTATTAATGAAAGCTCGTATCTTGCAATTTGAATTCCCCCCTGAATGGAATGAAAAATTATCTAATTGGGAAAACAAAAAACAACGCAAAACTAATGTTAAGAAAAAATTTAATAATTTATCGGTTTTAGATGGAGAACAAATTGCCAATGCGAGAAAAAGTCTGGGTATTAGCCAAAGAAAATTAGCAGAAAAATTAGGTAAAAGTCAGAGTTGGATTCGAGATTTAGAAAAAGGTCGTTTTTCAGCGAAGTATAATGATAGGGTAAAAATTACACAAATTTTAAACATAAAATAAATGGCTCTATTACTTTTACTTTCAGTAAAATAATTAAGCATACTATTTAGTGAAAAGCCAAATAAATTACTCAGATGAGTAATTTTGATGGCTCATCGTCCTAATTTAATTTAATGTCTCCTTCCTCTAGTAAACGCCAATACTGTCCATTTTTTTCTACTTTTGCAGGATTCCTGATCTCTATTATGTCTCCTTTCGCTATTCCTTCATCATCTCCGATTATTGTAAACAGTCTTGCATTTTTTATGGTTCTTAAATCTATATTTTTGTTGCGACAGGGGAATAAATAATATTCTCCATTACTACCTTCAACAACAAAGTATTCTCCTTGTTTATTATTCTCAAATTCTATACTTCCACTCCACATTTGTCGGAAAATTTTGTTGGCTGATTCTTCGGTTAAGGTGACCACCATTCCAGAGGATAATAATTTAGTTTTATCTTGATTATATTCTTTAGCTAATAAGATATTTTCAGGCTCTTGAGGTAGATTATTATTAATTTGTTCATTGGAGTTATTAAACTCAATTTCTTGAACTTTATTGGCGGGATATTGAATGGGTTGATTTGTATAAGAATCTCTTAAACTTGCTCTTAAACTATCTTCATATTGATTATAATTGGGATAATTAGGGTTATAAGGAGGAGTGGGAATATCTTTTTTTTGTTTATTTACCTTCTCTAATTCTGCTTTAAGTAATGATATTTTTTCATCTCTACGTTTAAGTTTTCCCTTTATTTGTTCTATATTATCCTGAATATCTTTAATGTCATTTTTTGATTCTTTAAAGGCGGTTTTAAAGGCATCATTCATTTTTTGTCGATCTTCTGATTGATTTTTTAAGGCAATAAAACCAATAACAATGGCTATGACAGAAATAACATGAGTTACTATAGAGATTATTATGAATAAGTTTAGTCCATTTTTATCTGTACTTTTTTTATCTTCAGTTTTATTTGATTCTTGATTGCTTGTATTTGATCGATCCTCAACTGTCTGCGTTTGATTGCTTCCACTATCAGTATTGATATTGTTTGAATTTTCAGCTTTATACTCTATCAGTAAAGAAGGTAAAATAAAACCTAATATAGACAATATTAAAATTCTTTTTTTCAGCATCTATTTGTCCTCAGTTATTAATAAATAATATATTTTAAGAAAAAATAAGTTAATTAGAAAATTTGAGTTAACCGTAGTTAACGTCGTGTAAATTTTTGATTAGGGAAAAGGGAACACTTCGACTTTGCTCAGTGCGAGTAGGGAATAGGGAATTATTAGAATTATTAAATAATAAATTATAAAATTTTATGTCGAACTGAGGTGAACCCATTTATGAACAATATAAACAGAAGCATTGATTGGTTTTTAATTATCCTAGTGGTAGGCATTAGTAGTTTTGGTGGCTTAATCATTTATACCACTCAATTATATAAACAGGGTACGGATTGGCAACAACAATTAATCATGGTGGTGATTGGTACAGTTATTTTGCTCGGTTTGTCTTATTTTCGCTATGAATTGTTGTTAAAACTTCATTGGTTTACCTATGGCATAACTAATATACTGTTAGTGGCGGTGATTTTCTTTGGTACAACTATTAATGGGGCAAAAAGTTGGATTTATATTGGTAGTTTTAATTTTCAGCCGTCAGAATTTGCCAAAATTGGTTTAATTATTACCCTTGCGGCTTTGTTACATTATCGTGATGCGTCTAGGGTGTCTCGTTTAATTCCCATTGCGTCAACGGTGGCTTTACCTTGGTTATTAATCATGGCACAACCTGATCTTGGTACGGGGTTGGTGTTTGGGGCGATTACTTTTACCATGCTTTATTGGGCTAATGCCAATTTAGGTTGGATTTTGTTGATTCTTTCTCCTCTGGTATCGGCTTTTTTGTTCAATTTAGCCTTGCCTATATGGTTGATTTTTGTGGTGGCTATGATTCTTATTGCTTGGTTTACCTTACCTAGAGGTGCTATTTGGGCATTAATTACTCTCACGGCAAATTATCTGTCAGGAAAATTAGGAGATATTCTTTGGGACTTACTCAAACCTTATCAGAAAAACCGTTTAACGCTGTTTTTAGACCCCGAAAAAGATCCTTTAGGGGGGGGATACCATTTAATCCAATCTCGCATTGCCATCGGCTCTGGTGAGTTTTGGGGTAATGGTTTATTTCAGGGTACACAAACTCATCTTAATTTTGTACCTGAACAGCATACAGATTTCATTTTTAGTGCCATTGGAGATCAATTAGGTTTTGTGGGTGCGATCGCAACTTTGGTGGTGTATTGGTTTATCTGTCTGCGGTTAGTGATGATTGCTAGTAAAGCAAGGGATGATTTTGGTTCTTTAATTGCCATCGGAGTTTTAGGAATGATAGCTTTTCAAACGATGATTAATATTGGTATGACTATCGGATTAGCACCCATTACGGGCATTCCTTTACCTTTTCTCAGCTATGGTAGATCGTCGTTATTGAGTAATTTTATCGCTTTTGGTTTGGTAGAGGCGATCGCAGCTAATATACCAAGAAAGCCTCAATTCAAGAGATTATTCGGAAGATAATCCATGGTTTTAAAATAGACATCTCCATAAATCGGGCTAGAAGCCCAAACTACCAAGGAAAAATCTTAATTGTTGGAGATGTCTAGTAGAAGTGAAATTGAGAAGGAACTCTCTCGGTGAGGGGAGAATCCCTATCCTTAGTTAAAAATAAGCCTAGTTATTCTACCGTAATCGTACCAACCATTCCTGCACCACGATGAGGTTCGCAATAGTAAGAGTATTCTCCCGGTTCGGCAAAAGTTACTTCGAAGGACTCTCCGGGGCTGAATGCTAAACCTTTATGGCTTAATTTCCCAGCATTTTTTACCCCACTATCAAAAACTACGTTGTGAGGTGCTAATTTGTTGTTTACCCATTTAACGGTGTCCCCAGCTTTGATGGTTACTTTCGCAGGTTGGAAAGCTAACATTCCGTTATCCGCACCCATTTTAACTTCTACAGTATCCGCATGAACAGGGGCGATCGCAGCGACGATGAGAATAACCGCCAAAAGGAGGGAAGATAAGAATAAACCTAATTTTTTCATCGTGTTTTGTTAATTTTTACAGATTGTCAATTTTTATTATCTACTATCTTACTACTAAGTTTGACCTTCTGTCATTTTTTGCCGAAAAAATTAGAAAAATTTATTTGGATCTAGCCAACCTTGTGTTAAGGACAAGAATTAGGTTATAATAGTCATTGACTCGGACTTATGCAACTGTGACGCTCAAACCTTGTCAGGACCGGAAGGTAGCAGCAATACGGGATGCTTATGGTGGGCGTAAGATTCGGGTCTTTGCGATACATTCAACTAAATATCATTGCTTTTCGTTATGATAAAAGAAAAGATTATCAAAAAGTAAATAGCAACTATGTCTCTAGCATTAACATCAGAAAATGTAGAACAGGTATTAGATGAGTTACGCCCTTATCTCATGGCAGACGGCGGTAACGTTGAATTAGTGGAAATTGATGGACCTACGGTAAAATTAAGATTACAGGGTGCTTGTGGTTCTTGTCCTAGTTCTACCATGACTCTTAGAATGGGTATTGAACGCCGCTTAAGAGAATATATCCCCGAAATTGCTGAAGTAGAACAAGTGATCTAATTTTTTGAAGATGCTTTATCCTCTACTTTTTTCTTTTTCAGGTTATTAAAATATTTATGATTCCCCAAGAGGGTTGAACAGTGTTCAACCCCTACCTGATAGGATAAACTAGGTTTTACAATAACTTCGCACATGAAGCAGTTGCCCTTCGGGGTAAATGCCTAGATGGGAGAATCCAACGTGCTTCATCCTTTGGAGTGGCAAATATTATTTCAGTAAGCCGAGTTTCTTGAAAATACCGGTTTCAAACGGTTTCCCCTTTAACATCCGATTCCAATATAACCAAGGTAAAAGATAACGTTTCACCAAAAACATACTATAACGCTCTTTTGCTAAATCAATGAAGAAAGAAGAAATAGGCTTCCCTTCATAGTCAAATTCCGCTAAAACCACCGAATGATAGCTAGTAATAATCGGACAACAAGTATAACCGTCATATTTAGCCTTCAAAGGTTGAGACTTCATCAGGGATAATAAATTTTCTACCACAACTGGCACTTGTCCGCGCACTGCTGCCGCAGTTTTTGATGTTGGTAAAGAAGAAGCATCCCCCAATCCGAAAACATTAGGATAGCGTGTATGTTGAAGGGTATATTTATCCACATCAATCCATCCCCCTTGAATACCATCATTTTCTTGGGCAAAAGAACTTTCTTTAATGAAATTGGGTGCACTCATAGGGGGTGCAACATGAAGAATATCATATTTGATACTCACTTCCTCAACACCGTTAGGGGTAGTCACATCAAAAATCGCCTCTTTCGTATCCGCTTTAATTTCTTTGAGGTTATGTTCGTATTTGACATCGATTCCCTGTCTTTCCACCACCTCATCTAAGACATCCGAATACTCTTTCACCCCAAACATTCTTGTACCAGCAGTACAAAACATTACCTTACTATTGACACCAACACCACTTTTTTTCTTAAAAGTGGCATCCGCCATATACATAACTTTTTGTGCCGCACCACCGCATTTAATGGGAGTGTCAGGATAGGTAAAAATGGCTGTACCCCCCTTGAAGTTATCAATTAGCTCCCAACTGTAAGCCCCTAAACCTGCGTAATTACTCGTCACCCCATTTTTGCCCAAAGTTTCTTTCAAGCCTTTAATTAAGTGTAAATCTAGCTGACATCCGGGGCATAAAATCAGGTATTCATATTTAATAGTTGTACCTTCACGGGTTGTTAAACTATTGTTATCGGGATCAAATTTAGCCACAAATTCTTTAATCCAGTGAACTTGAGGAGGCATAACCTCTTTTTTATCATGGATTATCTTTTTTGGATCAATTAAACCACCACTAGCCAAAGTCCAACCCGGCTGATAGCAATGCTTTTCTGAAGGCTCAATTACTGCTATATCAAGGCTTTTGTCTTTCAGTAACAGTTGGGACGCTGTGGTAATACCGCCACTTCCACCGCCCACAATTACGATTTGATGAGAATAAGTTTGGTTTTCCATTAATCTATATGAATTGTATATAATTCCAAATAATTTGTTCCCGTTTAGAGTGTTATATATCTCATAATTACTCTTAACTTTAATATTTCTTATTATATAACTATATGGTTAGGTGTACAATAAGTAAATTTTATCTTAAGTGGTAGGGGAGGTATGGGAGGCATGGGAAGATAGGGGGGATAGGGAAGAATTATTTAAAAACCTCTAACTTCTGACTCCCGACTCCTCTATTATTCATTATTCATTCCTAATAAGGCTTTTGCTTTAAGGATGGTTTCGGCAAATTCGGCTTGGGGGGAAGATAGATAAGTAATTGCACCGCCAACACCAATAGCCATTTTTTCGGGTGTTATAATAGCTGTGCGGATAACTATGTTTAAATCCATCGTGCCATTTACTCCTAAAAAGCCAATACAACCTGAATAAATCCCCCTCGCTTCCGTTTCTAATTCATCAATTATTTCCAATGTGCGTTTTTTCGGTGCACCTGTCATTGAACCTCCGGGAAAACAGGCTTTAATACAATCAGTCGCTTTTATTCCCTCTCTGATTTTGCCCTTGACAGTGGATACCATTTGATGTACTGTACTATAAGATTCGATCGCCATTAATTTAGGAACGTGAACACTCCCAATTTGACAAACTTTGCCTAAATCATTGCGCAATAAATCCACAATCATGAGGTTTTCAGCCCGTTCTTTTTCACTACATTTTAACTGGTTTTTTAACTGATTATCTTCTGCTTTAGTTTGACCTCTTTTGACTGTACCTTTAATGGGTTTTGACTCTAAATTGCCATTTTTTTCTAAGTGTAAAAAACGCTCTGGAGATGAACAAGCAATATAAAGATTATCTAATTTCAAGAAACAACTATAAGGGGCGGGATTAGCTTTTCTTAATTGATAATAATACTCTAAAGGATTCAGTTTATTTTCTATATAAAGATGATTAGTTAAACATACCTCATAACTTTCTCCTTGCACAATTTTTTCTAAGGCAATATTAATATTATCTAAATATTCTTTTTCATCTCTACTTAGTTGATATGATAAATCTTTATTTTCTTTTACTTTATTATTCTCGGTCAATTTTATGTTAGTCTTTAACAAATATAATAATTTACTTTCTATTTCCTTAAACCATTGTTCAGCTTTAACATTATCATTAATATCTCCTAAATAAACTAGGTAAATATTTTCAGTTAAATGATCAAAAACTAAGATACGATCGCACCAAATAAACTGTGCATCAGCATAGGGAGATTGATGTTTATTTTTATAACCGCACAAGGCTTTTAACTCATAACCAAAATAACCGACAAACCCCCCCTGAAAACTAAAGGGTAATTCTTGACAATCAAAGCTATTTTCTGCTAAATATTCATCTAAAAAAGTAAATATATCTCCGTGAATCGTCTTTCTATTATCTTGTTGAATGTGAATGATAATTTGATTATTAACATCATAAGTGAGTAAAAAACTATTTTCTCCCTGAATATCTCCCATATAGGAAAAACGAGATAAACCTTCCTCAACTAAACTACTATCTAACCAAAAACTATATTGAGAATCTTTATATAAATAATTAAAAACTATTTCAGAATCGAGAAAAAAACCTAACTTGTAACTAAATATCTTAGTTTTATTATCCTTAACAAAATCATTATTTAAGGATCTAAAAAACACTCCTTGCTTCTCACATCCCCCCCTTATTAAGGGGGGATTAAGGGGGGATAATTCTTGCCTTATTAAGGGGGGATTAACAGGAGATTCATCACTGAGTATATTAACTTTCTCCTCAACGTGATAATCAATTATCTTGCTTATTACATGAATATTGCTATCCCTATTGCGATTAAAATTGATGGGAGAATAACTAGACTTTTTAATCTGTTGATCATGATAGTATTTTTCTGTTAAATTATTAAAATTAATCAATAACTGTTTCCCAAAATCCGAACAAATAGATTCAGGATGAAATTGCACTCCCCAATAAGGTTTATATTTATGCTTAATCCCCATAATAATATTATCTTGAGTATAGGCAATAACTTCTAATAGTGAATTAAATTTTTCAGGATTATTAGTAATAATTAAAGAGTGATAACGCACCACTGAAAAAGGAGAAGGTATATCAAAAAAAAGACCATCTTGACTGTGATAAACTTGACTAATTCTACCGTGATAAGGTTCAGGGGCTTTAATTATTTTTTCCCCATAATAATACCCTAATCCTTGATGTCCTAAACAAATACCTAAAATGGGAATTTCTGATTTTAATAATACTTCTTCACAGACTCCAAAATCTTCTTTTTTTTCAGGATTACCCGGGCCCGGTGATATAATAATATTATCAAAATTAGCCTGTTTTATTTCCTGCCAAGACAGTTGATTATTGCTAACAACCACAGGATTGTTTTGATTAATTTCTGCAATTAATTGATAGATATTATAGGTAAATGAATCATAATTATCAATGATTAAGGTTTCCATATATCCGAACTTCCCTCGTACATAAGTATTAAAAAACAACTAAAACCCTTATCAATTATATCTTTTCTTAAGATTTGTGGAGGCGACATTTTGTTATAGTAGTAGTCATGTACAAAAAATAATTATGTATATCAAAAAAAGTTTGCAATGGTAATTCCCCCATCAATAAAGAATGCGCTAATTATTCATTGAACTTTTCCACTCATCTAAAATATCTATAAATAAAATTTCCTCAATCCAAGTTTTAGCCACAACAGTGAGAGGTAAAGCTAACAATAATCCCAATAAGCCAAACACCGTAGCAAAAAAGATTTGTGCGAAAAGAGTAACCGCAGGTAATAAAGAAACCTTATCTGCCATCACCTTCGGAGTTAACCAATAACTTTCAATATTTTGAATGATAAAATACCAGACAATAATCGGGATAATTTGCCAAGGAGAATCTACTAGGGCAATAGTAATCGGAAAAACTACACTCAAAGTAGGTCCTATATTGGGGATAAAATTTAATAAACCTGCTAAAAGGGCATGAACTAAAACTAATTTAACTTGTAGAAATAATAAACCAACACCGCTCAAAATGCCAATAAAAAGACAATTAATGAGTATTCCCCCTAACCAATTAACGATCGCCTCTTCTGTTTTATTTAAAATGTCATCAATTCTGTAGCGATAAAAAGCGGGAAAAGTTTTGAGTAAATAATGACGATATTTAAGGGGATTGAGAAGGAAAACCACCATTAATACAAAAACAAAAATAACCTGAAAAGTGACATTAAAAAAGTTAGAAAAGAAAACAAGAAAATTGTTGATAATTTGAGAAGGTAGAAAGTTATTGTCATTAATTAACCGATTAAAATTGTTTAAAAAAGTTTCAAAGATTTCATAATTGTCTCCAGCAAGATTTATGACTAAATCATTAATTTTATTTGGAACTTTAGGTAAAACTTTAATTAGTAGTTGAAATTGGTCAATAAAAGGAGGTAAAATCAAAAATAACAAAATAGAGATAACAGACAAAAGACCAAAAACAGTAATAAAAACTGATTGATAACGACTACAACCGAATTGCTGTAACTTTTTAACTAAACGATTTAAAGCCACAGCAAAAATCATAGCTGAAAAAATCAATAATAATAATTGACGAATTTGCCAGAGAATATAGAGAGAAATTAAAAAAGCTAAAAAGCCCAAAGATTGACCAAAATTCATATACAATTAAGAATTAAATAAGGTATCAGGTTTCGGGTGTCAGATATCAGGTTTTAGCTCATAACTTCTAATTCAGGTATTGGTGATTTAAGGTATAAATCTTGTTTTTAAGTAATAAGCAATAAGTGATCACCCCTTCCCCTCATCACCCCTTCCTCTCATCACCCCTTCCTCTCATCACCCTATCCCCCTAAATCATACCCTAATTCAGCAACGCCCTAATTCTAAATTCTAAATTTTTCATTCCTTCATGATGGTATCGGTTAAATTAACCATGTCAAAATTGACCTGACTGATGTTAGCATTAACCAGATTGGCTTTTGTCAAGTTAGAACGACTGACATTAGACCATAATAAATTAGCTTCCGATAAATTAGCCTCGGAAAAATCCACCATCTTCAAGCTACACCAAGTCATCATGCTGTGATAGAAATTGGCACAATGGAAAACACTATTAGCAAAATTACCACCACTTAAGTTGGCATGGCTAAAATTAGCATGAGAGGCTTTAATGCCAACGCCATTAATCGCATTCATCTGACAAAGAGATAAGTTAGCACCTTCTAAGTTAGTATTAATCATAATGGCATTAGTTAAATTCGCCCCTTGTAAATTTGCCCCTTCTAAATTAGCATCTGTTAAATTGGCACGACTCAAAAGACTATTAATCATGATGGCATGACTGAAGTTGACATTTTTTAAAATAGCATCGTGTAATAAAGTGCAGACTAATTTACTGTGACTGAAATTACTATTACTCAAATTGGCGTTTCTTAAACTAGCATCGGTTAAATCACTATTCTGGAAATCTGCTTTAATAATTTGGGATTGAATCAAATTAATAGCACCCAAATCACCTCTGATAACCGCATTTTCTAGGTTTGCTTCTTTTAAATTTGCCTGTGTTAAACAGCAGTCTTCAAAATGCACTCCGCTTAAATTTGCTTCCTTTAAATCAATACGATGAAGCACGATATTTGTCAATTTTTGGTTTTGAAGATCAACTTTTTTAAAATTAGTTTCCCCTCGATTATATCTTTCGATTAATTCTTGTGCATCCATTATTAATTAATCCTTAATTTATTTTCTTGATTAAGTTAGTTTTGCTAATAATTTATCCGCTATTTTTTTTGCGCCTCCGGCACTTCCTAATCTTGTTTTACCATTAACAGAAATTGATTGCCATAAATCTGGATTACATAGTAGTTGTTGCAGTTTTGCTTTCACTTGTTGGGGATTATCTACTAATTGTAGAGAGATTCCCAATAAACGACTTTGATTTTCAGCAAATTTAGCGTTATACTGAGCACCATTTCCCGCAAAGGCTATCACTGGTTTCCCTAAACCGACAAATTGTTCCGTTGCTGTACCTGCCATAGCTATCGATATATCACAATATTGTAAACACTGAGCATAACTGTTTTGACTTAATATTAATTGAGCTTTTTGTTTTTGCAAAATTATTTTATCAGGATCTTCTATCAGAATGTTAATGGATTTTTCTGAAGGGGAAAACCATCGAAATTTGTGTAAAATCTCCGTAAATTTACTGATGTCTAAAGAAGGTGCGATCGCGCCGACAAAAATTAAATCTAAATTATGAATACTTAGGAGAGTATCCACAGCAGTCAGAATTAATTGCCAATTATCAAGTGCTTCAGGAAATCTCGAACCGGGTAACAACAAAACTTTTAAGCTATAATCAAAGTCATTACTTTGGGGAAAAGGTGAGGGAATATCTATATCATCCATCATGGGATTACCAAAATCATAGGCTTGAATGCCATAACTTTGCAAAGATTGTGCGGTTAAAGTATCCCTCGGAAAAACCCCTAAACATCTTTTATTTGCCATTAACCACCTTTCCCAAGGATAATAAATAGAGCCTGAAAAGCGATCGATAGCAGAAATATCCTTTAACCATCCCTCATCATCCCTTAAATAATACTCAGATTTTGCCGTACCCACAAAAAAATAATCAACCCCACTCAACCAAGCCCAGAGTAAAGGTAAAATATCCCCGACAGCTAAAATTAAACCGTCTCCTTGTTTACGCCACTGTTTAACCTGTTGATATTGATTGATAGTCAAAGGCACTAAACCACTTTTTACATCTTCCCATAACTGCCGACTATCCATATAAACAAACCCCCCCGAAGGCATTTTTTGCACCTTTCCCAACAGGGGTATATTGGCTTTTTGATAGGCAAAACCTTCTCCTACCATCGGTAATGCAGTTATGTCAATCTTCTGAGAGGATAAAAGGGAATCAGAGACTTTATATAACTCTTGAATGATTTTAAGGGCAATTATATCTTCTCCATGACCATTACTAATTACTAATAAACGAGGATTCATTGTCTGTATCGTTCAGATTACAATAATTGTTTATCTATATTTTTCTCAAAACTATGATAACAAGGGGTTTAAACCCCTTGCCTATCATCGACAATTAATTATATTTTTGCGTAACATCAGTTAATAAATCTTATCTCTCAGCCCAATTTTGGGGTTTTAAGAAGACATCATACAATTGGGCTTCAGGAGTATTGGGTTCGGGTTTGTAGTTATATTCCCAACGCACAAGGGGCGGTAGTGACATCAAAATCGATTCTGTTCTACCATTAGTTTGTAAACCGAAAATTGTGCCTCTGTCGTAAACTAGATTAAATTCTACATATCTACCTCGGCGATATAGTTGGAAATTACGCTCTCTTTCTCCGTATTCCGTGTCACGACGTTTTTCGGCAATGGGTACATAAGCAGGTAAAAAGGTTCTACCGCAGTCTTGTACAAAGGCAAAAAGTTCTTCCCAACTACGTTGAGGTTGAGGAGGTAATTGATTACTATAGGTAGCGGCGGCTTTATCGGGATGAGGTCCTCTGTATAGTGGATCTGTACCATCTTGGTAGTCGAAAAATAAACCTCCTACTCCTCTGGTTTCGTTGCGGTGTTTTAAGAAAAAGTATTCGTCACACCAACGCTTAAATACGGGATAATATTCGGGATGATGTTGATCACAGGTTTTTTTGAAGGTAGAGTGAAAATCCTTGGCATCCTCCGCAAACGGGTAATAGGGGGTTAAATCTGCACCACCACCAAACCACCACACAGGTCCTGCTTCAAAGTAACGATAGTTTAAATGTACTGTGGGAATATAGGGGTTTTTGGGGTGTAGTACCATCGATGTACCCGTAGCATAAAAAGAATGACCTTCTGCTTCAGGGCGTTGTTTTAAAATACTAGGAGGTAAATGATTACCCCAAACCTCGGAAAAGTTGACTCCTCCTTGCTCAAATATATCTCCGTCAGTTATAACACGGGATCTTCCCCCTCCTCCTTCTTCTCTTTCCCAACTGTCTTCTTTGAATTTACCCTTCCCGTCTAGCGCTTCTAATCCTGCACAGATTTCGTCTTGGATAGTTTTCATAAATTCACTTACCCTTGCTTTGGCATCTTCTGGGGGTAAAGTGGGAACAATTTTCTCGGAATTAGTCTCAACTTTTGTCATGATGGAATTGTTAATAAATAATTAATTAAAATAACTTCAATCTTTCAATCTAAACCTTTACATACCCATTAGACTAGGATTATTTTCAGATCTTAATATTATGCAACAGATAATTCCCCCTGAAAGCGCGATCGCAACTTTTGATTTAACGAAAAGATTTGATAAACATATTGCTGTCAATGATGTGGATTTACAGATTAAAAAAGGGGATGTTTATGGTTTAATAGGTCCTAATGGTGCAGGAAAAACCACTTTAATTAAGATGTTAGCGGCGGCGGAAACTCCCACTAAAGGAGAAATTTATCTCTATGGCGATCGCCTCTTAACGGATAACAGTAACCCTCATTTAAAAAAATATCTGGGTTATTTACCTGATGATTTCCCTCTCTACGATGATTTAACGGTAATTGATTATCTGGAATATTTTGCTCGATTGTATAACATACCCCCTTCGGAAAGACACCGCCGTTTAGCGGATGTGTTGGAATTAGTGCAGTTAGAATATAAGTGCAATGCGGACATTGCGACTCTTTCCAGGGGGATGAAACAACGTCTAAGCCTCGCTAGAACTATTATTCATCAACCCGTAGTGTTATTGTTAGATGAGCCTGTATCTGGATTAGATCCCATCGCACGGATGGAATTTCGAGAAACCATCAAACAACTGCAACAGGCAGGGATGACTATTTTAATCTCATCCCATGTTTTATCTGATTTAGCGGAATTGTGTACATCGGTGGGAATCATGGAATTAGGCTTTTTGGTGGAAAGTACCTCTTTAGCCCAATTATACGGGCGTTTGAGCCGTCAATTAATCCTGATTGCCATTTTAGGAGGAGAAGACAAACTCATCTCGGAATTAAAAAATTGCCCTTCCGTCAAAGGGTATGAAAAACTAGCGGATGGACAACGATACAAATTAGAATTTACAGGCAATCAAGAAGATAGTGCCTTATTATTGAAAAATTTGATTACCGCAGGAGTTGCGATCGCAGATTTCCACTGTGAAAAAGAGGATTTAGAAACAATTTTCCTCAAACTCGGACATAAACAGGCTTCTTAACAGGTGCGATCGCAGTTTTGGAAGTTTTAATTATTTCTAAAACACTAATCGTTTTTTTATTCTAAAGTTATAATAATTAATCAAAGACAGGAGTATTAATATGTGTTGGAGTGGACAAGCATCCGCAACCTTAGCAACCGTTGGTTTACTTAGTACTGGTTATGTCGCTATCAAAGGAGAAGATAAAGCCCTATGGATACCTTTAGCCTATTTTTCTTTGATGGAATTATTACAAGCATTCACCTATACTGTGATTGATCAATGTGGATTACCTTTAAATCAAATATTAACTTTATTAGGTGCTTTACATATTACCTTTCAACCTTTCTTTCTTAATGCAGTTTCCCTTTATTTTATTCCAACTAAAGTTCAAGAAAGAATACGACCTTATGTTTATGGTATTTGTTTTCTTGGCTCAATTATGATTTTGATCAAAACTTATCCCTTTGCATGGGCAGGATTATGTAATATTGGTCATGAACCTTTTTGTGGTAAGATTTTATGCTCTGTATCTGGTAATTGGCATATTGCATGGGAAGCACCTTTAAATGGTATTAATTGGTTAACTTTAGGTTACTATATTCCTGTTTTTGTCATTCCTGTTATTTACGGTTCATGGAGATTTGTCCTTTATCATCTCATGATTGGTCCTTTGTTGGCTCGACTTTTAACTGATAATATTAATGAATGGCCGGCTGTCTGGTGTTTACTTTCAATCGGACTAATTTTGTTAGTAATTAAAACACCATTAAGAGAACTTTTATATAATCAACATTGGTGGTTATGGACAAAAGAAGAAAACGAAATATCTAATTCTCCCGAAATCGTTGATATACATTCAAAGAATATGACTTGAGTTTTTATATCTTCAAAAAAATGGCAATCTCACAAAACCTCAAATTTTGACCGTTTATTAACCTAACCATAATGTGATAGTTGATTCTCTCAATATAAGATAATGGGAGATGAATTTATTGGTATAAATGGGTTCATTGGTCAGAATTTGTAGTAATTATTAAAAACAGTATGAAAGAACAAAAAATTAATATTGAAGATCATCAGTATTACTTTAATCGAGAATTAAGTTGGTTAGAGTTTAACTATAGAGTATTGCAAGAGGCATTAAGTGAACGAACATTATTAATAGAAAGATTAAAATTTACCGCTATTTTTAGTTCTAATTTAGATGAATTTTTCATGGTGAGGGTAGCCGCACTAAAAAGACAAGTAGAAGCTGAAGTAAGTAAGTTGACTGCTGACGGTAGAAACCCCATTCAGCAAATACAGGATATTAACAAACGTTTACGCCCTTTGGTTAAACAACAGGTAGAAAATTTTGAGAGAAATCTCAAGCAGGAATTAGTTAAGCATAAAGTATATTTGATTAATTTTGTCGATCTGAATCAGGAACAACGGAAATATTTACAAAATTATTTTGACACTAATATCTTTCCTGTTTTAACCCCTTTAGCGGTTGATCCGAGTCATCCTTTTCCCCATATGTCTAATTTAAGCCTTAATTTAGCTGTATTAGTCAAAAATCCTGATACTGGGGCACAATTGTTTGCTAGAGTTAAAGTTCCGAAAACCCTCCCCCGTTTTGTTACTTTTCCCCCTGAATTACGTCAAGTCAGTAATCGAGATGATAATGCCATTTGGGTAGGAGTACCATTAGAACAGGCGATCGCACATCATTTAAAAACCCTATTTCCGGGAATGGATGTGCAGGAGTGTCATAATTTCCGTTTAACCCGTGATGCGGATTTAGGGGTACAAGAAGACGAAGCAGATGATTTATTATTAGCCATTAAACAGGAATTACGCAAACGTCATTTTGCAGGTTCGGCAGTAAGATTAGAGATACATCCTACCATGCCCGATCACGTCAAACAAATGTTAATGAGGGGTTTAGGCTTAGAAGAAACAGATATTTATGAAATTGATGGATTGTTGGGGTTAAATGATTTATTCGCCTTAACAGGATTGCCATTGCCTGAATTAAAAGATATTCCTTGGAGTGGCATTGTGCCTCCCCCTTTTGATCAATTTCAAACCCTAGAAATGGCAAAGGCAAGTGAAAACGATGATAATGTGAGTGATGAATTTTTCGCCATGATTCGCAAATCTGATTTATTGGTACATCATCCTTACCATTCTTTCTCCGCCACCGTACAACAGTTTATCACTCAAGCCGCCCAAGATCCAGATGTGATGGCAATTAAAATGACTCTTTACCGCACTTCGGGAGATTCTCCTATAATCAAAGCCTTAATCGATGCGGCGGAAAACGGGAAACAAGTTGTTGTCTTAGTGGAATTAAAAGCCCGTTTTGATGAGGAAAATAACATTCTTTGGGCAAGAAAGCTAGAAAAAGCAGGAGTACACGTTGTTTACGGTATCGTTGGCTTAAAAACCCATACTAAAATTGTCTTAGTGGTAAGAAAGGAAAAGGATCAAATTCGCCGTTATGTGCATATTGGCACGGGCAATTATAATCCTAAAACCGCTAAACTTTACACCGATATTGGTTTAATTAGTTGTCGAGAAGATTTAGGCTCCGATTTAAGTGATTTGTTTAATTTCCTGACTGGTTACTCCAAACAACAATCTTTCCGTAAGCTATTGGTTGCTCCTGTCACTATGCGCGATCGCATGATTCAAATGATTGAAAGAGAAGCTGAACATTGTCGTAATAATGGCAGTGGTAGAATTGTAGCAAAAATGAACGCCCTTGTGGATGTGCCAATTATTAAAGCCTTATATCGTGCCTCCCAAGCAGGGGTTAAAATAGACTTGATTATCAGGGGTATTTGTTGTTTACGCCCGGGAGTGGAAGGAATTAGCGAAAATATTAGGGTAATTAGTATCGTGGGACGTTTTCTTGAACATTCTCGCATTTTTTACTTTCAAAATAACGGTGCTGAAGAAATTTACATCGGTAGTGCTGATTGGATGACACGGAATCTTTCCCGTCGGGTGGAAGCCATAACCCCCGTTGAAGATCCGAATTTACTTAAACAATTACAGGAAATTTTAGGAATTATGTTAGCGGATAATCGTCAATCATGGGAATTACAGAGTGATGGTAACTATGTCAGAAAAGAGGCACAAGAAGGGGAAAAAGAGTTAAATACCCATGAAACTCTGATGAAGATGGCTCTTAATAGTAGTACCATGATTTAACCAGATGAGGGAGTGGGGAGAGGGGGAGAGGGAGAGTTGGGAGTTGGGAGGGTTGAATATATTCAACCCCTACGGAGACAGGGCGTTTTCATTCTCGAAATTTTGGTTAATTGAAAACTATAATTGAGAAAAAATCTAGGCATTTTTTCTGATTAGAAAATCAATTATTAGAAAAAATCTCAAGATTTTTTAGAATAAATTAACTCATTACTCATTACTCATTACTCCCCTTAACAAGTCCATTTTAAAGGAGGTGCAAGACTCAGTCTAGGGTGCTAATCTTTGAATCTCCCAACTCACTTGATTCTCTAACCTAGTATATAGGAAGCGATCGTGAAGTCGGTTTTCCCTACCTTGCCAAAATTCAAAACTATTTGGTATGACTCTATACCCTCCCCAAGAAGGGGGGAGAGGAATTTCCCTATTCTCAAACTTGGTTTTTATTTGTTCAAATTGTAATTCTAGTATTTTTCGAGAAGAAATTATACTACTTTGTGCGGAACACCAAGCCCCTATTTGACTACCACGGGGACGAGTGGTAAAATATCTCAGGGATTCTGCTGTACTAACTTTTTCTGCTTTGCCACAAATTTGTACCTGACGTTGTAACTCCACCCAAAAGAATAAAAGAGAAACCTGATTATTTTCTTTGATTTGAGACGCTTTTCGGCTGTTATAGTTGGTAAAGAAAACAAGCCCAGCGCGATCGAAATATTTTAGCAGTACAATTCTTTGGGTTGGTTGCCCTTCAGGAGAAACTGTAGCTAAGTTTAAGGCATTCGGTTCAGGTAAATTCCCATCACAGGCTTGTTTAAACCATAGCTCAAATTGCTGAAAAGGATCTTCATGTAATTGTTCCCGTCTTAAACCGTCAAGGGTATATTCATTTCTTAAATTAGCTAAATCCATATTATTCTATTTAATTTGAAATCTTAATAAATAAAGTTCTACCAGTTTTTTGGCGTTGAGAGTTTAGTTTCTAATAATCGGAATTTTCAACCAATCACTGATTTCTTGAGCTAACCAGTGAAGTTCTGGTGTACTTAATTGCTCCTCTGTAACTAAAGTAAATTTGTCTCTTGTGCCAAGACAAAGATTAATTTTCGGAACTATCGTTACAGTGCGTTCGGTTTCATCCTTACCTTGTTGAAGATAAGCTAACAATGTATGTTCTATAGCTGTAATTTGTTCAGGAATAGCATAAAGAGAGCGATACCGATACCAAAAAAGTGTTAAGTTTAATTCTTCAGTTACTATGATATTTTCAGCCGTAATCCTAAGTCGAGTTTGTTTATTACTCCATATCACAGTACCTACCCATATACCATAAAATAACAAAACATAAAACAATAGAGAAGGATTATAATATATATAAAGTAAAATCATCATAAGGCCAGGAACACCTGCAACAATCAAAAAGCTAATGGTTGAAATAGGTGCCACTCTCATGCTCGTTTTTATTCCCGATATTATTATTCCTGGCGTTAGCATTGATAGAAGAGTGTATTTAGGGGGGATAACAATTTCTAACTTGTCTTTGTCATTAGTTATTCTGACTTCGCTACCAAAAGGTTTTTGGAGAGTATTGGCACTATTTTCTGGTTTGATAGTAATAGGATTGTCTAAAGTAGCGATCGCACTTTTAGCTGAGGTAAAACGCATATCCAAAGCGGGTTCTGTCATCAATTTTAACCATTGAATGAAAGAATCGCTCAAATTAACTTGATCTTCAAAAGTAATTCTTATTTGTTTTTTCAGTAATTCACTGGGATGTCTTCCTGCTGCTAGATAAATTAAAGTTGCCCCTAAAGAGTAAATATCAGAAGCCGGGGTTGTTTGTCCGCTAAACTGTTCTATGGGCATATAGCCATAAGTACCGACTATTGTAATTGTGCCGTCATCATTGGCTAAAACGTTTTGTACTGAACCAAAATCAACTAAATAAACATCTCCTACACTATTACCAGAGCGATTAGTGAGTAAAATATTACTAGGTTTAATATCCCGATGAATTACAGGGGGATGATGTTCATGTAAATAAGTTAAAATATTTAGTAATTTACGAGCAATTTCTTTTAATTCCCCTTCAGTAAATCTTCTGCCCTGATCAAAGGATTCTTGTAAACAAGGGGCATCAAGATAAGTTTGCACCAAGGCAAAACCTTTATACTCAGGTAAATCTAATTCAAAATAATCAAGATATTGAGGAATAGCAGAATGAGACAGTAATTGTAGAGTTTGTGCTTCCCGTTCAAACAATTTTAAGTCATCCCAAACAAATTGATTATTGAGGACTAATAATTTAACAACGACTAATTCTTGCGTTGTCAAATCTAAAGCTAAAAGGGTTTTTCTTCCTGCTTTTTCTCTGAGTAGTTTTTGAACTTGATAGCGTTCATTTAAGATTGTATTAATCATGGCTTGTATGGAGTAGCTTAGTAATTTATCTTAATTAAATTAATATATAGCAGTCAGGAATCAGTCATTATAATTAGGTGAAGTTAAGTTATCAAAGGACAATCAATTTAACCTCCTCAACAAATTAAATGGTTTAATTATAGCCTGTTTGGGTTTCAATGCAGATTTAACCTTACAAACCTTCTGCCATACTGCTGCTTATCCCAAACCCTTTGACATCAAAACCCACAAAGAATTACCTGATTTCTTCTCAACTTCTACTCGTAATTTTAACAACCGTATGGGTAAAGGTGCAAGGGTTTATCTCGGTAGTGCTGAGTTAGCCGCCGTTTGTGCCTTATTGGGCAAAATTCCTACGGTGGAGGAGTATATATATAGGAGTTACGCGCTTGTACCAAAAATCAACGCTCTGAGATTCTTCGCACTTCGCTCAGAATGACAGTTTTTCGTTATTGGTGCGTAAGTCCTAATATAGTGCGATCGTATCTGAGAAAATCGATCCTTTCAAGGGTGAATTATATCGTTACTTAAACTTTAATGAAATCGAAGACACTTTAGGAATGCCAGTATAATAGCAGGGTGGGCATTGCCCACCAATTAAATTAATTTTAAAAGGAGGATAATGGCAAAAGATATTTACCATGAAGCGGTTAAAAATGCTTTAATTAAGGATGGTTGGATAATTACGGCTGACCCTTATCCCTTAGAATATGAGGATGTTGAACTTTATCCAGATTTAGCGGTAGAAAAGCTTATTTCAGAAACACAAAAACAACGTAAAATTATTATTGAAATTAAAAGTTTTATCAGTTTTTCACTTATGAAAGATTTTGAATTAGCTTTAGGGCAATATATTTTTTATCGTGATTTAATTCAATTAACTCAAAATGAATACCAAGAAATTTATTTAGCTATCAAAGATGAAATTTATGAAACTTTCTTTCAAAGAAAATCAATTAAAGCTGTAGTAAAATTAAATCAAGTTGCTTTACTTGTTATTAATACAGAAAAGGAGGAAATTGTTAAATGGATAAGTTAATTAATTATCGAACTGCGATTAAAAAGATATTAACAGAACATGATCATCTTGCTAATCGTTCAGCGAAGAAAAAATATGAAACTTGCTTAATTTTTGACGAAATTCATGATCATTATTTATGGATGTCGGTGGATTGGGTTAATAAAAAAAGAATTAATAACACTCATCTCCATATTCGCCTTAAAAATGAGAAAATTTATATTGAGGAAGATTGGACAGAAGAAGGTATTGCTAATGAGTTATTAACCGAAGGGGTGTCAAAAGAAGATATTGTGTTAGCTTTTCATGATCCTGAAACTCGCAAATATACTGATTTTGCCGTTGCTTGATTTACTGTAAATAATTGTTCAAATCTTGTAAGTCAATATCTAAAATTTCTGCTATTTCGGCATCACTTAAACCTTTATTTTTTAACTTTTTTGCTGTTTCTATTTGCACTTGATATTTAACTTGTTTATATTCTTCTTTTTCTGGACTATTTCGTTGTAAAGTTAATAACTTTTCCTCGTTATAAGAATAAGTTATTGTATTTCCTTTACAAAAATTAAACACACCACAATTTATATTATTTTGTTTTTCTAAAAATGTTTTTAAATTACGTTTAGTTAAAGATTTGTTAAAAATACTTGACAGTAGTTGTAAAAGTTCATAACCTACATCCCGAACATGACCTTCTGTAAAACCATTCTTTTCCGCAATATCAGAATATTTTTGCCCTTTCAATGTTTCCTCTAAAATCGATCGTTGTAAGTCAGTAAGAGGTTTATCTGTTTTGTCCTCTAACACTTCGACAATAAATTCTAACATTTCTTCAATATTCATTTAGATAAAGAGGTTTGGCTACAATTAATGATCATTATTTTTAACTACAACTTTTTCAACTATAGCAAATACAGCGTTAGCTCAGAGGTATCGAGTTTTTGAAAATGTTGGGGTTGCTACTTCAACCCCAACTCTAGTCATTCCTTAAAGAAAGCAAAGCCTTATGTTTATGTTAAAAATTATTAGATAAAGAAAAATGGAAAAGCATAAGTGGATAACCTCTGTTTTCAGTAGTTTGTTGTTTCGCTCCTCAATAACATTAGGATTTACTGTAGGAATTACTGTGAATTCTGGGGGGGTATTGGCTGAACACGTTACAAACAAGTGGGATGTCAGGAAAAATTTAGAGACGAATAATTGGACTGTTATTTATTCTGAGGAATTTAGTACTGATGATTGGGTTACACTAACATTAGCATTAGCAGCTGACGCTTCTGGATGTGCTGGAAGTTGTACTAATGCATTTATCCAGTATTTTGGTTATCAGTCTTATAACACAATTGTCCAAGAGCTGGGGAGAAAAAGTCCAGACTTAGTCAACTCATTCCGTTCAGCCATGACAAAAACTGACTTTGGTTCATTATTGGCTTCAGCCCTAAAAAATGGGAGAATTGAATCGAGAAATCTACCCGGTGTAAGATTTGAACTTGGCAAGGCTACATATAATCCCAAAGAGTGTGAATAGAGTTACAAGTATAACAGGTTCTTGGTCGGTTGATGATCGCAATTATAGTCGTGTTGGTGCATCAGGACATACTGGAGAAGCTGCCAACAGATTAGCTCCTTATAATCAATATAAATATGCTCAAAATTATCCTTTTGGTATCTTGTTTGTAGATATACCAACAGATAGCTATGGTTTCATTCCAGTTACTAATCCTCAGACTTTACCTCGTTCAATCAATCGTACGGCTATGAGAATTAATGATGCCGATAATGCTCTTGGAGATAATGCAGGTTCATTAAAAGTCTGTTTTGGAAACTAATTATTGAGAGTTTCAGATAGGATCGCATTTTTTTCAAAGGTTAGAGGTTCGATCGAGCTTTTGGGGAGGAGTTTGATCGCTTGTGTGAAGATGTTTTAGTTTAGTATAATTATTCCGGTGAGTCTTAATTTTAGGAATCATCTTGAGTAATTTTGTTTATAATTGTAACGTAAAATTAACTCATTACTACCATGACAATTAGTTTAGAATTACCTCAAGAATTAGAGCAAGAATTATCTGTTGAGGCAGAAAAGATAAATTTATCTTTATCTGAATATATTTTACATCTTATTATTGTTAGAGAAGTGTTAAATAATCCACCCAAAACAGGAGCAGAATTAGTTAATTATTGGCAAAAAGAAGGGTTAATTAATTCTCGTCCTGACATTAACGATAGTCAAGAATATGCTCATCAAATTCGCTATTCTGCTGAACATCGTCAACATTTATAAATGAATTTTATGTATGTCTTAGATACGGATATTTTAATTGATGTTTTGAGAGGTCATCAACCTGCAATTACTTGGTTTACTACTTTAACAGAAGTTCCTAGTATTCCGGGTTTTGTGGTTATGGAGTTAATTCAAAATGCCAAAAATAAACAAGAAGTGAATCAAGTTTTTAAATTGATTGCCCCTTTACCTATTATTTGGTTAACTGAGGTTGATTGTAATAATGCTTTAGCCGATTTTAGTAAATATAGTTTATCAGATGGGGTGGGTTTATTAGATGCTTTAATTGCTCATTGTGCTATTGGTAAAAATGGAATTCTTTGCACTTTTAATGTTAAGCATTATCGAGTTATTCCTCATCTTAAAATTACACAACCTTATGTTCGTTTTAAGGGAAGTTGAGGTACGATCGCGCTTTTGGGGGGGATTGCTTCGTATCCTCGCTTCGGACAGAGGGGAGAAGTTAAATTTTATCTCGGAAAATCCAAAATACTGAAGTGATAAAACCTGTTAAAAGTACGATCGCAATCTGTTTCCAGTTTCTTAACTCTCCTATTTTCTCGGATAAGTCTGCGGTTTTATCGATGGACGGTTTCCAGTCATTTAAGCGAGTTTGTACTTCTGTTTGATTAATTCTTAAGTCAGTTATCTTTTCATCTATTTGGTTAAAGCGAGTCTCAATTTGGTTAAAACGATTATCTACTTGGTTAAAGCGAGTCTCAATTTGGTTAAAACGATCATTGATGCGATCGCCTAACTGGTTAATTAACTCTTTTACTTCTCTTAAATCGTTGTCTGTTACTGTACTCATGTTAAAATTTTGACTAAGTATTTAATATTAGTTTAAGAGTAGTTGAATGCTACTCCTAAGCCTAATTTTACATTAATCCATAAGTGATATTAGAATATATTAGGTATTGATGCTAGGATTGCTTCGTTACCTCCCAATCACAGGATGGGGTTCGATCACGCAGTGCCGTTTTTAGCGATTGTTTGAGGAGTTTGGGAAAATTCGAGCGTGTTTGAGAGGGGGTGATCGAGTTTTGGGGAGATGTGGTCGCATTTTGGTAAGCTGAGATAATGGTTTTAAGTCATAAACCACTTTGCAATGAATTGACAAAGCTAATAGATGACGTTCAATGAATTGAACTGAATAAAATCTCATTAACGGTGCTAAGTTGTAATTTTAAAGTGTGTTTTTTGATGTCGAATTACCCGACAATAATGGATGCGATCGCACTATTGACAGCCAAGATAGCTGTTTCACGCTGATAATCTAAGTATAGTTTTATTTCAATTCATTGAACGATTTACATATTAGTTCCGTGTAATTCATTAGACATCTCCAGAAATCATTTTCCGTTGGTTCTTAGTAAAGGCTTCAGCCTTTAAAATGTTCATTATTGGAGATGTCTATTACATGGTGGGCTTACAATGACAAAAGGAGGTGTGATCGAAGTTTTGGTAGGTGCGATCGAGCTTTGGTAAGGGTGAGATCGAGTTCTTAAAGATGTTGGGTTACGAATCACACACTTCCCAACCTACAGTTTTGTGATGATAAAGATTCGATCGTGCAGCGCCGCTCTTGGCGACCAATCTATAAAATAAAATCAGGATTAACTATTAATCAACTCCTCAAATTCTTCCAGAGATTTAACACTAATTGTTGCCAAATGCAACTGTTTTAAGAAAGCTAAATCATCAATCTTTTTAAGGGAATCTTCTATACTTTTTGGGACAGAATTAAACCGCAGTTTGAGCAAATCAAGAATATCTTGTTCACGGGTTTCTTTAGCAGTTCTTGCGATAGCACGTCGTTCAATATTAGTTAATAAAGGCATTTTTCTTTCCTCCTCATAATGTGTTAATTTAGTCTCAAATTGTAGTTGTAAATCTTCCGATAATGTCATCATCAAATCAATGACTTTGTATAAATCGGTTATTTCTTTTCTGTTATAACCTTTTTCATAAAGTAAACGGGATAAATTCCATTTCCATTGTTCCCTTTCTGATAAATTACTGGTAGTAGCCTTCGTTTTTAAATGTGCCATTACTACCATAGCAAATATATTGTTACTTTTCTCTAATTCCTCCCATGAATAATCTTGTAATTTAATGATCGAAAAGTCTAGTTTTAATTTACTTTTTCCTAATCCATATTCATAAGAATTAGGTCGCCATTTTTTGCTATCATCTCCTAGTATAGCTAAACTAATTACCGGTTTATTATACAGGTCAAAAGCTCGATAATTATAGATAAACATTCGTTGGGAAAATTCTTTATCGTACTGACTTTGCACCTCAAGATGAATCAATAACCACACTTCTTGATTATCTAATAACCACACTTGAAATAATTTATCTGCATGACGAGTTTCGGTTTCGGCGGAAGCGGTAATTTGTTCTAATTCTTTATCCAGAGGTATCGGTGTTTTTTCCCAATTAATTTGACAATGAATATCGGCATAAAAGAAGATTAAAAAGGAGTCAAAATAATCTCCTATCACCTCTTTCCATGATTCATCATAATTTGCTGTTATTTCTGTCATTCATTATTTGATAATTTATTTTCACATTATATCTCGGCACGGGGTGGAGGGTGCTGGATTTCAAGTAACAAGTAACAAGTAACAAGTAAGAGGTTTTAGGGTGGGGTGGAGGGCTCACAAGGGCAGGTTTTTAATATTTGGGTGAAGACAAGGGAGACTAGAAGACAAGGAAGATGTTACACAGGAAAATTGGTGTTTTTAGCGATTTTTGTATTATACTCAACCGAACAGCTTTGGTACGGTTTTCCCTCCTTGTCCACTTTCCCCCCTTGTCCACCTTGTCTCACCAACACCAGTTTGTAAAAAACCTACACCTGTGAGGGGGTGGAGGGCGCTCTCCACACAGCCTATAAAGTTGTCAAATTAGTAAAAGAAACATTCCTGAATGCTGACCAACTCACAGGATTAGCTCGATCGTCATCGTTAATAAATGTTACTCGATCGATCTCCCCGATGAAATATTGACCAATACCAATAGAATAAGACTTCCAACCCTCTCCTAATTCATAATCGTTAAAGGCTTGGTTTCCATAAGTTTGAGTGCCGAATAATTGGAATATTTGATCTCTGGAATTAAAGTAGTCATTGTCATTATCAACCCCAATACCTTGAATTTCTCCTTCGCTAGTTGTGTAATATTCAAAGTTTAATACTGTGTTAGGATTAATCAAAGAATCCCCTATTTCAAGAGATTTCCAGCTATTCCCGTCCATTCTGATACCGTTTGTACCACTAACCGTATTTTTCACCCTTGAGGTGAGATCATCTTGATTACTGTAGGATTTAACTTGATTCATGTCAAAGTTAATTTCTAATTCGGGGTTTTCTTCCCTTAAGGTAACATTACGGTATGCTGACCAACTATTACCATTAGCACGATCGTCATCGTTAATGAAGGTTAGTCTGTCTATATTCCCTGTGAAGTAATCTCCCACTTTGATGGAATAAGTTTTCCAACCATTTCCTAATTGATAATCATTAAAGGCTTGATTTCCTAATGTTTGTATGCCTAATAATTGAAAAATTTGCTCTCTGGAATTGAAGTAATCATCATCGTTATCTAAACCGATACCCTGAATTTCCCCCTCATTGGTAGTATAGAAATCAAATTTTAACACTGTGTTAGCAGTGATTTGATAGTTATCAATGTTAACTCCTTTCCAACCGTTACCATCGATTCTTAATCCGTTTGTGCCACTTACAGTATTTTTGACTTGAGATTTGGGATCATCTTGACTGGTATAGGGTTTAATTTGGGTGATTTGATTATTACCTTTGTTATTGATAACTAATTCCACAGGGGGGATTACTTCTTTTAGGGTAATATTACGATATGCTGACCAACTATTACCATTGGCACGATCGTCATTGTTGATAAAGGATAATCGATCGATATTTCCCGTGAAGTAATCTCCCACTTTAATGGAGTAACTTTTCCAACCATTTCCTAATTGATAGTTATTGAAGGCTTGATTCTTATAAGTTTCTATGCCTAATAATTGGAAGATTTGATTACTGGAATTAGTGTAATTATCATCATTATCCACTCCGATACCTTGAATTTCTCCTTCACTGGTAGTATAAAACTCAAATTCTAAAACGGTATTTGCTGTTACTTGATAGTTACCAATGTTAACTCCTTTCCAACCGTTACCATCGATTCTTAATCCGTTTGTGCCACTTACAGTATTTTTGACTTGAGATTTGGGATCATCTTGACTGGTATAGGGTTTAATTTGGGTGATTTGATTATTACCTTTGTTATTGATAACTAATTCCACAGGGGGGATTACTTCTTTTAGGGTAATATTACGATATGCTGACCAACTATTACCATTGGCACGATCGTCATCGTTAATAAAGGATAATCGATCGATATTTCCCGTGAAATAATCTCCTACTTTAATGGTATAAGTCTGCCACCCGCTACCACTTTGATAATTCTTGAAACTCTGATTACCTAATGTTTGAGTGCCTAATAATTGGAAGATTTGATTAGTAGAGTTAGAGTAATTATCATCATTATCTAAACCAATACCTTGAATTTCTCCTTCACTGGTAGTAATGAACTCAAATTCTAACACTGTGTTAGCAGTGATTTGATAGTTATCAATGTTAACTCCTTTCCAACCGTTACCATCGATTCTTAATCCGTTTGTGCCACTTACAGTATTTTTGACTTGAGATTTGGGATCATCTTGACTGGTATAGGGTTTAATTTGGGTGATTTGATTATTACCTTTGTTATTGATAACTAATTCCACAGGGGGGATTACTTCTTTTAGGGTAATATTACGATATGCTGACCAACTATTACCATTGGCACGATCGTCATCGTTAATAAAGGATAATCGATCGATATTTCCCGTGAAATAATCTCCTACTTTAATGGTATAAGTCTGCCACCCGCTACCACTTTGATAATTCTTGAAACTCTGATTACCTAATGTTTGAGTGCCTAATAATTGGAAGATTTGATTAGTAGAGTTAGAGTAATTATCATCATTATCTAAACCAATACCTTGAATTTCTCCTTCACTGGTAGTAATGAACTCAAATTCTAACACTGTGTTAGCAGTGATTTGATAATCACCGATATTAGCACCTTTCCAACCGTTACCATCGATTCTCACTCCGTTTGTACCACTTACAGTATTTTTGACTAGGGAGTTGGCATTATCTTGACTCGTATAGGGTTTGATTTCTCCCACCTGATTATTGCCGTTTTTATCAATTTCAATCATAGGATTAATGGTAAGGGAAACATCACGTCCTTTGATTGTCACCGTCACTGTAGCACTGTCTGTTTGTCCTGAACCATTTTTAATAGTATAGCTAAAGGTATCGGTGGCTACTTCCCCTTCTTTCAAGTAATTAAATTTACCATTGGGGTTATATTTAACTGTATTATCACTATTAATGGTTACAAGTCCTTTAGTATTGGTTCGATCGACACTTTGAATGGTAATTGTGCCATTATCAGGGTTAATATCATTAGCTAAAACGTTAATATTTAAGCTAGTATTTTCATCGGTGATAATTCCCGTTTCTTTGTTGGTTTCTACCCAATTTGCTCCAGAAATGACACCATGATTGTTATTACTGGTTAAATCCGTAGCAACAGTTCCGTTACCTTCATTAAAGTTCCAATATCCCACTAAACCTGTCTCTTGTCCAGTCAGATTATTGTAAAGGTTAGTTTGGATTTGCTCTTGGGTTCGGGCTACATTCCAAATACGAACATCGTCAATTTCGCCTTCAAATTTACCATAAACATCCATTTCTTTACCGATTTTGATAGGATGATTACTAATAAAAGGTGTTCCTGTGACAGCTTGACTTGAATCTAACTCCCCATTAATGTACAAATTCAAGTTTGAACCATCATAAGTCATTGCTAAATGATTCCATTCATTTAAGTTAATGGTTTTTTCCGAGTCATAACTATACCATTTTGTATTATTCTGATCTCTGAAGGAGTAATGTATAGTATGGTTTGTGGGATGAATATATAACCCGTAATTTCTCTCTCCACCAACATTATTTTCTTTCGTAATAATTGGTAGCCAATCATTTTGCAAACCAGTTTGTTTAACCCAAGTTTCAATGGTAAAGGTAAATAAACTTAAACTGTCATTATGGGAAATTTCGATATAATCATCGACACCATCGAATTTTAAACCCTGATCGGGAGTCTTGGGAACACTGGTTACGGTAGGATATGGATAACTGTCTGTCCAAGTTGCTCCAGAAATTACACCATGATTATTATTGTTACTAATATCGGTGATGGCATTTCCTGAACCTTCATTAAAGTTATAGTAGGCAACTAAACCACTTTCTTTACCCGTTAAACTATTATCAAGGTTAGTTTGGATTTCGGTTTGGTTTCGTGCTACATTCCAAATGCGAACCTCGTCAATTTCTCCTGTAAAAGGATCATAAACATCTATTTCTTTGCCGATTTTTACAGGATAATTGTTAAAAATAGGAGTACCTGTGACAGGTTTACTTATATCTAAAACTCCATTAATGTACAAATTGGCATTTGAACCATCATAAGTCATTGCTATGTGATTCCATTCATTTAAGTTAATAACTGTATTAGAATCACCGCCAAACCAAGTACCATTATCATACTGAAAAGAGAAATTTACTGTATGATTTGTCGGATGAATAAATAAGCCATAATTTCTTTCGGTAGCATTATTATTTTCTTTTGCAATAATTGGTTGCCAACTATTTTGAAAACCAGTTAATTTAGCCCATGCTTCGATGGTGAAGGTGGATAAATTTAAACTGTCATTATGGGGAATTTCCACATAATCGTTAATACCATCGAATTTTAAGGATTTGTTAGCACGATCGTCAACGGCGATTAATTTAACGGGAGAAGTATCGTTATCAATAATTGTACCAATACCTTGACTGTTATTGATGGTTGCATTACTAGGATTACTAAGGGTAAGTTTTAACCTTTCAGTAACTTCGTCGATCGTATCTCCTAAGATCGGTACGGTAATAGTCTTGGTAGTTTCCCCTGCATTAAAGGTTAATGTACCGTTGGTGATGGTGTAATCTATGCCTCCTGTGGCTTGATTGGTAAGGGGTAATGGGCTATCAACTTCGATAATGCCAAAACGTGTCACCCTGTCATTATAGTCATCATCCCATTTCAGAACGCTATCGTAGTTCATGGTGACGTAGCTCTGATCTCCCCGAGGATTACCTTGTCCATTATTGGGTTCGTTCGGATGCCAATTAAGATAGTTAACGGGTTCGCCACTAATCCATTTAAAATCGCCTTCAGTCTCTTTGTCGGTTAAACCAATCCAGTATGAGCGATTAGTGCCAAAGGTTGATTGTAACCATTGTTCTTCTTGAGCGCTATTAATAGTGACTAAGTTACCGCCATATTTTTGGGCTTCTAATTGGGCATCTTCCCATGTTTTCCCGTAACTGGTTAGGGTGTAACGCTTCCCGTTGTATTCATACCATTGCACGGTTTCGATGATGCCGTAAAATGTGGCAGTATCATTGTGATCATTCCATTTATCGCCAAAGTTCATTTGGCCGTAGTCTTCATTACCCCCTGCGTCGTTTGGTTCAACTGGACTTGCCCAATTAGTATAGGTGACAGGTTCGCCACTAATCCATTTAAAATCACCTTCAGTTTGTTTGTCAGTTAAACCAATCCATAATAGTTCAGAATTGTTTATATTTGATTTAATCCACTGTTCTTCTTCTGCACTATTAAGGGTGACGAGATTACCTCCCATTTGTAGGGCTTCAAATTGAGCTTGTTCCCATGTTTTCGCACTATTAGTGAGGGTGTATTTACGTCCATTGTAAATATAATCGGTGTTATAGGCGATCGAAATACCTTTACTACTGGGATTAGATAGGGTAACAGTAAAAGTCATATTTTGACTACCACTGTCACCCTCAGTAACGGTTTGGTTATCAATGGTGATATTTGGGGTAATATCATTATCGTTAATTGTGCCAATACCTTGACTATCGGTAATATTGCCATTGACTGCACCACTCAAGTTGACAAAGAAGCGATCGTTATCTTCGTCTAAAACATCCCCTAAAATGGGTACGGTAATGGTTTGACTGGTTTGCCCCGGTGTAAAGGTTAATGTACCATTGACGGCGTTATAATCACTTCCTGCCGTTGCGGAATCATTAGCAGTGGCATAGTTGACGGTAACATTAGTATTACTAGCACTACTTAAATTAACGGTAAAAGTCATATTTTGACTACCACTGTCACCCTCAGTAACGGTTTGGTTATCAATGGTGATATTTGGGGTAATATCATTATCGTTAATTGTGCCAATACCTTGACTATCGGTAATGTTGCCACTAACAGCACCGCTTAATCTGACTAAAAAACTCTCGTTATCTTCGTCTAAAACATCCCCTAAAATGGGTACGGTAATGGTTTTACCCATTTCGTGGGGGGCAAAGGTTAAAGTACCGCTAACTCCGTTATAGTCACTTCCTGCCGTTGCCGAATCGTTGGCAGTACCATAATTTACGGTAATGGTTTTGTTACTCTTTTGGGAAAGACTGACGGTAAACGTCATATTTTGAGTGCCACTATTGCCCTCAGTTACGGTTAGATCGTTAATAGTTAAATTGGGTGCAGGATCATCGTTATAAATATCCCCAAAACCTTGACCACGACTAAGACTAGCATTGCTAGGACTACTTAAATTAAGGGAAAATCGCTCGTTATCTTCGTTGTAAACGTCACCATAAACGGGTACGGAAATGGTTTTAGTGGTTTCCCCCGGATTAAAGGTTAATGTACCACTTACTCCCTGATAGTCACTTCCAGCCCCTGCGGAGTCGTTGGCAGTGCCATAATTGACGGTGATCGCATGACCATGAACGTGATTGAGGGTAACGATAAAGGTTGCATTTTGACTTCCGCTATTGCCTTCATAAAGTGCAACATCATTAACGGACAAATACCGAGTTTCGTCATTTGCACCGATACGACCATCATTTTTACCAAAGAGCAAATAATGATCCATTGCACCACGATAATTATTCGCACCAAATGCGGCTCTTACGTCTTCCCATCTAGCTAAATAGTAGCGAGAATCAAATTCAAAAGAACTTCGACGACCTTCATTGATACCGTTAAAATACCAGTGTCGTGTCGCTTCTACGGCTGCATTATTCGGGTTTACTCCGACATCTGGATTTTTTGCCAAGTAATAACCCCAATCGAATACAGCAAAGTCTGTAACCCACTCTGAACCATACCAACCACTAGGTTTTCCCCAGACTTGGTAATGATCCATCGCTCCTCGAAAATTTTTGACTCCATAGGCGGCCTCGACATCGGGATGAGCCGCCATATAGTAAATAGGATCAAAATCAGTTGAGCCTCTACGACCTTCATTTATACCATAGGTTAACCAATGACCTATTGCCCCTTCATAATTAGTTGAACCATAAGCTGCGGCTACATCTGGATTTTTAGAAAGATAGTAATTGCCATCAAAAAAAGGTGAACTTTTACGTCCTTCTTTGATCCCAAAACTAAGCCAATGGGATTTTGCCCCTTCATAATTGGTTGAACCATAGGCATTGGCAACATCTGAATGTGCGGACAAATAATAACCTGCATCAAATACGGGATAATTGGTTAGAGCATTATTATCGGGATTAGTTACAGGAGGAGGAGAAGGAGGAGCTTCTCCCAAGTAAATAAATTTGGCATTACTAAACCAATAGGTATTTTGCACAATAGTACGAGAACCAAATGACATTTTATAATCAAAATTTGATTCTGATATTACAAATGAACCATCAGAATTAACTCTTTCTACAAAAGCAACATGACCATAGTAACCACTTCTTTTATCATTATTCCATGGATCCCAAACAACAAAACTATTAGCTTGTGCTGTTCTTCCGTATGAGCCTACTTGATCATCCCACGATCCTGCATGGGATGAAATTGTTGAGCCAATTCCTTGATTATTTGAGAAAAACCCTTTCTCCATTGCTCTACCATAGGCGAAGTTAGTACACCATAACGTTGTCCCACCTGTACCATTTGACGATGCAAATTTATTCCCCGCCTTACTATAATAAACAGAATTGAGGTTAATAAACAGAATTGAGGTTAATTCCAAAACTACCAGGTGATGACATTTCGATCGCCACTTCTTCACCATCAATAATAATCGTGGCAGAATCATCCTCAGCTTGAATGAGGGTGAGGGCTTCAGGAGAGAGAGACTCCCCACGGATCAAAGCGGAAAATAATTGACCTTCATCACCGGGGGTATCTTCTTCCTTGAGCAAAAAATCGAGATGATGTCCTAATTCTTCTAAATAGACTGCTTTGATTTCTGACTCAGTAGCAGACTCTAACCATTGTTCATTGAAATAGATAGTCTGACGACTTCGAGCATAAGCACCCCTCGCCATAGGGATAGTTTCTGAGGGGAGTATCACTACGGTGGGGGATAAAGAAAAGTCGCCGTTTTGCCACTGCTGTTGAAGGGTTAGGGCTAGGGGTTCGTCAATTTCCGTACCGAATGCTTCAAGGAGAATGTCTTGGAAGTCGGGGTTAAGGGCGACTTCTTGTAATAGGGCTTGGGTTAGGGCAGGGGTAAGTTTGTTCATAGGGGATAAATATATTTTATTAATATTTACACATACAAATACAAGTTAACATTTTTTGGGTCGATCGGCTTACTTTTTTGAGTAAAGGTCACGAAATTGTAACAATGTTGCCCTCACCCCCAGCCCCTCTCCCAAAGGGCGAGGGGAGTTCGTCTTTTGGAGATTGCTTCGTGCCTCGCAATGACAGAGAGGGGAGAGTTCGATCGTGTTTGGGGGGTTCAATCGAATCTTAAAAATTAGCGTAAACTGTTAATTAACTGCTCAAATTCTTCCAGAGATTTAACACTAATTGTAGATATAAGCAACTGTTTTAAGAAAGCTAAATCATCAATATTTTTGAGGGAATCTTCGATACTTTTAGGCACAGAATTAAACCGCACTTGGAGTAAATCAAGGATATTTTCTTGATAAGTTTCTTTAGCTCCTTTTTGTTCACCTCTTGCCAAAGCACGTTTTTCAATATTCGTTAATAAGGGCATTTTTCTTTCCTCCTGAAATTGTGTTAATTTATTTTCAAATTGTAGTTGTAAATCTTCCGATAACGTCATCATTAAATCAATAACTTTGTATAAATCGGTTATTTCTTTTCTGTTATAACCTTTTTCGTAAAGTAAACGGGATAGATTCCATTTCCATTGCTCCCTTTCTGATAAATTACTGGTGGTGGCTTTCGTTTTTAAATGTGCCATTACCACCATAGCAAATATATTGTTACTTTTCTCTAATTCCTCCCATGAATAATCTTGTAATTTAATGATCGAAAAGTCTAGTTTTAATTTACTTTTTCCTAATCCATATTCATAAGAATTAGGTCGCCATTTTTTACTTTCATCTCCTAGTATCGCTAAACTGATCACTGGTTTATTATACAGGTCAAAAGCTCGATAATTATAAATAAACATTCGTTGGGAAAATTCTTTCTCATACTGACTTTGCACCTCAAGATGAATCAATAACCACACTTCTTGATTATTTAATAACCACACTTGAAATAATTTATCGGCATGGCGGGTTTCGGTTTCGGCGGAGGCAGTAATTTGTTCTAACTCTTTATCCAGAGGTATCGGTGTTTTATCCCAATTAATTTGACAATGAATATCGGGATAAAAGAAGATTAAAAATGATTCAAAATAATCTCCGATCACTTCTTTCCATGATTCATCATAATTTGCTGTTATTTCTGACATTTCAATAGAGTTTATTTGATTTTTCTAATTTTAACTCTAATTTTTTAGTTTTCGTTAAGGTTCGATCGTGCTTTGAGATTGCTTCGTTACCTCCCAATGACAAGAGGAAAGGGTGCGATCGAGCCACTAAATATCGAGTTTGCTATAATGTGAATGAAAGTATTTTTTAATATGACTGATTATGACTACTACCTCTGAAGAAGTTTGGGAATTATTAAAAGAGTTAATTGAAGCTCAAAAAGAGACAAGACAGTTACTCAAGGAACAAGCTGAAGAAGCCGATCGACGTTCTGCGGAAGCTGATCGACGTTCTGCGGAAGCTGATCGACGTTCTGCGGAAGCCGATCGACGTTTTAAGGAAAATGCGGCGGAAGCCGATCGACGTTTTAAGGAAAATGCGGCGGAAGCCGATCGACGTTTTCGGGAAACAGAAAGACTACTGAAACAACAAAGCAAAAAAACTGATGAGCAAATTGGCAGACTCGGTAATCGTTTAGGGGAGTTTGTCGAGTGGCAAGTACGTCCTGCTGTAGTGAGATTATTTCAAGAAAGAGGTATTGATGTCCATGAGTTTCTCCCTGATGTGTCAGTAAAAAGGGCAACGGGTGGTTTACAAATTGATTTATTAGTAGTTAATGAAACGGAAGCAATATTAGTGGAAGTGAAAAGTAAACTCTCTCAAGGGGATGTGGATGAGCATTTGGAGAGATTAGGTAAGTTTAAAGAATTAATGCCCCGTTATAGTGATGTCAACGCTTTAGGGGCAGTAGTAGGGATGATTGTACCTGATGACATCGGTAGTTATGCTTATCGTAAGGGTTTATATGTGTTGGCTCAATCAGGAGAAAATGTGGTTATTTTAAATGATAGTAAGTTTAAACCAAGGGTGTGGTAAGAAGGGTGCGATCGTCCTAGAGAAATCCCCCCTAACCCCCCTTGAAAAAGGGGGGAACGAATAAGTTCGATCGCGCAGCGCCGCAGAAGAGCGATCGCGCTTTGAGATTCCTCATAAATTCGCAATGACAAAAGGGGAGAGGGTGCGATCGTGCAGTGCCACTGAGTGCGATCGAACCTTAAAAATTAGCATCAACTGTGAATTAACTGCTCAAATTCTTCGAGAGATTTAACACTAATTGTCGATATAAGTAAGAGGTTTTAGGGTGGGGTGTAGGGCGCCCTCCACACAGCCTATAAAGTTGTCAAATTAGTAAAAGAAACATTCCTGAATGCTGACCAACTCACAGGATTAGCTCGATCGTCATCGTTAATAAATGTTACTCGATCGATCTCCCCGATGAAATATTGACCAATACCAATAGAATAAGACTTCCAACCCTCTCCTAATTCATAATCGTTAAAGGCTTGGTTTCCATAAGTTTGAGTGCCGAATAATTGGAATATTTGATCTCTGGAATTAAAGTAGTCATTGTCATTATCAACCCCAATACCTTGAATTTCTCCTTCGCTAGTTGTGTAATATTCAAAGTTTAATACTGTGTTAGGATTAATCAAAGAATCCCCTATTTCAAGAGATTTCCAGCTATTCCCGTCCATTCTGATACCGTTTGTACCACTAACCGTATTTTTCACCCTTGAGGTGAGATCATCTTGATTACTGTAGGATTTAACTTGATTCATGTCAAAGTTAATTTCTAATTCGGGGTTTTCTTCCCTTAAGGTAACATCACGGTATGCTGACCAACTATTACCATTGGTACGATCGTCATCGTTAATAAAGGATAATCGATCGATATTTCCCGTGAAGTAATCTCCCACTTTAATGGAGTAACTTTTCCAACCATTTCCTAATTGATAGTTATTGAAGGCTTGATTACCATAGGGTTGTGTGCCTAATAATTGGAAGATTTGATTACTGGAATTAGTGTAATTATTATCATTGTCTAAGCCGATACCTTGAATTTCTCCTTCACTGGTAGTATAAAACTCAAATTCTAAAACCGTGTTAGCCGTGACTTGATAATCACCGATATTAACACCCTTCCAACCATTGCCATCAATTCTCAGACCATTTGTACCACTAAGAGTATTTTTAATCTTTGATTTTTCATCATCTTGAACGCTATAGGGTTGGATTTCTGTGGTTTGATTATTACCGTTGTTATTGATGACTAATTCGAGGGGAGGAGTTTCTTCCCTTAAGGTAACATCACGGTATGCTGACCAACTATTACCATTGGTACGATCGTCATCGTTGATAAAGGATAATCGATCGATATTTCCTGTGAAGTAATCCCCTACTTTAATGGAGTAACTTTTCCAACCATTTCCTAATTGATAGTTATTGAAGGCTTGATTTCCATAAGTTTGTATGCCTAATAATTGGAAGATTTGATTAGTAGAGTTAGAGTAATTATTATCATTGTCTAAGCCGATACCTTGAATTTCTCCTTCACTGGTGGTGTAGAAATCAAATTCTAAAACGGTATTTGCTGTTACTTGATAGTTACCAATGTTAACTCCTTTCCAACCGTTTCCATCGATTCTCAGACCATTTGTACCACTAACAGTATTCTTGACTTTAGATTTTTCATCATCTTGAACGCTGTAAGGTTTAATTTCTGTAGTTTGATTATTACCCTTGTTGTTGATAATTAACTCTAGTGGGGGTTTTTCAATGGGGGTAACATCGGTGGCTAAGATGTCTAGTTTGATGTTTTGTGAGTTAATGGTGACAGTTCGGTTAACGGTGTCAATGTGAGAATCATTGTTTAAGTCACCAACAAAACTAACATTATATTCTCCCGAAGGAAGATAAAGGGTATAGCCTCCCGTTAACCAATTTTCTGTTTCATAAATTTCTGTACTGCCTACTTTTTGAGCCGTAATAGTTACATTATCGATACCCTCACCGATGGAATAAAAATCATCATCTACTACGGAATCATCATAGATTACTCCCGTTAAAAATGCTCCTCCATTGGCGGAATAAGCAAAATTTTGGGTAGTCATCACTGCGTTATAATCAATATTGTTTTTGGTGAAAACCCCCACTAATGAGGCGATACCCACTTCTTGGAAATTATCGTTTAAGATATTGAGGCGATGCCCCGGGCTAATAAATAATCCTTCGTGATTGTCGATAACCCAATTCTCAAAATCAACGCTTCCCGTTGAGCCTTTCCAAGCAATATTTTCACCACTACCCCAAGAGGGAATAAATTGATACCCTGCCATTCCCATTCTTTGGTGTGCAGAAGTACCATTTACCCCTGTATGGCTAAAAATATCGTTATCTAGCATCCATTGACTGTGATTTTTTGCTGATGAAAAAAGGTTAAGGTTAAAGGCAAGGGGTTGTTTCGGGGTTGAAGTAATGGAATTTTCTGCTAATCCCTGATTCAGGTTGCCTTCAAGAAGAAGATTGGCTTCTGAGGTGGGGTTAAGTCTGGCTCGGTTAACGTACTCTAACATTAACTGATCTATATCTTGAATGAAAGTTGAATCATACATAAATGTTTAATCCTCATTGATAATAATGCCTAAACTTTGATTATCTACTATAGTACCATTAGTCGCACCCCTGACATTAACAAAGAAAGTCTCGTTATTTTCTATCATTGTATCGTCATTAATCACGACAGAAATAATTTATTTGTAATATAAACAGGGTTCATTACACTTCTTTAAAAATTAAATCAATTTAAGTATTGAAGTTGTCAAAATAGTATATCTTCAATAATTATTGAAGATATTTATTATACATTTCGTCCTATGCTGGAGTTAAATTAGTAAAAGAAACATTTCTGAATGCTGACCAACTAACAGGATTAGCTCGATCGTCATCATTAATGAAGGTTAACCTGTCAATCTCTCCTGTAAAGTATTGTCCAATACCGACAGAATATGACTTCCAACCTTGCCCTGATTCATAATCATTGAATGCTTGATTACCATAGGATTGCGTACCAAATAACTGGAAGATTTGATTGATTGAGTTAGAGTTGTCATTGTCATTATCAACCCCAATACCTTGAATTTCTCCTTCGCTAGTTGTGTAATATTCAAAGTTTAATACTGTGTTAGGATTAATCAAAGAATCCCCTATTTCAAGAGATTTCCAGCTATTCCCGTCCATTCTGATACCGTTTGTACCACTAACCGTATTTTTCACCCTTGAGGTGAGATCATCTTGATTACTGTAGGATTTAACTTGATTCATGTCAAAGTTAATTTCTAATTCGGGGTTTTCTTCCCTTAAGGTAACATTACGGTATGCTGACCAACTATTACCATTGGCACGATCGTCATCGTTAATAAAGGATAATCGATCGATATTTCCCGTGAAATAATCTCCCACTTTAATGGTATAAGTCTGCCACCCGCTACCACTTTGATAATTCTTGAATCCTTGATTCCCTAATGTTTGTGTGCCTAATAATTGGAAGACTTGATTAGTGGAATTAGTGTAATTATCATCGTTATCTAAACCGATACCTTGAATTTCTCCCTCAACATTACTGATAAACTCAAATTCTAAAACGGTATTTGCTGTGACTTGATAATCACCGATATTAACACCCTTCCAACCATTACCATCAATTCTCAGTCCATTTGTACCACTGGTAGTATTTTTGACCTTTGATTTTTCATCATCTTGACTGCTATAGGGTTTAATTTCTGTAATTTGATTGTTACCATTTTTATTGATAACTAATTCCACAGGGGGGATTACTTCTTTTAGAGTAACATCACGGTATGCTGACCAACTATTACCATTGGTACGATCGTCATCGTTGATAAAGGATAATCGATCGATATTTCCCGTGAAATAATCTCCTACTTTAATGGAGTAAGTCTGCCATCCGCTACCACTTTGATAATTCTTGAATCCTTGATTCCCTAATGTTTGTGTGCCTAATAACTGGAAGATTTGATTAGCAGAGTTAGAGTAATCATCATCATTATCTAAACCAATACCCTGAATTTCCCCTTCAACATTACTAATAAACAACACCTTTACCAAAAAAAGACCATAACAAGTGTCTTCTGTCAAATTTTTAGGGAGCATCCCATTTTTGTAAAAATATACAGCCATATACAAAGTGACAAAAAGAA
>CAYPDC010000025.1:0-29550 GCA_964409355.1 uncultured Cyanobacterium sp.
GAACTATTCTTAAGCATTGTAACATATTATTTTGATTTCCCTTTTGCTTAATCAAAACGAAGACGATCCTCCTGTGAAATATTTTCAAAAATAAGAATACAATATAAGATAATCGCTTTACCAGATTTTCGCTATTAGCAATGTAATATGAGGTTAAATCAATGATTATTCAAGATGACAAGAGAAAATTAGACAATGGATAAGCTAAATAAGTACCGAGAAATTGTCAAAAATATTATTCTGAAATACGCTAAATTTCGTCCTTCTCATGGTGAAATTCAACTTCATCCTGTTTTTGATGAACAAAGAGATCATTATGCTTTAATGCAGGTAGGTTGGGATCAAGAAAAAAGAATTAAGGGTAATTTAATTTATCTTATTAAATTTATGAGTTCTGATCATGTTTTAGATGAAAAGGGCATGAATGAATGGGTTAATTCCTATGAAAATCAACCTAGAAATTTGGCGATCGGTAATTTTGCCCATGAAAATGCAGAAAAATTTATTGCTGAATTACCTGAAGGTTTAGATTCGGAAAGAACTGTTAGTAGCGACAATGGCACAGTAAGACTCGATCGCACGGATTGGAATGGTAATATTTTCGAAATTAAACCCGAAACAGATGATGCAGTAAATAAGTCAGCTTATCAAAATCAAGTAGATAAACAAGTTAAAATATTTCAAGGAGCATATCCTGAGCGTGGTGAGCAAACAGGTAAGATAGTAACATACAATCCTCAAAAAGTTGAACAGGAGATGATTAATAAAGGACTTCTTTCTCCATCGCCAAAAAATCAACTCATCGATAGTAATAACAACTCCACCCCTGATTCTAATATTAATAATGTTAAAGAAGTTAAAAATAAAGAAATTAAAAATAAAGAAGATAACAAGAAGGAGGTTAAAACTCCTAAAATTACCGTATCAGCGCAACCTTATACTGATGATCTTGAACGTTTTTTGCGTTAAATTCTGACCAATTATGATCTTGCCCTAATACGGTGAAGGGTGCTGTTGCTGTGTGTGTTATGATAAGATTAGGTTCGATCGCACGGAGAAATATAATTATGACTGCTTATACTATTAACTTTGATGTAATTTCTAAAATTGATGATGAAAAATTTTATCAACTTTGTCGTCATAATCCAGAACTAAAATTGGAACAAAATCAAAAAGGAGAATTGATTATTATGTCACCCGCGGGAGGAGAAACGGGAAGATTTAATTCAGAATTAAATCTCGAGTTTGGAATCTGGAATCGAAAAAAAAAACTCGGATATATATTTGATTCTTCCACCTGTTTTAAACTTCCAAAAGGTAGTAATCGATCTCCTGATGTGGCTTATATTCAAAAAGAAAGATGGGATAATTTAACATTAGAAGAAAAGATAAAATTTCCACCCATCGCACCTGATTTTATTTTAGAGTTAATGTCAAAAACTGACTCATTAAAAGATACTCAAGATAAAATGGAAGAATATATCGATAATGGTGTTAAGTTAGGATGGTTAATTAATCCTGAAAAAAAAGAAGTAGAAATCTATCGTCACGGACAAGAAAAAGAGGTTTTAAAGAATCCGAAAAATTTATCAGGAGAAGATATTTTGCCTGATTTTATCTTAGATTTAAGTATTATTTGGTAAACTAATTTTGACTTTAGTAGAGTTCGATCGAGCAACCCTTAATAATCGAACTCGTCCACTTTTACTCTAACCTTGCACAAAAAATGTAGGTTGGGTTAAATGAAATGCAACCCAACAAATCTAAAAGAATGATTAGTCGAAAGGACATAGAAGAAGTAAAAAGTGCGATGCCTTCATGCACGCTGTGTGCCCGCACAGACTATATTTTTTATCTTTAGAAATGTTATATAGAAGTACCAATCAGAAATGAAAAAGAAAGACAAACTTATTATGGAGGGGTGAACTATAGAACAGGAGAAGTATTTATTAAAGATTATGAAGTAGGTAATACGGGAAATACAATTAACTTTATAAAATACTTAATATCAAAAAATAAAGATAGTCAAATAATAATAATTTGGGATGGAGCAAAATATCATACAAGTAAAGAATTAAAGGAGTATTTAGGAGAAATAAATGAGGGAAAAAAAGAAGAAGAATGGTTGGTAAAATGTATAAAATTAGCACCAAATGCACTGGAACAAAACCCCATAGAGGATGTTTGGTTACAGGGAAAAGAAATATTAAGAAAATACTGGAATATTTGCAAAACCTTCAAAATAGTAAAGTGGTTATTTCAATGGGCAATTAAAGAACATATATTTAGTTTTCCGAAACTATCAATGTATGCTTCTTTCTCATGAATCATTCCTGATTGCTATACAGACAATAAAAAAGAATGCTATAATTGTAATTATTACTCAATAAATACTAATAATTTTTATAATCATGACATCAGCTTATAATTTAACTAAAGAAAATCAAGAAATCGTTGTCAGGTTAAATCAGGATATATTTACCGAAGAAAAATTAACAAAATTTTTAGAATATATTATGTTAGAAAATATTAGTGCTTCTAGTAAACTAAATGAAGAACAAGCTCAACAATTTGCAGATGAAATTGACACAACAGTATGGAATGCTATTAAAGAACGTATTTTAGAGGAATAATAAACTTTGAAATCAACATCTATTATTATCGTTGATACTAACATTATATTTTCAGCTTTACTCAATAAAAATTCTAACTTTGCCTCTATTTTATTACTGGGAGATTATCAATTTTATATTGCTGACTTAGTTTTAGTTGAGTTGTTTAAATATAAAGATAAAATACTTAAACTAAGTAAACTATCGGAAGAAGATATTATTAGCTTTTACCATATTCTCTTGAAAAGAATTAATCTTTCTAAAGAAGATTTAATCCTTGGAGAAAATTTGAAATTAGCTTATGATTTATGTAAAGAAATTGATGTAAATGATGTTATCCATGTTGCTTTAACTTTAGAATTACAAGGAAAATTGTGAACAGGAGATAACAAATTAAAGCGAGGTTTAATTACTAAAGGTTTTGATTTATTTTTTAATCCTCATCCTTTACCATAATTTTTGGACAAACATCATCAAAGTCAATTAAAGAAAGTTCGATCGAACACCAGCTCTCTCTCCTGTACGCAAGGGGCGATCGTCTTTTGTCTTATTTTCAATTTGATTCACTAAAATTTCGGTTTCTTTTAATAAACTGTTTGTTTCTTGTAATAATTCTTGCAATCTTTCATTCTTAGCGTCAAAATTTTCTTGAGACAATTTTTGATCTTCCAAAGAATCTTCCAACGTTTTTACACAATTACTAATTAACTTTTCTATGTTGGTTATATAGCTTGAAAATTGTGCTGACTCTTGATCAATAAAATATTCAATTTGTTTCGCTAATTCTTGAATATTCTCTTCAATTATTTTCGATACTTGTTTGATGTATCTATTAATAGAAACTTTGTATTCATCTTCGACACGAGGGATTTCTAGCCTAACCAGACTACCTAATTTGACGGCAAAATTATTGTGAATTTTACCTGCTAAAGGTACGTCAGCATTTATATCTACTTGATATTTTGGAGAATTAACAAAAGTACTAAAATCATCAAAATCAGAAATTTGATAACTTATATCAAAGTCAAATTGATTTTTTAACTGTTTTTCTACATCCTTAAGAATATCCTTTATTTTAAGGTTAAGAATATGAATATTAACACGTTTTACATGGACTATTATTGTCCCTTCAATTCTATCTTTATATGGAGAAAACCAATTTTCTAGGAATTTTTTAACATTTTGATATACTTCATCACCAAATCTATTAGCTTCTTCTTTATTAGTAAATTTTTTATTTGTTATTTTTTGTTCGCTTAAAAGTTTTCTAATTTGAGGTGCTAAAATATTATCGGAAGATTTAGACTCCATTTCATCTTTTATCTTTTTTAAGTCTGTCGTAAAATAGCTGATTCGCTCTGCAAATTTCTCTTTTAGCCATTCTTGTTGTATTGCAATTAATTCTTGATTTTTTAATAGTTTTTCCATTTCATTTTCTATCTTATTTTTCTCAGAATTAAGAGTGTTTAATTTAAAATATAATTCTTCTTTTAATTCTATTAATATATTATTTCCCAAGTTTACAGATGTTTTAATTAACTTAGGCAAAATATTTTTTAAAATATCTTGAATTGCATTATCAGTAAAAGCACTAAAACCTGACTTATTCCATAATTTCTCTACTTTATTCTTTAACATTTGTGGAGTTGACTCAGCTAATTCTTCTTCCCAATCAATTCCATAGACTTGTTGAGCAAAAGATTCCGCCGTTTTTAAATCTTTCACTTCTTTATCAGCATTCTGAGACAACTCATTAATAAACGCACTCGCACATAATGCTTGTCTGCCAGATATTGGAAATATTCTAGCTTTTTCAGTATTTTCTAAATTAAATTGTGAGAAAATAAACTGCTCTAATTTTTCATTATTAAGAGGATCGTCTTTTTGTCTTTGATCAATTTTATTAACAATAATATAGAGATTTTCTTTATTAATTAGTTTAATTATCTCATTTACTTCTGTTCTAATTTGTTCAGCAGACTCAGTATTAAGTTGAGTAAAATCTAAAACTATTAAGATTAAGTTGGCTTTTTCTGTTAATTGTTTTTTGACGATGGGCGCTAAGGTGAAATCTTGTGTTGCTTCATTAGGACCGGGAGTATCAATTATGACCAAATTTCCCATGTATTCTGTTTTATTTGATGCCGTTAATTGATTTTCAAAAGGTGTGCATATTTTTGGACAATTCTTTAATTCGTACAGAGGACTATAAAAAGGCTCTAGTTCTAACAGATTTTTAACGAGAAAGATATTATATAAACGAAATATATTATTGAGTATAGTTAATGTTTCTCTAATCTCTTTATAGCCTTTTAACTCACCATCAATTTGTATTTTGCCATCACGAATATCCAACGCTAAGTCAATTAAATGAGGATAACTACCTAATGCTTTTTCTATGTCTGAAAATTCTTGGGTTTTTATACATTCTTTTAGTCTTCTTTTTGTTTCATTGCTGACAGATAAAACATCGTTATCTAAAATTAAACATGGCTCATCAATATTTGTGTCTAAAATAATTTCAGTGGGTATAGTAGTCATTGCAGATGCACTGGTAGGCAATAAATCATTACCAATAATGGCATTAATGATTGTTGATTTTCCAGCACTCATTGGTGCAACAATAGTCATTTTTAACTCAAGAGTATTAAGTTGCGACGAACGATTTTTTATTTGATTTAAGAGTTTGTAATAATCTTCATTACGTTCCGTTAAATCTGTCGATGCGATTCTTTTCTCTAGTATTTTTTCAATTTTAGTGATTAGTTTACTGACATTTTCTTGTAAAGTTAGAATATTTGTCATTATTTTGCCTTCTATAATTGATTGTGTCACAATTATATCTGACACTAGGCTACTTTTTCTTTTAAATTAAGATCAATTCCATTCAAGATTACGTCAATGTAAAATTAATTCTAAGTTCGTTCACTGAAAGTGGAGCTGTGCGATCGAGCTAACATTTATAATGTTGTTTATGGTTCTTTTATCAATAAACTAATATTAAGGATTAAAATAACATGATAACTCAAGAACAAATACTAAATCAATTACGAGTATTAGAAACTATATCTAAACAAGGCGCTTATAGCGATATATTTGCTATATCTCTAAGAAATATTTTTCTTGAAGAAATTAAAAGTATTGAGCAAGAAATGCAAGAAATAGAAGTTGATTTAAGAACTTTTGAACAACAATATAAGTTATCATCTGAACAATTTTACCAACAATTTAAAAAAGGTAAATTAGGAGATGAAATAGACTTTGTTGAATGGAGTGCTTTTTATCAAATGTGGCATTCATTACAAGAGCGTTTAAATTTACTGAAATCTCAACTTTAAGATATGATCACACGAGATTATATTAATGATATTAAACTCAGATTAACCACAAGTAAACTGATTGATAATGTAGAAATAGTCAAAGAGAGAGCGATCGTAGATCAAGGATATTTTCGAGCTAAAATAACTCTTAAAAATGGAGATTTTTTAGAAATAGCTGAATTTTTCAAAGTAGAAAACGAACAATGTATTCCTCTAACTTATCGTTATCAGTGGATGGATAAAAACAAGCAAAAGTTAAGAAAACGTTGGGATAATGTAGAGCATTTTCCTAATTTACCTAACTTTCCTCATCATGTTCATATCGGCAATGAATTAACAGTAAAACCTAGTGAATTGAGAAATATTCTTCAAATTATTACTTTAATTGAGGATGAAATTGAAGAAAAATAAATTGTTAATAACTATTATTTTATTACTTCTAAAGGGCTTGGTTAAAAGGTTCGATCACTGAAAGTGGCACTGCTCGATCGAACTTATTCATTCTCGTTAAATTCCGCTAAAATAGCCTTAATCTGATTAATGGTAATATCTTCTTGTTGAGATTTACTATAAATTGTTAATAACAAAATACTTGTTTCGGATTCTAGTAAATAAATTAACCTATATCCCCCACTTTTACCCTTTTGAATATTGCTATTTTTAACCCTGATTTTATAAATATAAATATCTGCACCAAATCCAGAGATGCGATCGCCCAATATTTCCCCTTTTTGTAATTCTACAATTAACGGTTGAGTATCAGAGCGAATATTACGATATTTTTTAGCTAAATCTTTTAAATTTCTTTTATATTCAGGGGTTAAATCAATATTTCTGAAAGAGGAATTATTCTGCATCAATACCCTCCCACATTTGTTCAACTGGTATTCTTTTTCCCTCTTTTCTTTCTTGCAAAGCCCGTCTCAAACTAGCCTTAATTTCTTCTACTGGGGTATCATCAGCATCAGATTCATTTTCATCGGATACCAAAAGAATAACTTTAACTCGACTAGGAGTAACTAAATCTAAATGATCATCTAATAAAATTTCTTTTTCATTATTTAGGGTTGCCATTACTTCAAATGCTTTCATCAACTTAACTCCATTTAACTTTAGACCCATCTTATCATACTAGATAATTCAGGCGATCGATTACTACCTTTTGGTAGTTTAAAACAAGTAGAAGAATCAAATACAAATCCTAATTTATATTTACGATTCCAAATCACAAATTCTGCATTTAACTCTGCATTATATATTCCTGTTTCACAACCAGTAGGTGACATAATAATAATCTCTCCTTTTTGATTTCGCTCTAAATTTATTTCAGGATTATTACGACAAAGTTGATAAAATTTTTCATCATCAATTTTAGAAATTACATCCAAGTTAAGAGTATAAGCAGTCATTATTTTATTTCTCCGTGCGATGCCTTCGGCACAGCGTACGCTGCACGAACCTAATCTTAATAATAACACAAACGCCAAAAAGCACCCCCTAAAGAATTAGAGAGTGCCTTTTGATTATCTTATTTATTTAGTTTGTAGTTTGGGTTTTAACCCGATACCGTTAGAAATTAACCGTTGCCTCCATGTTTTAATCGTTGGTGTGAAAAAATAGACCCTGTATCAAAAACCAAAGCACAAAAACGAGAGTTTAGAAATTATATGGGAGGACTATTAGGGGATTCTGAACGAAAAAATCTTACCCAAATTGCCAATAATAATCTTGATATTACCTACCATAAATTACATCATTAATTATCGTCCTCAAATAATTTTAATGGATGGGGGTTATGGTAACAATACTAATTTATTAGAAAAATTAGAACAAAAAAAATTAAAATATATCGGAATTATTGCTAAAAATAGATTAGTAAAATTAGTAAAAGAAGGTTCTATCGAGTCTGAAAAAAGAATAGATGAAATAGCAAAATCATTACCCCAAGAAAGTTTTGAAGAAATAAAAATAGGTAAAAATCGAGAAAAAACTCTCTGGGTAGCAATTATTAAGATTAAATTATCAGCCTTATCGGGAATAAAAACTGTAGCTATCGTCATGAATGCAGACAGTGTTGAAAAGTCCACAGATATTGATTATTAAAATTATTAAAATTCCTAAAACCGTAAGCTAATCTTTTTACTAGCTTTATTTTTAACTCTTTTTCTGATTTATCTTTGATTTTACTTATTTCTCTTCTTTCCTTTTTTCTTTGCCCATCTAATTCCTCATTTATCTTTTTCATTACATGAAATCTATCTGCTACTATTTCTGCATTTGGCATTAATTCTTCCTACTTCTGCTTGAGTTACTCCATTTACTTCACACACTGTTTTAATATTGCTTTTTGCTAATTGTTTTAAGACATTTTCTGCTAATCTGTTCGTATATCTCCTTCTCATTTTTAACCATTTTAATTCTTCTGAAAATGGTCGCCCACATGTTTTACATTTCCATTGTCTTCGATTGACTTTCAAATAAGTTTTTTGTCCCGATACCGACAAATCTTTAACTAAATGCCAACGATTTTGGTGTAGATTTTGACTTCGGGTTCCACAACGGGGACAAATTGCTTTTCTTGCTCTCGATTCCACCACAAAAATACAAGTCTCTTCATCTAATTTCTGATATTCTTTTACTTCTACATTTGGTAATTCTAAGATTTGTTCTAACATTCCATTCTCCTCTCCTCTCCATCGCAGTTCTACAAATTTATTTTTAATAAAAATAGCTTTAATTATTATAGTATTAATTCTGATAAGTCTTTCATCAAAACATTTTTCAAAGTGCGATCACGCAGTGGCAGGCTTCGCCTGATCGTTTCTATCTGTTTTGCCAACTTTACTTAACTTTGGTATTTTAGCATACTAACTCGTGAAGAACCATAAAGGAAGTAAAAAAATAGAGCTTAATATTCCTAGTAATAAACCAACCACAACTTGGAAGGGAGTATGCCCTAATAATTCCTTGAGTCTTTCTTCGTTGAAATCCTCGTGATGCAAAAATTCATCCATGATTTGATTTAAAATTCTCGCTTGTTTTCCTGCTGCTTGTCTGACTCCGGCAGCGTCGTACATCACTATTACGGCAAAGATAGATGCGATCGCAAATTCTGGAGATGACCAACCCAATATCTGTCCTATTCCTGTAGCTAAAGATCCGACCAGAGCCGAATGAGCACTGGGCATTCCTCCCGTGCTAACAAGGTAGCGAAAACTGAATTTACGATGGGCGATGGTATCCACCGATACTTTGATAATTTGCGCCAAAAAACAGGCTAAGAGGGGAATAACTAGCAGTTTATTGGCAAATATATCCCTTAATACTTCCATTTTCTTCTTTTACCTAGTTTTTACGGTTAATAATGTACTCGGCGATCGCACCTAGGGGATCAGCTTCTGCACCATAAATTGTTAATTGTGCGATGGCATCTTCGATCAATACTTGAGCCTTCTGACGGGAGGTTTCTAAACCCCAAATACGGGGATAAGTAGCCTTTTGAGCGGAAATATCCTTACCAGCGGTTTTACCTAATTCTTCAGAAGTAGCAGTAACATCGAGAATATCATCAACAATTTGAAACGCTAAACCAATATTTTGGGCATATACCGACAACCTAGCTAAATCATCCTCCGACGCACCAGCTAACACCGCACCAGAAGCAACACAGGCTTCTAACAACGCCCCTGTTTTGCGACGATGGATAAAACTAAGAGTATCCGCAGTAACATCCGCCTTACCTTCACACTCTAAATCCAATACTTGCCCACCGACTAAACCATTTGCACCTACTGCTTTACCTAAAATTGCCAACACTTTTACCACTCTGTGAGGGGGAATACCGAGGGTATTTTGTGCCACAAACTCAAAAGCATAAGCTAACAAACCATCCCCCGCCAAAATAGCAATATCCTCACCATATACCTTATGATTCGTCAATCTTCCTCGACGATAATCGTCATTATCCATGGCGGGTAAATCATCATGAATCAACGACATAGTATGGATCATTTCCAAAGCACAAGCCGTAGGCATTGCGACTACTTGAGTTTGTCCCAATAAATCTGCTGTTGCTAGGCATAAAATTGGGCGCAATCTTTTTCCCCCGGCTAAGAGAGAATAGCGCATTGCCTCGTAAATTTTTTCGGGCTTTTCCATGGGCAAAGATTCATCTAAAGCCTTCTCCACAATCTCTTTTTTCCCTTGTAAATAGGCTTTTAAATCAAAGGGGCAATCTATATTGGGTTTAATATCGGTTTTTATCATTGTGTTGATAATATATTAACAATGTATGTTCAAAGATGATTCTTGATCAATTATCAATGATTAATGAATAAAAGGCAACTGCTAAGAATCAAGATTGACATCTGATACAAATCTGGCTAGAAGTCTAATAGACGTCTTCAAGAATTATTGAAATATATGTAATAAAAGCCCAAAAATCATACTAATTTAATAATTTCAATATGAAAATCGATTTCTTTTTTATTGATAGAGATGTCTAACATAGGAGTGATTTTGCAACACCACCCACAGAGAAATTGTGGCACGAGGAGACAAATTTTATGGTAATTTAAGTGAACGCTCATTACTCCAAGCCCACCACACTTGCTCACATTCACAGAAATAAAACTCTTGCCATTTACGTTGATAATCTTCGGTTGTTACTGGTGCATATCGATTTAACCAGACTTTTTTGGCTTCCCGAGAAGAAGCCTGACAACGAGGACAACAAAATTCAAAGGCGTGGATTGCGGTTTTTGTCCATTCAGGGGCTTGACGAGCAAAGGCTTCCATAATTTTTAATAGAATATAAGTTGATTGATAATTGCTAGGATTGAGAAACTATCATTTATGATCATCATTTATGACATCCAATCAAAAAATATCAGAAAAACTATATTTTACCACGAAATTAGCTTATGGAGCCGGGGATATGGGTCCTGCTTTGACGGCTAATATTTTAGTGTTTTTTTTGCTTCCCTTTTTAACCAATGTCGCAGGTTTAAATCCTAGTTTAGCAGGAAGTGTTTTATTTATTGGTAAAATTAGTGACGCTATTAATGATCCGATCATCGGAATTTTGAGCGATCGCACTTCAACAAAATGGGGAAGAAGAATTCCTTGGATTATTTTGTCAGCTATTCCCTTTGGTTGTATCTTTTTTTTACAATGGATTGTACCTAAATTTAGTGAAAATTCAGGATTAAACAACACTTATTTATTCATTTATTATTTGTTCATTGGAGTGCTTTTTAATCTATTTTATACCACTGTTAATTTACCTTATCAAGCTCTTACTCCTGAACTAACTCAAGATTATAATGAAAGAACAAGTTTAAATAGTTTTCGTTTTAGTTTCTCCATTGGTGCGAGTATTTTTTCCTTGATTTTAGCAGGAATTATTTTTCAAATTTTTCAAGGAAGTGATCAACAAAAGTACATGATTTTAGGATTAATCTGCACAATTTTTTCGATTATTCCTTTATTGTGGTGTCCTTTAATCATTAAAGAGAGAGGTTATCAATCTCTATTGACTACTAAACAAAGAAAAACTATTGGTTATTTACTATTAGTTATTACTACATTTTTACTTATTTATGCTATAATTAATATTGCCGTTAATAGCAATGGTGAAAAAATATTTTTGGGAATTATTGCCTTGCTTTTAAGTATTTTAATAGGTGCGATCGCTTGGAGTTTAATGATAGCTAAAAATGAACCTCATCTCGATGATAAATTAATTGAAAATAATCAAGATCAATCTAGTCAATGGGGTTTTGTTCAACAGTTAAAAATAGTGTTTCAAAATAAGCCTTTTTTATTTGTTGTGGGAATTTATTTATGTTCATGGTTAGCGGTTCAATTAACTGCATCTATCCTCTTATTTTTTGTGGTAAATTGGATTGGATTACCAGAGGCATCTTTTCCCAAAGTTGCGATCGCAGTTCAAGGTACAGCATTAATAATGTTATTTATCTGGCAAAAAATTAGCCAAAAACTAGATAAAAAAATAGTCTATTTTCTCGGTTCAAGTATTTGGATAATAGCTCAAATTGGCTTATTTTTAGTGCAACCCGGACAGACTTTTTTACTTTATTTTCTGGCAATATTAGCAGGATGCGGAGTATCCACTGCTTATTTAATTCCTTGGTCAATGATACCAGATGTGATTGATTTGGATGAATTGGAAACGGGAAAAAGAAGGGAGGGTATTTTCTATGGCTTTATGGTATTATTACAAAAATTTGGTTTAGCCTTGGGATTGTTTTTAGTGGGAATTGCCTTAGACGCATCAGGATTTATCAAAACCATTGCGGGGGAAGCACCTCCGACTCAACCCGATAGTGCATTATGGGCGATTCGTTTAGTGGTAGCGCCTTTACCTGCTTTCATTTTATTGATAGGGATTATCTTAGCTTATTTTTATCCTATCACCAGAGAATATCACACTCAAATTCGTTTGAAATTAGAAGAAAGAAAGCCACTTAATCTGAGTTAGGGGTTAGGGATTAGGGATTAGGGGTTAGGAGTTAGGAGTTCAGACTAAAACTATTATAAAGAAAAAGAGCCGAATTTAATAATGTGTGCCTGATTTGCGGTGATGAATGGCTGTGATTCCCGTTTCCGAAAGTAATTTCCCTTGACGGGCGATGGCATACAGTACCCAATGATCTCCACATTCTAAACGATTTTTGACCTCGCATTCAAGATAGGCTAAGGCATCGGTTAAAATAGGGCTACCGTTATCAGCAGTATCGACATTAATATTAACAAAACGATCTTCTCCCGGAGCAAAAGGCTTAAGAAAATGTTTCATTAACTCGATGTTTTTCCCTTCTTCAAGAATGTTTAAGACAAAATTACTACCGATAGGTAACAAAGACTCGATCGCCCTTTCTTTCGCTACAGCGATGGTTAAACCGGGGGGGGTAAAAGTTGCCTGAGACACCCAAGAAGCCACCATAGCACCCTTTAATTCTTCTCTTTGAGTTGTGACGATGGAAAGTGAACCCACGATGCGCCCTAGCGCTTGTTCGGTACGAGCAGTTAAACTATTACTAGCGGCGGATTCTTTCGGTTTTAGGGCTTTTTTGCGTTTTTTCAAGGCTTGAGCAAAATCTGTACCTGCTTCTTCACAGGTTTTTAACACCCCCTCTGTGGGTTTAAATTTGACTCGGATAGTATCAAAACCAAAGCGATAACCCCCATCTTTGAACTTTGATTCTAGCAGATCGATGGCCTCTCCACTCCAACCAAAAGAACCGAATACCCCGACTATTTTATTGCGATCGGCAGTAGCTAAAGCTATACCTAAAGCACTTTGTATCTGGGTAGGGGCGTGTCCTCCTAGTGTCGGTGAACCAAATATAAAACCATCACAAGATGCGATCGCCTCTTTAATTTCTTCATTGGTAGCAAATTCGGCATTGATAGACTCAACCCTTACCCCTGCTTTAGTTATTCCCCGTGCGATCGCATTAGCCAAAATAGCGGTATTACCGTAAGCTGAGGCATAAACTAAGGCAACATTGAGACTTTGATTAAGTTGTGCCGATAACCAATTAGAATACAACCCCATTAACTCATGTAAACCATATCTTACCAAAGGACCGTGATTCGGGGCATGAATTTGAGCATTAAAAGGCTTAATTTTTTCTAAGGCTTTACTAATCTGATTTCCATAAGGTGCGATCACACAATCAAAATAATAGCGTCTATCTTCCAAATATACCTGCCAACCCTCATCAAAAATTTGATCCCCACAAACATGAGAGCCAAATAACTTGTCTGTATAGAAAATATTGGTCTTTTTATCAAAGGTTAAAAGTTGATCAGGATAACGAGGATTAGGAGTAGTAATAAAGTCTAATAAGTGTTCTTTTCCTAAGTCTAATTGATAGTCATTTTTGATAGAAATAATATTTAATGGATGATTACCAATGGTATCAGCATAGGCATTGTCAAAGATTTCTTTGAGAGATTTTGCCCCTGTATTCGAGACGATAAAAGTAACTTGGGGAGCAAGTTGAATCGATTTATTAAGAGTAAAAGCACGATTCGGATTAATATGCCCTAAAATAACATAATCAATATTTTTTAAATCAATTCTTGTCTGTAAAGCAGAAATAAATATATCAGAAAAAGACTCCCCCGGAGGATCAATTAAAGCGGTTTTATCCCCCTCAATCAAGAAAGTATTAGCGGTTGTACCACGACTTAAACCATATTCTACCTCAAATTTTAAACGTTCCCAAGTGCGAGAGCGGAAAATTCTTGTTTCTAAAGCGATATTACACACCTGAACATCTTTGGGCATCATAAACCAATCCTCGCTTTTATTATCGTTTATTTTCCATTATCTACGATGCTTTGTTTAGGATCAACATTAAAACAAATTTAGTCTGGATTACACTTCATTAACCCAACCTACGAGTAAGATGCGATCGCACTTTTATTGTGTAGAAAAAACAATGAATTTACAAATTTTGATAAACTTCATCATCGTTACGTTTACCTATTTTAAAGACTCTAATCTTATCATCCTTCACAGTATATAAAATTCGATATTCTCCTTGATCTACTCGATAACTATTGTTAAAACCTTTTAACTTTTTAGAATCTTGAGGAAAAGGATTATCTTGTAAAGTAAATATCTTAAAAACAATCTGCTTAATAAATTTAGGTTGAAGACTTTTTAAACTTTTTCGGGCGGAATGTTCAATAATCAAAGAATATTCTTTACTCATCTTCATCTCCAGAGGTTAAATCTTCAATTGTTAAACCTAATTCATCTAATAATTCATTAAATGTAATACTAGGTTGCCCTTTACTTTCTGCCATAGCCTGACGTAATTCTGCACAATCTCTAGCATCTTCTAAATCTTCTAATAACTGCAAATCTTGATAATTAATTAGTGCAACTTTTCCCTTATTTTCCGTTTCAATAATGATTCTTTCTCCATCAGTTTCGACTTTTTTTACCAATGCTAAAAGCTCATTTTTATCGAGATTTTCATTAACAGTTATCATTACTAAAACCCTCTATTTTCAAATTTAACTACTGCCATGATAATCCATTTTAATTAATCTATGAGAGTAGGTTGGGTTAGTGACAACGTAACCCAACACTTTTTCCAAGGCTATTGGATTACACTGAGGTCTTGCATTAATATATTAAGGACTAATATTTAATAAGGGAAAAAATCAATTCTCTTATGGTTAGTATCAATTTTTATACTCATTAGTCATTACTCCTCCTAACCAGTGATTTTTAAACGAGGTGCAAGATTTGAGTTATACTTCGTTAATCCAAGCTACTATTTGTTAATTGCTAACTGGCGGATAGATTCAAACAAAACTACCGTCACGCTGACAGATAAATTTAAACTGCGCACATGATTACTTTTCATGGTGATATAGCTAGTTAAATCACACTCTTGCAAAACTTCTGGGGGTAAGCCATCAATCTCACTACCAAATAACAACCAATCATCCTCTTGATATTTACACTCTAAATAGTTGGTTTTTCCCCTCACACTTAAACCGATTAATTTTCCTCCTCTTTCCCTCGCAAATTTGATAAACTCGATCGAGCTATTATGATATGTTAATTTTACATGAGGCCAGTAATCTAATCCAGCCCTTTTTAAGGTGCGATCGCTAATTTCAAAGCCTAAAGGTGCAACCAAATGTAATTCAGTTTCTGTCGCCGCACAAGTTCTTGCAATGTTGCCAGTGTTAGGGGGAATCTGAGGATGAACTAAAACAACTCTAGGCATGGTATGACAATATAACAGTTAACAATTAATAAAAGTTTACATCATCGCCCTTCCCCATGATAAAATAAGCCTTGATTTAGCTTAAAGTTCGATCGCCGAGCAAAAAACCAATTTCTCTTTTACCAATAAATGAGGGAATATTGCTTAAATCATCCATCAGCAGAGGAATTAAAGCATAAATTGCGTTCAATTCCACCGTTACAGCAATATCAAATCCAGATGCTTCTAAGCCTAATGATATTTCTCCGCTAAGATAAATGTACTATAAAATCAGAGGAAAACTATGATCGCCCTCACTGATTCCTTAAATACCCTGATTCACATTCCCACTCAAGACGACTTACCCTATGATGACAATGACACAATGGAAACTTTACGCCATAAACATCAAATGGATTTACTCCTAGAAACTATTTACCCTTATTTAGAAAAGCGTCAAAATGGTTTTGCAGGGGGTAATATGTTCGTTTATTTTAGCCTCTCTCAAGTAAAAAATCAAGACTATAAAGGACCTGATTTTTTTTGTGTTTTAGACGTAGAACAAAAAGAGCGTAAAAGTTGGGTTGTTTGGGAAGAAGGAAAAGCGCCCGATGTGGTAATTGAATTACTATCTCCTAGCACCGCATCTTATGATAAAAACCAGAAAAAAATGATTTATCAAAATAAAATGCGCGTTCCTGAATACTTCTGGTATGATCCTTTTAATCCTGATGATTGGGCAGGGTTTTCCCTTAGTAAAGGTGTTTATCAACCCCTAAAACTGGATGAGTGCGATCGCTATATTAGTGAACAACTACAACTAGCTTTAGTGCGTTGGCAAGGGGTTTATCATGGTATAGATACAGTCTGGTTACGTTGGCAAACTTTAGACGGGGATTTATTGCCTACAGATAAAGAAGTTAGCGAAGTGGAAAGAGAACGAGCCGATGAAGCCCAAAAACGAGCCGATGAGGCACAACGACTTGCGGAGGAAGAAAAACAACGCGCTGAAAATGCCTTATCAGAAATAGCTAAGTTAAAAGAATTACTTAAAAATTCAGGGATAGAAATATCAGATTAATCGGTCTAAAAAATCCATAATTTATCATACTTTAAGCGAGTGAACTACTTCGATCGACAAAAAGGTAGTCACGCTATTTACAAACACAATGACGGTAGGCGAGTTGTCTTTCCTTTTCATTCAGGGAAAGACCTAAAACCAGGTACTTTGATGGGTATGATTCAAGATATTGGTATTGATAAGGAAACATTCTTTCCGTTACTACGAAAATAATCTACATTTAATAAAGTTCGATCGCACTCTCTCCTCTCTCATTTACATAAGATGCGATCGTATTTTAAGTTAAATAATAAATTAATTAAACCGTGTCAATATCTGCAATCCTCTTTTCCAAAGGTTTAATTTGGTACATTTTTAAGCAATTATATGTTGTATAAAAACAACAAAAAAAGAATGCTAATATTGTAATTATTACTCAATAAATATTAATAATTTTTATAATCATGACATCAGCTTATAATTTAACTAAAGAAAATCAAGAAATCATTGTGAGATTAAATCAAGATATATTTACCGAAGAAAAATTAACAAAATTTTTAGAATATCTTATGTTGGAAAATATTAGTGCTTCTAGTAAACTAAATGAAGAACAAGCTCAACAATTATCAGATGAAATTGACACAACAGTATGGAATGCTATTAAAGAACGTATTTTATCTGTAAAGATATTGATGTAAATGATATTATCCATTAAAGAATGATCAATAATCAACATGAAGAATCAATCATGGGAAATAAAAAAATATGTAACAGATGATGGAATATGTCCTTTTGATGAATGGTTTAATCAATTAGGGCAAGATGTGCAAATAAGAATTGATGCTCGTTTTACTCGAATTGGTTTAGGTAATTTTGGGGATTATAAAAGTATCGAGAATGGCGTTTTTGAGTTAAGATTTCATTTTGGAGCTGGTTATCGTATATCGTATATATTATGGTTTAGATGGTAAAAATATTGTTATTCTTTTAATCGGAGGCAGTAAGAAAAAACAAAATAGCGATATTAAAAAAGCTCTAAATTTTTGGCAACAATATAAACAAGAAAAAGGAGATAATTAAATTATGCCTACCTTAGATTATCAAACAGATTTATTAAAAAGATTAAGTAACAGTGAATATGCTTGTCAATATCTAAAAGTAGTTTTAGATGAAACTTTAAAAGATGGTGATGTTGAGCCATTTTTATTAGCTTTAAAAAATATTATTAAAGCCCGAAAAATAAATCAGATTAATAATTCTTTTGAAGGTAATTTAGATTCTTTAATGTCTCAAGAAATCAACCTTAAAAATTTATCTTCAATTCTTAATCAAGTTGGTTTAACCATTTATTTTAAACCGATCGAATTGGAAAATTAGCCTTTATAATATATGAATATTGTGTTAATTCTTGAACAAACATCATCAAATTTTTGCCAAACTTCCTCATAACAATTATCAGGCATATTTTGAACTTCATTTAATGTTTCTGTAATCAAGTCTTTTGCCTGTTGTCTATAATCGCACTCCTCTCTCATTTACATAAGGTGCGATCGCATTTTATATAGTTGAATCTCTTGTTTACTAATTAAACCAATTTATAATTCGATTCCAAATAGAAGAGACGGAGTTAGATAATTTTTTCCAAATATTTTCAAATTTATCCCATAAATTTTTATCAGTAACAACTGGTTGTGGTTGATCTGGTTCGGATGGTTTAATCTTATCAAAAAGATCTTTTTCAGGTATTGAAACAGGCGTTTTTTGGGAAAATTTATCATCAAAAGGATTGGAGGGTTTTTCTCCTAATTTACTCCAAGAATCATCTTTTTTTGCTTTTAAATTATTATCTATCTTAATCCAAGGATCTGAAACTTGTGGAGTAGGATTTGTTATAGGTGGTTTAGATGTATCAGTCTCAAAAATAGCAAAAGCAGGTGAATTAGTATCAATTTTTATTGTGGGAGGGGGAGGTGGAGTTAAATTTGGATTGGTATTAATAGGAAAAACAAAAGTTTTTTTCTTGCCCTTATAGCCATTGACTAACATTTCTAAAGGTTGTAAATATTCAATGTTTGATGTTTGACAACATTTTTCTAATTGTTCAGTAAAATACACAATTTCTGGGGAAAGTTTTTTTAGTTCTTTAAAAGTAGAAGATGAACTAGGATTAAGCAAGTCTTTTTCGGAAAAAATTAACCTTTCTTCTTGCTCAATTTTCTGCCAGTAATGGGGATTTTCAGCAATAACTAAAAGTGATAAATAAATAATAAGTTCAGAAAAATAGTCAGATTTTGGACTAAGTTTATCTAAATTTTTTCTATGGGGATGTTGATAACCCGGTAATCCCTTAATAACATCTTTTTCATTACTTAATTGAGGTACATATAAACTATCATAATCGATTAAACATATATCCCCATTACTACGCACTTTTATATTTCCATGTTGCAAATCTCCATGGGAAATATCTTTTTCATGAAGAATTGTCATCATTTCTAAAAATTTATCCGCAAAATCACGAATATAAACGGGATTCTTAATATTATTAGTGATAAATTCTTTAAAACTAACACCTTCAACCCACTCCATCCTGACAATCGGATATTTTTGTCCACTGACGATAATACCTTTTTCATCATAAGCAAAATCAACAAAATAAGGAAGTTTGACTGTGGTTAAATAATTGTCAATAGCTTGATAACGGTTTTTTAAATCGCCTAAATCCTCTACCCAACATTTAAGAGCATATTTTTTAGAATTAGTTTGAATTTGATAAACAATCGCTTTTCCGCCACTCAAAGAAAATAAAAAATGAGGATTTTGAACTTGTGTAACCGCTTTACCTTTTTTTAATACAGGATCAAGTACAAATTTATCAAGATATTTAACGGCTATTTCATAATCTCCTCTTAATGGATATTTCATTTCTTTATATACCCCTCAAATCGAAATTTACACCAATCTAATTGATTATCAATATCAAGATTTTGAAATTGTGAAGGTTGTTTTAATTTGCCGAATAATGGGGCATTGTTATATCCTTCTATCCTAATATTTTCAATAAGGGTAATTTCTTTATTTGTACAATTTTCATCAGGAGAAGTTGATTTATGAGCATAAACGTTACGCAGGATTTTAATCCAGTTTTCCCCTGTTTCTATAATTGGAGTGTTGACTTTTGTTTGAGTAGATTCGATTAAAATTTCTGACAATTGTTCATCTTTATAAATTTTCGTACCCACCTCAATTTCTATGGATTTTGGTTTATTTATTTCAGATTCATTCGAAGTAGGTAAATCAATATTATTTTGATTATCTGGTGGAATTTGATCACTTTTATTCGTTGATGAAGAAGACTCTATATTATTAGAATTATCAGAAGTTGAAATTCGCTCATTTGAATTAACTATATTTTGATTAGCTGATTTTTTTAGTAGAAAATAAGTTAGTAATGGTAATGATAAAACCAAAATAAACAATAAAATATTTCTTTGCAATTTTAAACTTCTGTTTATTTTTTTTAAATCTCTTACCTGATTTTGTTCATTGGGTGTTATAGTTTCTCTATTATTATAAGCATTATTGTTAAATTCAGATAATGCTAAAATTCTTGTCGGTTCATTTTCTACTTGATTAACTTTTTCTTCTTCACCTGAAATAGTTTTAGTTAGTAATAAAGTATTAATTTGTTTTTCTGTTGGTGGATTTATCGAAGGCAAAGGCTGAAAAATTTTTATGTTATTTACTTCTAAAATCATCAAGGTAACGTCATCATTTTTCATTTTGACATCCTGAGAATTTCTAACTTCTTTAACAAAAGATTCAAACTCATTCTCTGAAGAAATTGCTATTAAATAATCCCAAATATCTTTTTCATTTTCTAAGCATTGAAAAATAAATTCCGAGAGTGCATCTGTTGCTAAAATAAAGTAATATTTTTCTGAATTTTTTTGATTTTCAAAAAGTAAATCGAATAGTTGAGGTTTAAAATCATTATCTTTTTCATAACTCGCAAAATATTCGGGGCGATTACCAAAATCTTGGGAATTTTCTAAGGGATAACTAGCAATTAAAGTATTTTTATAATCATGATTTTTGACGATAAATAAGCAACTATCACCTACTAAAGAAACTTTGATCTTATTGTCGAGAAATTTTAACCCAATAAATGTGGAGGTTGCTGAATCTCTACGATTTAGACGATTAATATTTGTCACCCAAACAGGGGTAAGATCTCGTTGTGCGGTTTCGACTTTTTCTTGTACTTTCTGCAACCATTTTTCTTGAATGGGTTTAAGCCATAGTTGCCAATTTTCTGGAGTAATATCAGGATTTTGACAAAAATGATTGACAAGAAGTTCCGCCCATAAACTAGGATAAAATGATTGACTTGCACCGTCTGCGATCGCAATGCAATGTTGTTCTAAGTTTTGGTGAAAAAAATCTTGACAATCTGTAATAGTTTCACTTTCTTTGTGAGTTCTACCACTAAAAATAATCTGAATTGACATAATTTATCTAAATAATCATATATACTTTAGTGACAGAAAACTTTAACGTAAAGCCCCTTGAGAACCAAAATTAAGCAGTTTAATTAATGTTTCGGCATCGGCATTGAAAACAAAACCCTTTGCTCCAGTTTGAACACTAAAACCTGCATTGTCAGCACTTTCTACTAAAGGCTCTGGTAAGACGCTAGAAATATCAAATAAGAATTGAGCAAATTTATTACTGTTAAACCCAGAATCGTTGCTAGGTAACTCTATTTTTCCTGCGGAAGCGTCAGAAATATGAGCATTGAGAATAATTACATTGCCATCACTGGTTTTTAGATCCGCTAATTTTTTCGCTTCTTTGGTAGTAGCATCGAAATTCTTTTGAAGATACCATTCATTTGGTTCACCATCGGTAATATTAATGACGATGGGAGGAAAACTATTGGGATGATTAGTGATAAATCTTTCTATGCCATTAAAAGCCTGTTGAAAAGCCTCAGCCATTGGAGTACCTCCACTGGTGACAGGATTAACAAAAACTCTTTGTACTTCATCAACTTCAATTAATCCCCCTGCACCATCAGAGATTTTTTTCTTAACTGTAGTGGTATTAGGATTTTTGGCTAATTCCGATGCTGTTTCCAAAAAGAGTATATCAACGTTTAACCCATATCCGATCACAGCGACATAACATCTATCTTTTATTCCATCTCCTGACGAACAAGATAAAATAATTTCTTCAATAACTTTATTAACTGCTATACTGGCAAATTTTGCTTTCGTTGAGTTGGCATAAGAGTCTGACATTGATGCAGATTGATCAATCATAATGATAATCAGCCCTGGGTTAGCACTACTCAACAATTCTTGATACATATTTCTTGTCACCTCACTTGGATTTTATTTATTCCTTGAATAACATTGTATTTTATTAAATATTATATTTAAGTACACTCTTAGTACCCATTTCGTACCAAAATTGAATCAAAGTTAGTAGGATTTGGTATAATTTGTTTGATTCAATATTTAATTCTTAAAGTTAGTCATGAAAAACTTTGATGAAGTGTTGAAATATTTTGATAACTTAATGATGCTTACTCCCATACAAGAAAGTATCTTAAGAGGAACTTATCAAGGTAAAAAAAATTTTCAAATAGCTCAAGAGTTAAATTGTAGTGAATCCCATATCAAAAAAGAAGGGGCTAAATTGTGGAAACTATTAGGTCAAGAATTGGGAGAAAATATAAATAAACATAATGTTCGTTCTAAACTAGCAAAAAAATATCGTGTTTCTCAAGGAGATAATTTTGGTTATTGTGTACAAGTTGATGAGGGTAATATTAATATTTGTGAGAAGTCTTTGCAAGTTACAGATAAAACAGAGGAGCGATCGCACTCTCCTCAAACTGAAAACGAATTACCGATAATTGACTTAACAGAAGCACCAGAAATTAATTATAATTATAGGCGCGATCGAGAAATTAATACCATAAAAGAATGGCTAGAAAATAAGACTAGATTAATAACAATTTATGGCTTAAAAGGGATTGGAAAAACTGCCTTAATCCTAAAATTAATCTCTGAAATTAACACAGAATTTGACTATATTATCTATAAAAGTCTTGAAAATACTCCTAAACTTATAAACCTTAAAGATAGCCTTAAACAAGTCTTTTCTCAAACGGAGTTAACAACAGAAATAATCGATTATTTTAAACATTTTCCTTGTTTAGTAATTCTCGATGACTTAGAAAACTTATTTAAAACGGAAGAATTAGCAGGGCAATATTTAAGTGAATATGAAGATTATACTCAGTTTTTTAAACAAATTGTAACGAAAAATCATCAAAGTTGTTTAATCTTAATTAGTCAAGAAAAATCAGCCGATATAGACATCTTAGAAAATCAAAATAACCATGTTAAAACTTTACAACTTAAAGGATTAGGGGAATCTGCTAAAGAAATATTCAAAGAAAAAAAGTTTAAATATGAGGAAAAATGGGAAGAATTAATAACACTTTATCAAAGACATCCCACATGGTTAAAGATTATTTTAGGTACGATCGAGCAATTATATAATGGAAATATTGAGGACTTTTTAACGGAAGAAAACGAGTTATTTATTGGAGATATAAAAATTTATTTACAATCCTATTTGAAGGGTTTATCTGAATCTGAATATAAAGTTATTCAGTTGTTAGCTAATCAAAATCAACCAGTAAATATTACTCAAATATCAGCTAATTTAGAAATATCTAAACCACAATTAGCAGTAATTATTCAATCATTATTACGCCGTTGTTTATTAGAAAAATTAGTTATTGAGGATAAGTTTTATTATGAATTAAACAAGATATTTAAAGAATTTTTTAAACAAAATTAAAAATTAAATTAGTCTCTAAGAACTTATCATATTACTTTTTAAAATAGTGAATTAATTATTTTCTAGTACACAAATTCTTTTTGTAGTGCAACATTGCTAATTAAAATTTATTACGTTGATGTAAAATTGATTCCAACTTCGATCGAGTAAAGTAGAGCAGTTCGATCGAGGTTATAATAAATAAAAATCAAAGATTAAGACGAAAAATCAATGCTTGAATTAAAAGAAAATATTAAACGAGAAATCGATACTTTAAATGATCAACAGCTACGAATTATCGCCGAGATGATTAGTTTATGGAAAGATAAATCATCTTCTATGGCATTTTGGCAAAAAGCGACTCCTCAAGAAAGGGCAAAAGAACTACAACAATGGGTGAAACAACTTTCTCCCACAAATATCAGTCTTTCCGATGAAGCCTTCCATCGAGTTAATATTTATGAATAAGTATTTATTAGATACAAATATTCTTCTGCGTTTAAGCAATCCTTCCGACAGACAACATTTTTTAGTCACTACTGCCATTGCCACTTTACTAAAACAAGGGGATGAATGTTATTTAAGTGTACAAGTTTTAATAGAGCTTTGGGTTGTCGCTACTCGTCCTATTGATGTTAATGGTTTAGGATGGTCGATCGAAAAAACAAGATCAGTATTTTAGTACTAGGCGTTATGTACACCCTGCTCGATTAACCATTAAAATAAAAAGTATCAATTATTCTGGTAGTCTTCCTTTTGGATTTTCAGAAAAGTATCCTTTTTATCAAACAGCAATAACTGAAATAGGGCAAAGAATCAAATCTTTAAATATACCTACGTTACAGTTTTCTTTCACTCAAGAAAATATTAAAAGTTGATTGATTAATCTCTCCTAAATTTGAAGGTGAGCTAAAAAAGCCCACCATCACAAGAATTTACACCCCTTCTCTTAATTTATCTAAGACGCTACGATCTTCTAAAGTAGAAGTATCACCAGTAATTTCTTGACCACCTGCTAGACTACGCAATAATCGACGCATAATTTTGCCCGATCGAGTTTTTGGCATTCCCTCAGTAAATCTGATCTCTCCCGAACGTGCGATCGCATTTATTTTATGTAATACCTTTCTCATTTTTTAGCTTTGGCTTGGGTTTTGGCTTGGGTTTTGCTTTTGTTTCTGGCTCTGGCTTTTGAATATTTTTAAATTCATTCACTAAAGTAATACCAAATTTTTTTCGATAATTAAATGGTTTAGGAGGTTTATGGTAAGAGGCTAATTTTTGTGCAAACTCTTTTATTTCTTCTTCAGGGGTAGATACAAATTTAGCAATTCCCATTATATTTCCCACGAAATTACCTATTTGTTCAGCCTCACGATCAATTAATTTATCTCGAACACTTTTAAAAGCATCCGCCTTAACAATTATATCTGTGTTAAAATTCCTGGGGTTTGGTCTTTCTATAACTGAACGAGGTGAGAATAGAACAAAATTGCCGAAAGTCGGTTTAACTGGTATTCCTAGTTTTTTGGGAAGAATATCCTCCTGTTTTAAAAATTCCTCAAGAATTTTAATATGTCTTTTAGTTTGTTCTATAGGAGAATCAATACCAATATATTTTTGTTTATACTCATCAAAAATTTGGAATTCTCCATTAGCATTAATTGTGACTTGAGAGGAGTAATTTTTGGACTCAATCACATCAAAATGATACATACGATTTACTAGAAGATGATCTATTTGAGCCACTTGACCATTACATTCGATTCTCAAATCATGAATGATAGCAGTATTTTTTGATGAAGTATAGTAAAAGTCTATAAAATAAGCTGAATTATATTCACCCTGTTCACCACTTGTTAATTTTTTTAATTCTGTTGTTATTTGTAAGTGTTGTTCGGGGGTAAGATTTTCGTCTTTTAACAAGAATTTTAGTTCTTCTATATCTTTAGTGCGTGGATCTTTCTTTTTAATTAACATAACAAACTACACAAACAGAAAACGATATTGACTATGATACAAGAAAAGTATTTATTCTTTTATTGATCTTGAATGAATATTTAAGGTGAGCTTAAAAAGCCCACCACTAGCAAAATTTAAGCCCCTTCTCTTAATTTATCCAACACGCTACGATCTTCTAAAGTAGAAGTATCCCCACAATCTCTTGCCCAGAAGCTAGACTACGCAACAATCAACGCATAATCTTGCCCGATCGAGTCTTAGGCATTCCTTCCGTAAATCGAATTTCTCCCGGACGGGCGATCGCACAATAATTTAACTTTTCTTTTATTTTTTAAATCTTAGTTGTAAATTTAATTTAAAATATAAATCCCTATTATTTTCTAAAATTATTTTTCCATACCTATGTCGAGTTGTTGAAGGAGTTTCAAACACCATATTTTCAAATAAATAATCTTCTAAAGAAGAAAGATCAATAACATGAAAAGCTAATTGTTCTCCATCTTCTTTGACAACAATTGTACCATTAGATGAATATTTACCATCCCATTTTTTACCCGTGAAAAATCCTAATAAAATTGCCACTAAAAATCTTTTAGTTTTAATACTTAAAGAATCTAAATCATCATCGGTAACCGTTTGAAGTTTATTTTGTTCATATAAAGATTTTAAATTTTCAGATAATAAAGATTTTCTATTAATAAAAAATTCTAAAAGCATTTTAGCTAAAATCTCTGGCATTTTTGAGTCTATAATTTTAAGGTTATAAAACATAATTTCTTTCTCAACTCGTTCAAAAAATAATTGCCCACCTAATTCAATTATTTTGGCAAGACAATCTTGTAATTTGTTTCTGGTATCAATACTATTAATTTCATCTAAATAAGATATAAAAACAAACACTTGATCGTTCAATAAAAGTTTGATTAATTATTTTAAAGACAAAAATCAAATGTTTAATGATATGATTATATAAATTATTATGAGTGTTTATTTTAAAATTTTTGATCATGGAAAACGAAAAAAAACCAGTAATGACAAGAAATGATTTTATGGATTTCTTCAGAGATGGAGAGTTACTAAATACATTGTATGTTGAGGATAGAATTGAAATATTTTCAACTATACTTTTAGGTAGTTCAGATTTTACAAAAGAACTTTTTGATGATTTATTCTCTGATTACTGCATCGAGCATCTTGAGGTAATTGAAGTAGAGTCATGCCAAGAATAAACTGGACTAGAGAAGAAACTATTATCGCTTTAAATCTTTATTGTAAAATACCATTTAATCGAGTAGTTTCTAGTCATCCAGAAATCATTCGCATCGCCAAAATAATAGGAAGAAGTCCTAATTCTGTAAAAATGAAAATAGGAAACTTTGGAAGTTTTGATTCTGAATTGAAAAAAAGAGGAATTGTTGGTTTAGCCAATGCTAGTAAACTAGATAAATTAATCTGGGATGAATTTAATAACAATTGGGAAGAACTTGCCTATGAAAGTGAACTATTAATTTATAAATTTAGTAATCAACAATTAGATCAACTGAGTGAAATTGAAATCCATGATATTCCTGAAGGAAGAGAAAAAGAAACAATAATAAAACAGAGAGTTAATCAAAATTTTTTTCGTTCAACAATTCTATCTTCTTACAACTTAAAATGTTGTATAACAGGTTTAAGTATTCCAGAACTATTGGTTGCAAGTCATATAATTCCTTGGTCAAAAGATAAAAAAAATAGACTAAATCCTCATAATGGTTTATGTTTAAATTATCTACATGATAAAGCATTTGATAAAGGATTTATTACCGTCTCATCGGATTATAGAATCAAAATTTCTCCCTACTTTGGAGATTTTGAAAAAGATACTTCAATTTCATATTTGTTTTTTAAATACAAAGATAAGCCTATTATTTTGCCTAGTAAATTTCTCCCTTCAAAAGAGTTTTTAGAATATCATCAAAAAAATATTTTTATATCATAAATTACCTGTTTCTGATTTATGATTATCATCAAACCCTCTTTTATATCCAGCTTGACTAAATGGCTGACAAGGAAAACCAGCACATAGTATATCAAAATCAGGAATTTCAGAGGGAGAGATATTTCGGATGTCATCATTAAACATCCCGTTATCAAATAATTCTGGGCTTATTTTATAAAAATTATGCTCATAAGTTTTTCGGGCATAAACATCAATTTCAGAAGCAAAAACACACTCACCCCCTAAAGAATGAAAAGCAAGATGAAATCCACCAATACCTGCAAATAAATCTATAAAAGTAAAGTTTTTCAATGAATTTATTACCCCATATATTCTCTTTAAATTAATCAAGTTGGGTTTCGTTTCCTCAACCCAACCTACTTTTATTATGCTCCTTCTCTTAATTTATCTAAGACACTTCGATCGTCCAAAGTAGAAGTCTCTCCAACAATTTCCTACCCAGAAGCAAGGCTACGCAATAATCGACGCATAATTACCTCATTAGTTGTCTCATATTTTACCTTGAATTTTCTTTTCTAAAATCTCTTTAATTTGAGTTTGTGATAGAGAAGCATCATACCAAACAGCTTGAGAATCAGGACTACGCCGACTCATCAACAAATCCACAGCCTCTTGATCATCACGATGGGCTAAAACATAATCTTTAAGCTCTTTCCGAGTCATTGTTTCAAAATTAGGTTTCATCAATAAATCTCCATGTTCCATTAGACGCAATTAAAATTTCAATGTTATCACCCGCTAAAATATAAATCTCCCCAGTGCGATCGCCATAACTAATATTAACCATTTTTATTATCAAACAAAGCATCTAAATCCTGACGACCATTAACAATTCTTAAAATTTCTAATGTTTCATCAATAAACCGATAAAAAATAATATACCCATCTAAAGGTAAACCTCGTAAAGAAGGCTTAATATGATTATAAGGACGACCAAGATAAGGAAATTTGGTTAATTGTTGACACTTATGATTAAATTTGAGAAAAAATTTTTCTCCTGTTTGAACATTTACCTTAAAAAAATATTCTGCAATATTATTCAAATCTTGACTGGCAGAGGGAGCAATAATATAGCGATTCATAAATAATTATTCTTGAACTTGTTTAAATTTTGTCAAAATATTTTGAATGACAGTTTCACCATCTAAACCTTGCCCATCTTCTAGTTCAGATATTGCTATATCAACTTTATTTCTTGTTTCTTCTACCCATTGTAAATAATCATCTCCTATGGTTTCTAATAAAGAAAAAGCGACATCGATTAATTGTTCTGGACTATCAAATTTACCACTTTCTAGTTGTTTTTGAATAAATTTTTCTTGATTTAATTTTAGTTCTAAAATCATAGTTTTAAATGGATGATTAATAATTTAGAAAATACTTAATCTTATTATATTTCATATAGTTGGGTTTCGTTTCCTCAACCCAACCTACGTTTATTATGCCCCTTCTCTTAATTTATCTAAGACGCTACGATCTTCTAAAGTAGAGGTATCACCAGTAATTTCTTGACCACCGGCTAGACTACGCAATAATCTACGCATAATCTTGCCCGATCGAGTCTTCGGCATTCCTTCCGTAAATTTAATTTCTCCTGGACGGGCGATCGCACCTATTTCTTGAACTACATGGGCTTTAAGCTCATTTGCTAACTCATCACTAGGAGTGAAACCACCTTCGAGGGTAATAAAAGCAAAGATTTCCTCCCCTTTAATTTCATCAGGTTTACCCACAACGGCGGCCTCTGCTACCGCAGGATGAGACACTAAAGCCGATTCTACCTCCATTGTGCCTAAACGGTGTCCCGAAACATTAATCACGTCATCAACGCGCCCCATTACCCAAAAATAACCATCCTCATCTCGTCTCGCACCATCTCCAGCAAAATAGAGATATTGCCCATCTTTCGGTGCAATATGTTCCCAATAGGTATTACGGAAGCGATCGGGATCTCCATAAACTGTCCTCATCATAC
>CAYPDC010000025.1:29650-38218 GCA_964409355.1 uncultured Cyanobacterium sp.
TCCCAATAGGTATTACGGAAGCGATCGGGATCTCCATAAACTGTCCTCATCATACCAGGCCAAGGATGTTTTATCACCAAATAACCCCCCTCATTGGCATTGACAGGATTACCTTCTAAGTCCACAACATCGGCTATAATACCGGGGAAAGGATGAGTAGCTGAACCGGGTTTCGTTGGAGTTGCACCGGGTAGGGGAGTTATCATCACCCCTCCTGTTTCCGTTTGCCACCATGTATCAACGATGGGGCATTTTTCCTTCCCGATCACCTTATGATACCACATCCAAGCCTCTGGGTTAATAGGTTCGCCCACCGTGCCTAAAAGCCTTAAGGATGACAAATCACGGGCGTTGGGATGATGTTCGCCCATTTTGATAAAAGCACGAATGGCCGTGGGGGCAGTGTAAAATATATTTACTCCATATTTTTCAATGACATCCCAAAAGCAACCGAGATTAGAAGGGCGAGGCACACCTTCATACATCACTGTAGTAGCACCGTTAGAAAGAGGCCCATACACGATATAGCTATGTCCTGTAATCCAACCAACATCAGCAGTACACCAGTAAACATCCTCATCTTTGAGATCAAAAATCCATTGGCTAGTGATATGAGAGTAAAGGTTATAGCCCCCTGTAGTGTGAACTACTCCCTTCGGTTTGCCCGTGCTACCACTGGTATAGAGGATAAATAGCATATCCTCACTATCCATTGCTTCTGCTTCACAATGGGCGGATACTCCTGCTTGTAAGTCGTGCCACCAGTGATCTCTACCTGCTTCCATGCGTACTTTTTCTTTGGTACGTTCTACCACTAACACATTCTCAACGCTAGGGGTATGATTATCGGCAATGGCTAAGTCAACTTGCTCTTTCAATGCTACGACTTTATCTTTACGAAAACCACCGTCAGCAGTAACCACTAATTTAGCAGATGCGGCGTTAATTCTATCCCTCAAGGCTTCGGCACTAAAACCACCAAATACCACACTATGCACCGCCCCAATTCTAGCACAGGCTAACATGGCGATCGCAGCTTCGGGGATCATGGGCATATAGATAGCGACAACATCCCCTTTTTTCACCCCTAATTGCTTCATGACATTAGCACATTGACACACTTCCCGATGGAGTTGAGCATAAGTTAAAGTACGGCTATCTCCCGGCTCTCCTTCCCAAATAATGGCGGCCTTGTTACGTCTCCAAGTAGTTAAGTGGCGATCGAGACAGTTATAAGAAATATTTATCTTTCCGTTGACAAACCACTTCGCAAAAGGGGACTTACTCCAATCGAGAACCTGATCCCACTTTTGAAACCAGTGTAATTCTTTTTCCGCTAATTTTTCCCAAAAGTTAACGGGATCTTGTACTGCGTTATTGTATAATTCTTGGTATTGCTCCCAACTTTTAATAGAGGCTTTTTCTGAAAATTGCGATGAAGGAGCAAAAGTACGTTTCTCCCTGAGTATAGATTCAATTGTTGGTTGAGACATAGATAAACTTTTCTTATCTTAAATTCTGATTAAAGTTTCAACATAACTCATTTTGGGGTTATTAACTATTAATTTTTGTGTTGAATTTTGATGGGATATTCCCCAGTTATCAAGATGAAGAAATTTGATTTTACCAAATCGTTATCAAGGGAGCATTTTGTATAATAAGTTAAAACAGTTCGATCGAGAGAAAAAAGTGATTATGAGAGTAATTGAAAAAGTTGATTTAAAAGAATTATACGAAATCGATGATTATTTATGGCTACAAGAAACGATAAAATTATTAAAAGAAAAAAAGTTTAATGAATTAGATTTAGAAAATTTAATTGAGGAGTTAGACGATTTGGGGAGAGAAAAAAGACATCGTGTCGAAAGTTTTTTAGAACAAATTATTAGACATCTTCTTTTGCTTGAGTATTGGCAATCTGAGTATGAGTTTAATTCTGCTCATTGGGAGGCGGAAGTGACGGCTTTTCGCACTCAGTTAAGAAAATATTTAACAACTAATTTATACAATCATCTTTCTACAGAACTAATTACTATTTATCAAGATGCTTTGAAATATGTTAAAAGAAAAAGCCGCTTAAATACTTTTCCCCATCAATGTCCATATACTTTAGATCAATTATTAGATGAAAATTGGTTTCCTTCGTAAATAGAAAGTATTTGATTAGCTTCCTCAGAATAATTTTGAGTAATTAAAATTGATCGCTCTCTTTGATTTATTTAGTTTTGAAATTTTGAGTAAAAAACTCTCTAACTCTGAACTGCAAATCCTAAGCCTTATACTCAATAATAGTCGATTTTTGCTTATTTATTCTTTTCCACCAATATTGACTTTGACCTATAAACTGAGGAAACTTAGATAAAACACACCAATAAGCGTATAACTTTGCATTTTCTGTGTTATTATCAAAGTTAATTCTATAACGATAGATCTTCCAGTATAAAACTAAATAACTGAGCAATAAAAGCAAACTTAAACTCTTAGTAAAAAAAGCTAAAACTATGGCAACAAAAGGTATAATAAAACCCCATAAATAACCGCTTTTATGTTCCTTAATCATGTAATTTTCGGGGGGCGCCGTGCATGGCATAACCCTCTGCGATCGCCCATCCACTTCTAATACTACGTTTCCACCACTGACTAAACTTGTACATTGCAGCATCGTGGTAAGTCATATCGAAATCCAGTCTTTGGATTTTCCAACCCTTTTCCCTGAGACGAATACACATTTCAGGTTCTTCCCCACAAATTAGGTCTTGTTTATAACCATTAACCTCTTTTAAAGCAGAAACTCTCATCAAAGCATCTCCGCCACAGGCTTTGGCTTCCCCAATGGGAGTATTCCATTCCATATCAATCAGACGATTATAGAGGGATTTTTCCGGATATTTTTCCCTTCTTCTTCCGCAGACAATGGCTAATGAGGGGTTTTCTTCTAATCTTTCCTTTGCTTTTTCTAACCATTGAGAATACAATTCACAATCTCCGTCAAGAAATTGAATATAGTTAATTTGGGGATAATGGTTAATTATATACTTTAATCCTTCATTTCTGGCTCTAGCGGCGGTAAAAGGCATTGATAAATCAAGATTTAACACAATTACGCCTAATTCCTTCGCTTTATTGACACTATCATCTGTTGAACCTGAATCCACATAAATAATCGGATTGGTTTCTGATAGCACTTTTTTTATGGACTGTAGAGAATTGACGAGGCGATCGCCCTCATTCCTACCAATGGTTACAACGGCAATAGAAGACATTGTGCTTTTAATTATTTATCTTTTTGTAATATATGTTACTAAAATTAAGACAGATTGAGTCAAATTTTTATTGGGCTACCATCTATTATTGGAGAAGTCTAATAGTCATTATCGGCAACGCATATTCCTTTACACTTAATGCCATTAGTTGCCGTGCGTTTACAATGAGGGCATAAAATCTTTTCTTCTTTTTTTTCTTGTTGATTTTCCGAAGAATTACTCAAAGCTCGATCGAGTTTAGTCATGGTTAAATCTCACCTCAGTTTGATATAAAATTGTCTTTTAAGGTAGGTAATGGGCAACAATTTACCAATTCCTAGTTCCTAATTCCTCATTGAATTATATCGTCTCCGCAGTGGTAGGAGAAGCCGCCATTTTCTCTAGTCTTTCCTGTTGATCCTGCGCAATACAAGCCTGTATCACATCATCAATTTTTCCTTCTAATACTGAAGACAGGTCAAAGTTTCTCCCCAAACGGTGATCCGTTGCTCGGTTATCCTTATAATTATAGGTACGAATTTTTTCCGAGCGCGCCCCCGTACCAACCTGCGATCGCCTCATGGATGTAACTGCCTCTTGTTGTTCACTGAGTTTGATTTCATAAAGTTTCGCCCGTAGGATTTGCATGGCCCTTTCACGGTTTTTAAGCTGCGATCGCTCCTCCGTACAGAAAACCCGAATACCAGTAGGTTTGTGTATTAAATCCACTGCCGTTTCTACCTTGTTGACGTTTTGTCCACCAGCACCCCCAGAACGGGCTGTAGTCATCTCAATATCTTTAGGATCAATATGCACCTCTACCTCATCAACTTCAGGCATTATGGCGACTGTAGCGGTGGATGTGTGAACTCTTCCCCCGGCCTCTGTCAGAGGAACTCTTTGCACCCGATGCACTCCTGCTTCAAACTTGAGTTTACTATAGACACTCTCCCCCGTAATTTCCAGAATCGCCTCCTTAAAACCTCCCATTTCCGCCAAAGACTCACTGAGTAACTTGACACTCCAATTCATCATCTCGGCGTAACGAGAGTACATTCGGACTAAATCCCCTGCCCAAATACTAGCTTCATCCCCTCCTGTACCTGCACGAATTTCTAACATAATATTCTTATCGTCATTAGGATCACTAGGAAGCAGTAAAACCTTTAATTTTTGCTCTAAATCATCTATTTTTTGTTCTAATTCCTCAATTTCTAACTGTGCCATCTCTTGCATTTCCAGATCGCCCCTAGACTCTTTCAATATCTCCCTAGCACCCTTTAAATCTTCCTGAGATTTTTGCCACTCTTGATAAGTCATAACAGTTTCTTCCAAAGAAGAACGCATTTTTGCTACTTTCTGTAATTCCGAGGGATTAGTCGCAATATCTGGATCTCCCAAGCGTCTAGTTAATTCCTTAAAGGTAGTTTCCACCGACGCTAATTTTTCTAATAAATACGATTCAGCCATTATTTATAATATTTCAAATAAGATGATTCAATATAAAAACTATATCCCTTCTATTTTAACCGTTCTTGTTAGTATGCTAACTCATGAAGAACCATAATTAAATTTAAATGGGTTTAGGTTCTGAGTTATAATCTAGTTTATGTTATTCTCTGTACTCTGCTTATGTTTTGCCTCGCATCACCTTTTCAACCCACTGGAGATCAACCAAGCGCGATCGCATCTTTAGTGGAATCATTACATCGCGGAAATCGTTTTCAAACCCTACTAGGCGCAACAGGCACGGGAAAAACTTATACCATAGCTTGTACTATAGCTCAACATCAAAAACCAACCCTAGTATTAGCCCACAATAAAACCCTCGCGGCGCAACTATGCAACGAATTAAGACAGTTTTTCCCTCATAACGCTGTAGAGTATTTTATCAGTTATTACGACTACTATCAACCCGAAGCCTATATTCCCGTTACCGATACCTACATCGAGAAAAGTTCGTCTATCAACGATGAAATTGATATGTTGCGTCACTCCGCTACGAGGTCATTATTTGAAAGAAAAGACGTGATTGTCGTTGCTTCCATCAGTTGTATTTACGGTTTAGGGATGCCTGTAGAATACCTCAAAGCCTCCATTCCCTTAGAGATTAACCGAGAATATGATCCTCGTCAACTACTCAGGGATTTAGTCAATGTGCAGTATCACCGCAACGATACTGAGTTGTCTCGTGCTACTTTTCGCCTCAAAGGGGATGTGTTAGAAATCGTTCCAGCCTACGAAGATCGAGTTATACGGGTGGAATTTTTCGGAGATCAAATCGAAGCAATTTCTCTTTTAGATCCCGTTACAGGAGAATTATTGCAAGAATTAGAGATCATTAACATCTACCCTGCCAAGCACTTTGTAACACCTCAAGACCAATTAGAAAGGGCGATCGCACTCATCGAGATAGAATTAGAAGAAAGACTAGCGGAATTAGAAAAAGAGGGAAAATTAGTAGAAGCACAAAGATTAAAACAGAAAACAAAATATGATTTAGAGATGTTAAAAGAAGTGGGTTACTGCAACGGAGTTGAAAATTATTCAAGACATTTAACAGGTAGAAAAGCAGGACAACCTCCAGATTGTTTAGTTGATTATTTTCCCGAAAATTGGCTTTTAGTAGTGGACGAATCCCACGTTACTGTGCCTCAGATTAGGGGAATGTATAACGGAGATCAAGCGAGGAAAAAAGTATTGATTGATCATGGCTTTCGCTTACCCAGTGCTGCGGATAATCGCCCCTTAAAAGCCGATGAATTTTGGCATAAAGTTCAACAGTGTATTTTCGTTTCCGCTACTCCTAGTAACTGGGAGATTGAACAATCAGAAAACAGAATTGTCGAGCAAATTATTCGCCCTACTGGTATTTTAGATCCCGAAATTTTTGTAAGACCCACCGAGGGACAAGTGGACGACTTGTTAGGAGAAATTAAAGAGAGAATTAAAAGAAAAGAAAGAGTATTAATAACAACATTAACAAAAAGAATGTCAGAAGATTTGACAGAATATTTACAAGAAAGAGGGATAAATGTACAATATTTACATTCTGAGATTCAATCAATAGAGAGAATAGAGATTTTACAGAGTTTAAGAGCAGGAGAATTTGATGTTTTAATTGGAGTGAATTTATTAAGGGAAGGATTAGACTTACCCGAAGTCTCATTAGTCATTATTTTAGATGCAGATAAAGAAGGATTTTTGAGATCAGAAAAATCATTAATTCAGACGATAGGGAGGGCGGCAAGACACGTTAACGGACAAGCAATTTTATACGCTGATAACTTTACCGATAGCATGGCAAAAGCCATCAATGAAACCAAAAGAAGAAGAAAAATTCAATTAGAGTATAATCAGAGAAATAATATTATCCCTCAATCTATTAGTAAAAAATCTAGTAATTCTATTTTAGAATTTTTAGACATATCACGAAAATTAAACACTCAACAATTAGAAGAAGTTTATAACCAAGTAGAAGAAATTAGTCTCGATAAAATACCTGATTTAATTAAACAATTTGAAGAAAAAATGAAAGAATCAGCTAAGAATTTAGAATTTGAAAAAGCCGCCGAATATCGAGATAAAATCAAAAATTTAAGACAAAAATTACTTCCTGCGTAAGTCCTAACTTTTATTGGTTTTTGGATATAGCTTGTCTTGTCCAATTTCTTATTGTACCAATACCTTTGTATTTTGTTGTAACTTCTGCTGTGGGAGTATCAGACATATCAACATTTTTCCCTCCTAAATAATCACTATAAACTCCTGCACTGCCGATAAAAACACCAGAGTTACTATTTGAGCCTTGCCATGATTTTGCCCAAATAGAACCAGCAAAATTAGGATTAGAATTACCACCACCATTTATCCCAGCATTAGCATTAGGTGCGTGAATAAAAACACTCGCTGTAGCTCCACCATTTACAACAATATCTGTCGTAGAGGAATTCCCATATATTTCTAATTTTGCTCCGTCTTGAGTCACAATACCACTATTTCCCGACATAGTCATATTTCCATTAAGATGAAATACAACTTTTTTCCCTGAAGATATAGTAATTTCGTTATTTCCTTGAATGTTTATTGAAGGCAAAGCATAATGATAATAACCTTCAGAATCTTGTGGATCGTTTGTGGCATTCAAAGGAAAAGTAATATTGTCAGTAATCCCACTCACACTTTTAGGCGTAATTGGTGGTGTTGGCACTGGAGGTATTGGTAAATTTATTTTGATTATTCCTTGAGTGTTGGGATCTACAAAGTTTTGAGCCTCTGGCATATCACCTTCAAAGTTACAGTCAGTTTGTGAGATTATAATATTCCCGTCAAAATTATTGTTCCCAAAATCATTAACATTACTATCCATGATCCAAAGGGAAGGGACATCTTCCCCCAAAGCAACATTAGATGTATTTAAGTTATTTGAATCAAGTGTATCGGCAACAACTTGATAACTCCCACCTAAATCAACCACCAATTCGACTTTTGCACTACCCACTCTACCCTGAATAATCGCTTGAGCAGTATCATCTGCTATTCTTTGATAACTAACTAATCGGTATTCTCCATTATTTCCCAAAGAAACCCAATCGGGTTTAGCTTCAGAATTAACTAATTTCATGCCAATAACTTCTTCTAATTTCTGTTCAATTTTTTTTATTTCCTTCGAATCAAACTTTGTACCTAATTGTCTATCACCATTATTATTGGATGGAGAACTGATATGGGAATTTGCTCCACATAAAATAGAATCGCCTTGTCTATCTTGTGATTTTAATTGTACTTCCTTGTCTTCTATTTCCTCTCTTAATGTAATTTCTTTATCATCCAGAGTTTTTTTGACCCCATCTTTGATAATATCTTCTGTTTGAGAAGGGTTTTCAAAAATCTCCCCCCATTGCTCCGAATTAAGCATTGCTAAAGAAGGGTTTTCTGCTAAAAATGATTGAATGTTAGTGATACCAGCTTCTGCCACGGCAAGGGCTTGTTTTGTTTGCTCAAAAGACGTTGTATTAGTCTTTTCCCGACTACCGTTTATTACCGCCACTGCACTAACGATCATCATGGCACTACCCAGACCGATCGCCATTGGAAGAGTTGAACCTCTGTGGGTTCGAATACCCAAGGGTAACAGATTACGGACAAAATTAGTAACTAAGGGTTTTCTCAGATTTTTGTCTTGATTATTGCTTAACATAGGGGTTTCTTCTTTAGTGTCAATCAACGCTATGGGATTCTTCGCACTTAGCTCAGAATGAGAGTTTTTCGTTATTAGACATCTCCAATAATAGACATTTTAAGGGCTTAAGCCCTTACTACGAGC
>CAYPDC010000026.1:0-37927 GCA_964409355.1 uncultured Cyanobacterium sp.
AAGGTTTATAGCTATTATTTTCTAATAATTTATCATAACTACTGTAGAAGAGCCAATAAAATTTTTGGATATGATTAGTCATCAAGTTAAAAATAATCCTTTATTTATCTCTTTAATACCGAATTTAATGGGGGGAGAAGGGCATATCATTCCCTATCATCAGTCTATTACTAAGGCGATGAATATTTTGGGATGGTGTCATGAGGTTATTTATTCTATAGAAGAAAATTTGCCCTCTTTACCTTCCCATTGGCAGGGTTGTGTTAAAGGAAATCAGTTAGAGGAAAAAACTAATGTTTTTCAAACTATTAAAAACCTCAATATATTTGCTAAAACTATTAGAGTTTTTATTGAAAAAAAGCAGATTTATGAAAGTAAAAATAAGCCAATAATTATTTTTATTGAGCGTTTTATTCATCTACAATTATTCGCTTTATTATTAGCTATTATTAATTTACCAAAGGATAATTTATATATTTGGGTTTTATATCGTCATAATTTCCATCAACACAAAACAAATGGAATATATAAGTTATTAAATAAACTGCTTAAAAAAGCAGTAAAACCTGATCATTTTCGTCTTTTTAGTGATAGTGAATTGTTGGCTAATTCTATGGCAAAATATTTTGAGGAGGATTTTACAGTGATGCCGATTCCTCATACAGAATTTATTGATAAAGATACTCAGTCTAAAAATAATTCTATCGTTTGTTGGTGGGCGGGTCCGCCTCGAGAAGAAAAGGGGTGGCAAGTTATCCGAAATTTAACGGATTGTCAGATTGAAATTTGTGACAATTTTGTTTTGGTGACGGCAAAAAGTGCTGATTTAGTACCTATTAATGGAGGTATCAAGGTAATTACAACCGATGATAATTTATCTCGTTGTGATTATGTTCAATGGCTACAAAAAACTGATATTATGTTAATACCTTACGATGCGATCGCATATCAAGAAAGAACATCAGGAGTTTTTACAGAAGCAGTGATGGCGGGGAATATACCTTTAACGACTGCGAATACTTGGATGGCGAGGGAATTATCAAAATTCGATTTGGATTGTCTAATTATCAATTGGGATAATCCTGAGTTTGTATGGCAACACATAGAAAAAGTAATTAATTGTCAGGAAATAAAAATGAAGTTAAAAAATATGCAGGAGAATTATCGTCATATTCACAATATTCATAATTTTGCTCATCAATTTGAGAAAAATCTAGTTTTTAGCTAAAAAAAAGGCATACTGATAATGTTTATAATCATTGTTTTGTTACTGAAAATATAACAGATCAGAAAATAACTTATAAAACAACTTAAAGGCTTTTTGGTAAGCAATGCCCACCCTACAATTATAAAAAATCCCCCTAAAAAGAGGGATAATTTAAGTTAATTTTTGGTTGTTGGGTTACGCTTTGCTAACCCAACCTACAAGTTATTTGTTTGCGTCTAGTCTTTCTTCTAATTTCGCAATATCGAGTAAGGTTTTTAGTAATGAATCAGGATTTAAACTCATGGAGTCAATGCCTAATTCTACCAAGAAACGGGCAAATTCAGGGTAATCACTGGGCGCTTGTCCACAAATACCGATTTTACGGTTATTGCGTTTCGCTTTTTCAATTACCATGCGCACCATATCCTTAACTGCGTCGTTGCGTTCATCGAAGATATGTGCTACTAATGAGGAATCTCGATCGAGCCCTAGGGTTAACTGAGTTAGATCATTTGAACCAATGGAGAAACCATCGAAAATTTCGCTAAACTGATCTGCTAAGATGACATTACTAGGAATCTCACACATCACATAAACCTGTAAGCCATTTTCACCCCTTTTTAAGCCATGTTTTTCCATTTCTGCTAAGACTCGGCGACCTTCATAGGGGGTACGACAGAAAGGAATCATTGGAATTACGTTAGTTAAACCCATGTCATCACGGACACGTTTTAGGGCTTTACACTCTAAACCGTAGGCTTCACGGTATTTTTCATCGTAGTAACGAGACGCACCCCGCCATCCTATCATGGGGTTTTCTTCTTTCGGTTCAAAGTCTGCACCGCCCAAAAGGTTAGCATATTCATTGGATTTGAAGTCAGACATTCTTACTACCACTGGATTCGGATAGAAAGCGGCTGCGATCGTGCCTACCCCTTGGGCTACTTTATCCACGAAGAAATCGGCTTTATTTTGATAGCCTAAGGTTAACTCCGCAATCTCTTTCTTGACGGATTCATCGGTTAATTCATGGTATTTCATCAACGCTAAAGGATGCGCTTTGATGTGATTAGTGATAATGAACTCTAAACGGGCTAAACCAACGCCATCGCAAGGAATAGAGGCTAATTTGAAGGCTTCTTCGGGATTACCCACATTCATCAAGATTTTAGTGCGAGTTTTGGGCAAATTGTCGAGTTGAGTTTCGATAATATCAAAAGGTACTAAACCTTCATACACTCGTCCTTCTTCTCCTTCGGAACAAGACACAGTAATATCTTGACCTGTTTTTAGTAAACCTGTTGCGTTACTGCAACCAACGATGGCAGGAATACCCATTTCCCGTGCTATAATTGCCGCATGACAGGTGCGTCCTCCTTGGTTAGTGACGATCGCACTTGCTTTTTTCATAATCGGTTCCCAATCGGGATCTGTTTTATTAGTTACAAGCACTTCACCTGCTTTAAATTCACCAATTTTGTGTACATCTAGGATAACACGGGCTTTACCTTGACCGATCATTTCTCCCACTGCACGACCTGTTACAAGAGTATTGCCAGTGCCTTTGAGTTTATAGTCACGGAGGACACTACCAGATTTTTGGGATTGTACCGTTTCAGGACGAGCTTGAACAATAAATAATTGACCAGTTTGACCATCTTTTGCCCATTCTATATCCATGGGGCTATTTTGACCCCGTTTTTCGCTATAATGATCTTCGATAATACAAGCCCATTTAGCAAGGGTTAATGCTTCCTCATCGGTGATAGAATATTGCAGACGCTCAGATTCAGACACGGGAACGTTTTTAACCTGTTTACCACCACCTAAATCATACACCATTTTGACTTCTTTCGAGCCAAGACGTTTATTTAAAATCGGTTTGAAGCCTTGTTTAAGAGTCGGTTTGAAAACGAAAAATTCATCAGGGTTAACCGCACCTTGTACCACGTTTTCACCCAAACCATAGGCAGAGGTAACGAAAGCTGCATCTTTAAAGCCTGTTTCTGTGTCAATACTGAACATTACTCCCGAAGAAGCAAGATCCGATCGCACCATTTTTTGCACACCCACGGATAAAGCCACGTCAAAGTGATCAAAGTTTTTCACCGTACGATAAGAGATGGCGCGATCGGTGAAAATAGAAGCAAAACACTTATGACAGGATGCTAAAACATTTTTCACCCCGTGAACGTTTAAATAAGTCTCCTGTTGCCCTGCAAAACTAGCATCGGGTAAATCTTCCGCCGTTGCTGAGGATCTTACCGCTACATCTGTATCGTAGGAGCAACTACGCAAACGCATCATTTCTTCTTCATCATCCGTAGTGCAAAGATTAGGATTATTACCATAGCGTTGACAAAGTTTAAAATAAGCCTCAGAAATGGCTAAATCTAACTCTTTAGGGAAAGGAGTATTTAATACTAATGCCCTTGCTTGGCGCCCAACAGCCTGTAAATTAGGCAAATCTTCCACATCCAAACTGGCAAAAACACGGCGTAATTGAGCTTCTAAACCTGCTTTCTGCACAAAGTAGCGATAAGCATAAGCAGTAGTAGCAAACCCTGTGGGAACATTAACACCTTTTGCACTCAACTGCTGGATCATTTCCCCTAAAGAAGCGTTTTTACCACCTACTAGAGGCACATCTTCAATGCCTACCTCCTCAAACCACAATACGAATTTATCTTGTTTTTGGGAGGTTGCAATTCTTTCTGGAGCGCTCTGTACCATAATAAATATCTCCTTTACTATAAAATGGAGGTTTGTAACAAAATGTTGAGGATAACTTTTATTAAGTTTTTCAAACATTTAAACAAAGAGTAAAAACTTAATTTTTTCTTAAGATTTCCTCGATTATTTTCAATGAATTTTTGTCAAAAACGAATAAAAGCTCCACTATAATTAATCATTTATCAAGGAAAATATACTATATATAAGCACAATATAAAGTCATCACAAGTCAAGCCAGAAAAATAGCCTGACGACCTTTAAAATATTTTCCCTGCAACTAATTTTAACTGTCTAATTTAGATTTTCTTATCTAAATCTAATTTTATTAAAACAGATATGATCCCCAGATTTTTGTTTTTGATAAAAAACTTAATTATTTGTTGCAAACGTTAAAATTTGAGGTTTTTATACAGTAGTTATGATAAATTAATAGAAAATAACTTATATAACTCATGCTGAATAGAAGTTAGAGCAAAACAAAAGTCAAAAATTTATAAATTATTATTTAATAATCCTCTGTTCCCTGTTCCCTACCTTAACCAATAATTTACATACTCAAAATGAGAGAGCCAAACTTCTTGTCATGCTTTAATGCCCTAATTATTATTTTTAACGTTAACAGAAAGTGATAATCCTAACTCTTTTAACAAATCTAAAAAAATAAAAATAGCATCCCCATTATTATTATTAATTTCTTCTTGCAATTTATAATACTTATTAATAGCTAACGCTGAAATATCATTAATATTCTGATGAGCTTCGATCGCATTCCCTAATACTTTTAACAATAATTGAGGTTCGCAATTTTCTTCTTCTAATGCTGTTTCAATATAAGAGGCTATTTCTTCAGAGTTACACAGAGATTCAATTAAAAAATCGTGGTAATTTCTACTGGTTAAACTTTCTGCGGTTTTCATAATCTTTCCAATATTTTTTAGCTTGATTAATGTCTTGTTGTTGTGTACTTTTATCTCCTCCACAAAGTAGTAAGATAATCGTTAAATTTTCTCGTCCATAATAAATACGATAACCACCTCCGTAATCAATTCTAAGCTCAAAAATACCATCCCCAAGAGTTTTGTTATTTCCCAAGTTTCCTAATTGAACACGGTCTAATCTTAACCTAATTTTTTGTTTTGCTTTTCTATCTTTAAGAGAATTAAACCATTTTTCAAAAGGACTTTGACCATTTTCTGTTAGATAGTTAACAATTTGTATCATAAATTATGATGACACGATTTACTCTTTCATTGTACCCTAATATCATCATTTATATTTTTTAGGTAAAATAATTGACTAAATTAGACTTGAAATGTATCTTCTATCATCCAATCACCGAAAAGGACTTTAATTTTAAATTTTTCTCCTTGATTTCCCCAAAATTTATATTGAATAATACTATCCTCTTTATTGCTAATAATTTGTTGAAAAATAGTATCATTTTCGTCTAAAATTTCTAAGTATAAACCTTCTGGTAAATAGACATTGCTATCTAAACTTAAAATTCTTACAAAAATATTTAATTGCTCATTATTTCTGGGTAAAATATTAATCATTAAACTATATTTATTATCTTCATCAAAATCAAGAAATTTGCCATATCCTTGAGGGGATAAAGGATGATTTTCGTTTAAATACTGCAAACCAAAGGCACTATGCCAGATGATTTCTTCATTGTCACTATGGTTAATAAAATTCACTAAGATATCGATTAAATTTGTTCTCAAATCTTTCGTTATTTGCCAATGATAAATAGTTTTAATTACTTCTAATATTTTCTCATCATTATTATTCTCTAACAAAATATTTAAACCTTCTTGCTGTGATATTGAGCGAAAAGCAGGAGAAAGATTTAAGTTATCATTAATATTAAAATTATTCTCCATAAACTCTTTTATATTTTGCCATCCTTTACTTAAAATATTCTCAGTTTTATCCTTCAATAATCTACTTAAACTAATACTTTGACGACTTAAATATAATTGATGACGAAAGCTAAAATCATCAATTAAACTCAACCAGATGTTAAAATCAACCGTGAGACGAGGAAAAAGACTGTTTTCTAATGTAGTCATTAAATCTTGTTTTGCCTGAGAAGATAAAACCGCTAAAGGAGAAACTTTGGGGATATTTTCCCAACCATATTCATACTCTAAAGCTAATAAACTTAAGTCGGTTTCTAAATCTTCATAAGGTAAATTAATGACATGGTTTAAACTGTCTAACTCCCCTCTCTCCTTTAAATCTTCATAGCTGATATAACCCCAAAAATCTAAATAATTTTCTTCTAAATTAACTCCAATTATCACATAATAACTGCCTACCCATTCAGAAATTTTTAACCATTCTTCAGGGATAGTAACACTAATTTTGTCTTGGCTTTCTGTGGGAATTAAAACTAAACGATTATTATTAACATTAATAACATTACCATTAACAAATTCCCAGATACTAAGATTATCAATCAGATTTTTTGTTTCTGTTAAAGAGATGTTTAAAACCCCTTGAAGCCAATTAATGAAATATTTTCGACAAAGAAGATTGAGATAACCTCGATGACGAGTCACATCATTACTGAGATTTTTTACCTCTTGCAAAGCGTGATGTTTAACCCCATCATCAAGGATAATTTTTAACTCATTAATGTAGCAGTCTTGCATAAAATTGATAGTATTCATAATTAGTTAATTCGATTAAAATATTGTTCACAAAATTTCTGGATTAAAATATTAATATTGCTGTTAATAATAGAGGTATTCGGTATAGTTATCTTTAATTTTTCTGCTAAACTTTCCCTGATGGTATCTATCAAAAGATGATTGTCAAACTTAATGATGTCTTTCTCATCTTTGCTACTTGTTACCCCCTTAAAATATTCATTTTTTAATGATAGTTTTTGTTGAGAATCAAGATTTTGATAACATTGATTAATCAGAATCAAAGTTTCATCCTCTATATATTCTTGAAGGCAAACATCAAGGAGAGAAATAATTGGCTTAATTTCCTTTGCGGATATTTTATCTTGAGTTATTTTTTTTTCTTTAATAATCTCATCAATAATCGCCTTTTTTATAGCATTAATTTTACGGGATAGTTGATATTGTTGCTGAATAAAATTAGGATAGCTTTGATTAATTATATTGATAATTTCTCCTTGAGTTAAATGCAAACTAAAGGCTAGATAAAGAATAGCTTGATTAACTTTTTCTTGATGGTTAAAACTATTAACAATAATTTGCTGAGTTTCCTTAATTTCTTTTTCTCTCCCTAAGTTGTCAAGATAGTTACTAGGATTGTCTTCCGTTAAAGATGATTGATTTTCTTCATACATAACCGTAATGGGATTTACAGCTAGTCGAGCTATTTTTGTACAAAATTTGAGTTTTTGCTTTAATTCATCTGCCGTAATTGAGATATTATTAATCTGTTTAATTTGTAAATTATATTGGTGAGTCATTAACTGCAATTGGGTTAAATTAGGTTCAGATAATGCCCTATTTTTTCCTTTACTAGCAGTTTGATAATTGTCGAGATAACATTGCCAAGCTAAAAGATATTCTTTTAATTTAGCCCCTGTTAAACCCCCTTGAATTTTTAAAAATTTTTCTCTATTAATTTTACTTATTTTTGTTAGGAATCCCCAATCGGTTAATAATTTCCAATTACGATTACGATAAACAGCATCTTTTATAATTGTTATTAGTCTTGTTTGAGCATAGGTTATAATTTTATTACCATAATTAAATTTATAATTTTTTAGTAGTTTTTCTGGTTCGCTTAATGCCTGATTTCCACATAAAAAACATTCTTCTAATGTTATTGATTTTAAGGTTAAATAGATGCGATCGCAACTTATTTTTGCACTCCAGAAGCATACTTCTTGTAGATAAGAAGCAAGATGATTTTGTTTGATTTTATCAACTTTAATCAGAATGTCAGACAATAAACTATAGGCTATATTTTCAGAAGATAAATTTTGATTATCGACAATTTTATCTATATTTTGTTTTAAAAAGAAATCAGTTTTCCAGATAAAACTATGACTATTTTCTCCTGTAAAAAAGAGAAAAGTAGAAAATTGATCTACTAAATTTTTTCTTTTTATATTCATGGTTAAAAGTGTGCATAATCTACGATTTAACGAACTAAATGACGACTATAATTATCAGCAATGGGAGAATAGGGTTTTCTTTGCAGACTAGCTTGTTTTCTTTGTTCGTTAATTATTTGTTTCTCTTTTTGATTAGCTAATTGGCAAATATTAGCGGAGAATATTCGGTCTTGATAATACTGAAAACGTCCTGTTTTGGTAAATCTAAATTGACGACCAAAAATGTGATTTTCTTTAATATCCCATACTAGGTACAATTTTCCTTTTACTTTGACGGTATCTCCAATATTGATCTGTTTATTATTATCTTTCATTTTGTCTTCTATTGCTCAAAATTTAGGTTTCTATTTATACATCCAGTGGAGTAGAGAAAATTATGCAATCACATCGCAATTTTCTTTGGGTGATTGATGAGGATTTCAAATCATAAATCGCTTTAGCAAATTTAAGCGATAACCCTTGTCAATTTATAATCCTGTTGGCGAAACATTTTGTTACAGAAAAATCGTTAATTTCGATTAGATCATTATTTTATTTTGTATCAAATCAGACAATCCTTAATTAGATCTTAATGTTAATCCTAAAAATCGAGCAAGGAAAAATCTGGAAAAAAAATCGAGGCAATGATATACTGGAAAAGTTGTCAAAATTCGCACATCAAGGGCGATCGGGTGTTTCTAACCAGAAATAAAACTGCCCTTAGATGGAGGATTAACCCGAAAAAAGGAGAAAATTAATGTCAGTAGTCAGCTTAAAAGAGCTTTTAGACTCTGGTGTCCATTTTGGGCATCAAACCCGCCGTTGGAATCCAAAAATGTCCCCCTATATCTACACCGCTAGAAATGGGGTACATATTATCGACTTAGTGCAAACCGCACAATTGTTAGAGGAGGCTTATGCTTACCTCAAAAAAGCCGCCGAAAGCGGTAAAAGAGTATTGTTTGTGGGTACAAAACGTCAAGCAGCAGGTATCATCGCCCAAGAAGCAGCTCGTTGTGGAGCATACTTTATCAATCAGCGTTGGTTAGGTGGTATGCTCACTAACTGGGAAACCATTAAATCCCGTGTTGGACGTTTAAAAGAGTTAGAAGAATTAGAAGAAACTGGGGCGCTCGATCGCCGTCCTAAAAAAGAAGCATCTGTACTTCGTCGTGAGTTGACCAAATTGCAGAAGTACCTTGGCGGTATTAAAGATATGCGTCGAGTTCCTGATATTGTAGTAATTATCGACATTCGCAGAGAACACAACGCTGTTAAAGAGTGTGAAAAACTCGGTTTAAGCGTAATCTCTATGTTAGATACCAACTGTAACCCTGAATTAGTTGACTACCCCATTCCTGCTAACGATGACGCTATTCGCTCTATTAAATTAATCATCGGTAAATTAGCTGATGCCATTTATGAAGGACGCTACGGTAAAGCTGCCGCAGAAGGGAAATTAGATGAATTCATGGATTCTGTGTCTGAGGAAGTCGAATACGACTACGATGACGAGGAATATGAGGAAGAAGATTACGAAGATACCGACTCTGACGACGAGGAAGAGTAAAGAATAATGTAGGGGTTGAATATATTCAACCCCTACCGAGTAATGAGTTATTAGACATCTCTACTGATAAAAAAAGACGGCTAAAGCCGTTACTACGAAACAATTTTTAATAATTTTTGGGGATGTCTATTATTGATTTTAACTCTCAACTCCCCTCATGACATTTTCCTATTTTTCAACTGGGTCAAATCGTGTCATTATTATTGATGGTCATTCATTAAATTTTTATACTAAATAAATACTATGGCAGAAATCACCGCAAAACTGGTCAAAGAATTAAGAGATAAAACTAACGCAGGGATGATGGATTGTAAAAAAGCCCTTGCGGAAAACGATGGCGATATGGCTAAAGCGATGGAATGGTTACGCCAAAAAGGTATTACTTCTGCTGAGAAAAAATCTGGTAGGGTTGCGGCAGAAGGTATCGTGGAAAGCTATATCCACACTGGTGGCAGAATCGGTGTTTTAGTGGAAGTTAACTGCGAAACCGACTTTGTTGCCCGTCGTGAAGATTTCCAAGCCTTAGCGAAAAATATTGCTATGCAAATCGCCGCTTGTCCTAATGTTGAGTTTATCAAAATTAGTGATATTCCTCAAGATGTGGTTACGAAGGAAAAAGAAATCGAAATGGGTAGAGAAGATTTAGCTAGTAAACCCGAAAATATCCGTGAGAAAATTGTTGATGGTAGAATCCAAAAACGTTTAGGGGAAATGTGTTTACTTTCTCAACCCTACATCAGAGATCAAGGTATCACTGTAGAGGAATTAATTACCCAACAAGTTGCTAAAATTGGGGAAAATATCCAAGTGCGTCGTTTCCAACGCTTTATTTTAGGTGAAGGTATCGAAAAAGAAGAAACCAATTTCGCTGAAGAAGTTGCCGCACAAACTGGTATGAAGTAAGGAGTAATGAGTAATAAGTAATAAGAGAGGTGTCAGGTTTCGGGTATCAGGTTTCAGGTTTGAGATCATAACTTCTAATTCTAAATTCGAATAATGGCTAGATCGATAAAACAATTAAGAACTGATTTTGGCATTCTCAATCTTAAAATCAAGGATTTGGCAACGGAATTACAGAGTTTATATAAAGACTATTTTCCTCAATTAGTTACGGTTGTTAAGCGTCAGTTAATTTTGGCAACTTATCATATTTGCACCCAGAAATATCCTTCTGCTTTCTTAAGTTTAACTTATCAACAAAGGGTTAATTTACAAAAGAATATCAAGGCTTTAGATTCTTTGTTTGTTCAAGATTTATCCACAAGTATCTCCGGTTTAGAAATAGATGATAGTTATTTTTTATCTCAATTAAAAAGCAATACTTTAGGTTTTTTACCTCCAATTAATAATAATATCGTTAAAAATGATGATATTAAAGAAGCAGAAATAAAAGAAAATAGTGATTCTTTAAGTATAAAAAATCAAGACGAAGATAGCAGTTTTTCTGATGATGATAGTTACCTTGAAATTTACCCTGAAGATTTGATTCAGTTACAGGTTGGCATTGACGATGCGATCGAGGATTCCTTAGTAAATTTGTCTCAACGTGCTAATAAGTATTTACAGGAAATGGGAATTTTGCCGAAACATATCCCTAGCAAAATTTTGGACATGGCTTTACAAGCGGAGGAAAATACTTCTTTAGTTAGTGGCGCACCTAATTTATTGAGTCTTTTAATTGAGAAAGACGATAAATCCCACGAAATGAATATTACTCCTTTGGTAGCACTTTGTTTAAGAATTAATGAAATTGAATTTCATGATCCTTTATTAAATCAAATTCGTCAAAAAATTAGTAAAATATTCCAAAGTTTGAATAGTCTTGATGACGAGTATCAAAATAAGCGTCAACAATATGAAATTGCTTTAGCTGAATCTGCGTGGCGATCGAGTTGGATTGATGATTAATTAAACAAAATTTTCCCTAATCCCCCTTAATAATAAGTAAGATCCCCCCTACCTCCCCTTTAATAAGGGGGAAATTGAAACTTTTATCTTAACTGTTAATAATTGGCTATGAATGATAAAAATGAGAAAAAAATTGTGATTCCTGAAGTGATTATTGGTTTAGGAAATCCTGAGAAAAAGTACGAACAAACTAGACATAATATCGGCTTTGAAGTAGTAGATTTTTTAGCGGATAAATGGGGGGGAAATTTGCAAAAAAATACCAAGTTTAATGCTTTATTTTGTGAGGTTTTAACCCCTAATCGACAAAAAATAAAGTTGGTTAAACCTTTAACTTATATGAATAATTCGGGGCAATCCGTGAGGGCGGTTTTAGACTGGTATAAGTTGACGAGGGAGACTATTTTAGTGGTTTATGATGATATGGATTTAGAATTTGGTAGGATTAGATTACGCTTATCTGGCTCTGCTGGAGGGCATAATGGCATGAAATCCATTATTTCTCATGTAGGAGGGCAGGATTTTCCCCGTTTTCGCATCGGTATCGGTAAATCTGGTCATAAAGATGCTACGATCGGTCATGTTTTGGGTAAGTTTTCCGCCGAAGAAAGAAAGGAAATGAATGGTTTAATGATATTAGCTCACGATGCGATCGCATCTTCTCTAACGGATGGTGTGGAGAAAACTATGAGTATTTATAACCAAAAATCGATTCTTAACTAAACATCAAAATTGGATGGGAAAAACAACCTTACTCTTCATCTTGATGCTAAGGTGGTTTCCAAGAAAGAATTTACCCGTTTCTTGATAATTCCCCCTTTGTGTTTTGGGGGGATCGTACTGGTATATTTATTGTCAGAAATCACCTAAAATAAATTGTTATTGCGATCGTTAAAGTCAAAAAAACCATGACTCAAACCCTCTCCAAAACTATTTCCTTAGCGGAGTTTCTGCAACAACCAGAATGAGTCATCCCCGCACCAGTAAGCACTTCACCACTGTTAATATCAATTTAGACTTCTCCAATAATTTACTACACAACGAGAAGTAAGAGAGCCATTTTTATTTAACCTGCTACACCTGACACCTGACACCCTTTTTAAAATTACTGTAGAACAGCCATTATTCTTATCTTCTTCTTGGTAAAAATGCGATCGGATCTACCGCCTTACTACCATTAGGATGAATTTCAAAATGTAAATGAGGACCTGTACTAAAACCAGTGCTACCCATTTTCGCAATTTGTTGTCCCTGATTTACATATTGCCCACGACGTACCAGTAATTTACTATTATGAGCGTATAAAGTTACACTACCATCAGGATGTCTAATTCTAACGAGGTTGCCATAACCGCCAGAATTCCAACCAGAAAAGATAACTTCCCCATCGGCGGCGGCAAAAATAGGAGTGCCTACAGGAGCGGCAATATCAATACCTCGGTGCATTCTACCCCAACGCCAACCATAACCAGAAGTGAAGACACCCTGAGCAGGCCAAATATAGCCATTAAAAGGTCTTTGATTCTCTGGTAAAAAGGGATCGGGAGAGCTAATACTCGGTAAATTAGGAGAACCCATATCTCCGACGGCAGGACTGACACTGGGATCATAATATTCAATTTGGATTGGCACAACACTCACCAACTCAGAATTTTGAGAACCATTGTCGAAACTAGCTTCCGAAGGAATACTAGCAACATTAACTCTTTCCCTCCTCTGTGCTGAATGATTATTATGTTTAATTTCATTAGAGACAAAACGAGGTTCTTCGACATCTAAGGTAATGACATTATTAGAGTCTCTCCCAGTGGGTTGTTGAACAGAAAACTCATTAGGGGAAGGAATAACTGGTATATTAACTGCACTTATATCAGATGCACTTTGAGGATTTTCCACTGCAATGGGAATAGAAATAGATTCCGTTTGAATCAAACTAGGTGATTGAACTTGATTTTCAGCAGTATTCAAACGATTATCTGCTACTACAAACTTATTGGCCGAAGAAAAAGAATGAGCCGAAGTTTTTAATCTTTCCTCAAAAAAGGGAGATGAGGTAGCCGAAGTATTATTCTTCCCTAAATCACCATTAGCACTAGAAGTATTAGAAGTTGCTGTTGCAACCACCAGATTCTCCGTTGAATCACTATTTGAACCAGAGACATTTTCTGTCAAGACAGAAACTTGTTCAGGACTGTTGATTAATAGGGTAGGCTGATGCAATTCCTGACTTTTGGTCTGAATAGATTCCAAAACCGTAGCACTAACTGATTCAGGAGAAGTTACTAATCCCAGCGCAAGAACTAATCCGACGGGGGATAATCTCTGTGATAGGCACTTTAAATTCATAGATTTAGTTTCCTTTTTTACTCGTCACACGCTAAATAAAATTATTCGTGAGTCATTATTTCAGTTCTTAAAATTGGTTGACTCCAATTAATTATAAATTGGAATCTTTTTTAAGAGTAAATTCTAACTCAATATATCAGTAAATGTAAATTTTGTTTAAAATTAACTATAGGAATTTCTTATCTATGTTAAGAATTATCGTAATTAGATAACAAAATATTTTTTTGCTAACTTTCAAGGGTAAAGACTTGAAGTCCGATATATTAGCGGATTTTCGTCAAATTTTTAGATTTTGATTAAGGAGAAATACGGTTTTTTCGGCTTTTTTATTAGGGGGGATATAAAACCAGAAATCTGAACAGAGAAAAAAGTTCATCCATAACAAAATAAATCATTGATTGCAATTAACGTAGTTCTTATTAGGTTCTTATTTTGCTTGGATCTAATCTCTTGATTATAAAAAATCAACTTTAATAAAAATAATACAAAATTTTTAAATAATTGTTGTCGTTTGTTGTCGTTTAAAATTGAGGAGAAAAGAAACAAATGTCCTACTGTTTTGATATTGTGGGGATCACTCCTGTATTAGATTTTTTTTACTACCAGCAAAAAGTGGAACAAAATCCAGATCGTAGTAAAGCATACTTAGGTAGTTATGAATGCACCTTAGACAGTTTTATCAAATCCACGGAGATGATTCCTCAAAAGCCTGACTGGAATTGGGATCAAGTGGTAGAGAGTATTATTAATTTTTGGTTACATCAGGAAAGGGAAATTGAGAAGTGGAAAATCAGTTTTCTCGAAGCGAGGGAGGAAATCTTAATCGTGGGGAGAGTTGCTAATGTTAATCTTTTGAGAAGGGATTTTGATTCTTTGCTCTAATCTAATGCCCCACTTCATCTCATTTGTATTCCCTTGCAAGGCAAAATTGACGATTGGTAGTCTATAATATATTGATAAATACCTAAGATTGTTAATATGGAAGGAAATCAAGAAGTAAAGCAACAACTCAATAATGTTCTTAAGTTGAAGTTAACTGCCATTAACCAGTTTTTTCTTCACGCTAGAATGTGCAAAAGTTGGGGTTTAGATAAATTAAATGAATATGAGTATCGTTACTCTATTAAGTTAATGAAACAGGCAGATAAAATTATCGAGCGTGTTTTCTTTTTAGAAGGCTTACCCAATTTACAAAATCTTGGTAAGTTGTTAATCGGGGAAGTTGTTCCCGAAATTTTAAGCAATGATTTAACTATTACAACCGAAATTGCTGATAGTCTTCGTAATGCAATTAATTTATGTGAGTCTTTGCAAGACTATGTAAGTCGGGATTTGTTGACTGAGTTATTAGAGGAAACCGAGGAGGAGATTGACTGGCTAGAATCTCAACAGTGGTTAATCTCTAATTCTGGTTTGGAAAATTATTTACAGTCAATGATATAGTTTTTATTTTTTTAGGAGAATTTTTATGAAAGGTAGCAAAAAAGTTATTAAGCAGTTACAAAAATTGTTGCGTAGTGAGTTAGCTGCTAGGGATCAGTATTTTACTCATTCTCGAATGTATGATGATTGGAACTTAACTAAGTTGTATGAACGGATCAATCACGAAATGCAGGATGAGACTGATCATGCTAATATGTTAATTAGACGGATGTTGTTTTTGGAGACGACTCCTGATTTATCCGAACAGGAAGGGCTAAATATTGGTAAAGACGTGCCTGAAATGTTGCGTAGTGACTTGGCTTTGGAGTATAAGGTTATTGGGGATCTCAAAGAGGCGATCGCAGTTTGTGAAGAAGAACAGGATTACCAAACTAGAGAAATGCTTCGAATTATCTTAGGGGATACAGAGGAAGATCATGCTTACTGGTTAGAGAAACAGTTAGGATTAATCGAGAAAATCGGTTTACAAAACTATCTCCAGTCTCAAATGTAGAGGAAATCAGAAGTGAGGAGTGAGGGAGGCTCATGGGGGGTAGTTTTTGCACGTTACTAAAAGGTGGGGAGTAAGGAGTAGGGAGTAACTATAGGTAAGTTTTATATAACAGTGATTTAACTCTTGAATAACTAGGGTGTTGGATTGTTAGTTATTTTCACTAAAGTAATCAGATTTAATTATGTCTTCATTTGGGGTTGTTTCTTTACAAAATCCAAAGCCTTTTCTTAAATGGGTAGGGGGGAAAACGCAATTAATAAATGAAATTGATCAATTAATCAATAAAATTGTTTATAAAGAAAAAAATAAATTTTGTTATATAGAACCATTTGTAGGAGGGGGAGCAGTATTATTTCGGATTTTAAACCAATTTGATAATATAGAAAATATAGTTATCAATGATATTAATTATAATTTGGTTAATGCTTATAGAGAAATACAAAAAAATCATTTAGAATTAATAGATTTATTATTAGAGATAGAAACACAATTTTATACTTTAAAAACTATTCAAGAAAAGCAGAAATTTTATTTAGTCAAGAGAGAAACTTTTAATTCTATTCATGATTGCTCTAGAGAAAAGATAGCTTTATTGTTATTTTTGAATAAAACTTGTTTTAATGGATTATATAGAGTTAACAAAAAGGGTAAGTTTAATGTTCCTTTTGGAAAATATAAAAAACCAAATATTTGTGATAAAGATAATTTAATATCTGTTCACCATTATCTGCAAAAAGTGAAGATTGTGCAAGGAGATTTTCAAGAAACTTTAAAATATGCGACAAGCCATACTATATTTTATTTAGATCCACCTTATAAACCCATTAATTCCACGTCATCTTTTACCTCTTATGCTGAACAAATTTTTGATGATAACGAACAAATAAGATTAAAAGAATTTTGTGATCAAATTCATAGAAAAGGAAATTATTTTATTCTTAGTAATTCTGATGTAAAAAATTATGATAGTTCAAATAAATTTTTTGATGAGCTTTATAAGCAATATAATATAAAAAAGGTAAAAGCAAGAAGGAATATTAATTCAAAAGGAAATAAAAGAGGGGAGATTTTTGAACTTATAATTACAAACTTCTAAGTTAATTTTTATAGCTTTCTAACTTATTCAACAAATCCTAATTAAGTGATAATTTCTAATGAACTTAATTCTATCTCTTTTCCCTCTAAAATATCATTACTGAATTGATGACAATTAGGGCATTCAAAAATATATCCCGTTGGATAAAATTTTTCTTGACAAGATTGACAATAACAACAAACTGCGATGGTTTCTATTTTCAGACTTGCATTAGATGCGATCGAGTTTTCTGCCACTACCTCAAAGGCAAATTCTAAGGCTTGGGGTATTACTCCTGATAATTCCCCTATTTTCATCACAATGACTTTTATTTGCTTCGCTTTTTGAGCTTGGGCATAATTAATAGCTATTTCTAAAGTCGATTCCATTATACTTATTTCGTGCATGATTTTGTCTCATTATTCTGTAAAAGTGTTAACTATATATTTAATAACTTTATCTGCTTCTTTTTTCACTTCTTTTGATATTTCTTCTCCCAATTCTATATTTTTTATAGGAATAGTAATTAACCATGTTTTTGGTGTTTTTTGATATAAATAATTAACAAGATGAATGAGGAATTCTGCATTTATGTGATGTGTCCAATTATTCTTGCTGTTAAGTCTATTTACCTCTATTTCTTTTATTTTTATTCTATCACTATTTACCTCTGCATCTATAAAAATAATTTGCTCAAACTGAATTATTTTTTCTGCTAATTCTGGAGTTAATTGATGTGTAGCAATAGCTGTTAGTTCTTTTAATTTCATCTCGGAAAGTTCGCTCTGGGAGGCTGTGTTTATGGCGATCGCAACTATTTGTCCTATACCATCATCTGACCGTAAACTATTACCATATCCAATTACTAAAGTCGGTTTCTTTTCCAGATTAATCATTCAGATTTTTCTCTTTAATTCTTGATTTTATTTATTATTGAGCTAAGTCAAAATTTCATTGCCAATTAACTTTTCATAACGTCTTTGCAACTCATCCTTAAGACTTTCTCCTTCTTGCATATATCTATCCTGCAATAAAATCTTCTCCGCCGCTTCTCTTGCTAATACTAACACCTCTTGGTCTTCCACTAAACTAGCTAGGGCAAAATCGGGTAAACCCGATTGACGACTACCTAATACTTCACCCGGTCCTCTTAATCTCAAATCCATTTCGGATATAAAGAAACCATCTTGGGATTGTTCAAGTACGTTTAATCTTTGAATACTATCAGGAGTTTTACTGCTTGTCACTAGCAAACAGAAAGATTTATGACTACCTCTACCGACTCTCCCCCTTAACTGATGTAATTGGGATAAGCCAAAACGTTCGGCATTTTCGATTAACATTACCGTAGCATTAGGTACATCGACACCGACTTCTATCACTGTTGTCGAAACAATTATTTGAGTTTCGTTATCTCTAAAAGCACTTAAAGCCTCGTCTTTTTCCGCCGATGACATTCTCCCATGAAGTAAGCCAACATTGAAATCAACAAAGATTTTTTCCTTAAATTTCTCATACTCTGCGATCGCAGCTTTGAGATCTAATTTTTCTGATTCTTCAATCAGTGGGAAAATGACATAAGCCTGTCTTCCTTGGGCAACTTCTCGCTTAATCAATTCGTAGGCTTGGGGGCGTTGTCTGCCTGTTAACACCGTTGTTTGAATGGGTTGTCTGCCGGGAGGTAACTCATCAATTTGACTGACATCTAAGTCACCGTGAAGGGTTAATGCAAGGGTGCGAGGAATCGGTGTTGCTGTCATACTCAAAACGTGCGGCGATCGCCCCTTTGACAGTAATTTTGCCCGTTGTTGCACCCCGAAGCGATGTTGCTCATCAATGACAACTAAACCCAGATTACAGAATTGTACAGGATCTTGGAGCAGGGCGTGAGTGCCGATTAAAAGGGGTAATTCACCACTTTCGAGTTGGGCATGAATTTCCCTACGTTTAGCAGTTTTGGTTGAACCTGTGAGCAATTCTACAGGCAAATGGAGCATATTAAACCAACCTACTATTTTACGGTAATGTTGTTCTGCTAATACTTCTGTTGGCGCCATCAATGCCCCTTGATAGCCTGATTGTAAGGCAGTTAAGATGGCAAATACAGCGACTATTGTTTTACCTGCCCCTACATCTCCTTGTACTAAACGATTCATGGGAGAAGGGGACTTGAGGTCTTGGATTATTTCTTCTATGACTCTTTTTTGAGCGTTGGTGAGGTCGAAAGGCAAAATTTTGTTAAATTCTTCGATTAGCCTACCATTAGGGGTAAAAGACACGGCTAGACGGCTCTCCTTTTGTTCTTGTCTGCGTCGCAAAAATCCTAGTTGTAGATAGAAAAATTCATCGAAGATTAATCGGCGTCTAGCATGAGATAATTGTTCTTGATTTTCGGGATAATGGATTCGTGCGATCGCCTCTTGTAATTCCATCAAACCATATTGTTGCTTAAGAGTCACGGGGAGAGGATCATTAACTTGCGGTAAAGCCACCATCGCCTCCATGATACCATGACGAATCACATCGGCGGGAATCCCATCGGTGAGAGGATAAACAGGCAATAAACGCCCAATTTTGAGGGAATTAATATTTCCCCCCTGAGAGTCCAACACCTCAAACTCAGGATTTTCTAAAGTGATACCATACTTATTTTCTTTCACCAACCCCGATGCGGCAACGATGGCATTACGGGGAAATTGTCGCTTCATCTTTTCCTGCCATCCCCGATTGCTATAAAAATTTCCAGCAAAAAAACGACTTACTTTGACTTCTCCGGTGCGATCGATGAGAATAAGACTAAAGATAGTTAACCTCTTGTTTTTCGGACTAGTGAAACAGTCACATTTTTTGATTTTCCCAACAATAGTAACGGTTTCCCCCGCAATCAAATCCTTAATATTTACTTGACGAGCATAGTCAATATGATCTCTAGGATAATAGAAAAGTAAATCTCGAATGGTACTTATGCCCAACTTTTTCAACAACTCCCTTTGTCTGAGAGAAATTGCCTTAAGTAAAGTGACAGAATCATCTAACTTAAGAGTAACAGGAGAAACAGAGGTGGGAGAAGGAGGTTTAACTTCCGCCACCGTAAGAGGTTTTATTTCTTCTATCACGGGCTGATAATGAGGCTTATTCGCCACCATCTCTTTCACTTGTACAATCAAAGCTAAAGTTTGACTAATTAAATCTTCCCTTTCAACGGTAGTCAACTGGGAATAACGGGCAAATTTTTTAGCGGTTTCCTGCCAACGAAAAGCGACAAGAAGATTGGTGACAGGGGGAGTTTCACCAAAAGTTAAACAGAGAAACTCACTGAAGCGATACTGTTTTCCTTTGATGTTTTTATAACCATATTCCGCCTCTACTTGTAAGGCTTTTTCTATCCTCTCCCAATCAAATTTTTCAGGGTTAATTTTGCTCATTGATCCTGCTTATCTACATAATCTCAATCAATATTCTAATTGATAAGCTAGGATACATCTCCGTTTACAAGATAATAAAGCACTTCCATAAGGCGGGGCTGTTTCATTTTCGAGAAACAAAAAAGAGGGGGGGGATGGAGGGATGAGAAGATAAGAGAGAATTATAAATTCATCATTCATCATTTTCATTAGTAGTAATTAATTGCAAAGATACTAAGGCTAAAGCAATTAAAAGTAAAATACTCGTACTTGCAGAAGCATAACCGAAATTAAATTGACGAAAAGCCTGTTCATAGATATAAAATGCTAATATATTAGTAGAATTTAATGGTCCTCCTCCGGTCATAACGTAAACTTGTTCAAAGGATCTAAATGTGAATATACTGGTGGTAATAATCGCAAAAATCAGGGTTGGTTTTAAGGCAGGGAGGGTTACATACCATACTTTTGCCCAAAAATTTGCCCCATCTAATTCTGCGGCTTCGTAGCGATTTTGTGGAATGGTTTGTAATCCCGCTAAAAATACCACTAAATTAAAGCCAATTTGTCGCCAGATGCTGAAAATAATTAATACAGGCATAGCCCAAAAGGTGCTGTTAAGCCAGTTAACAGGGGGAAAATTGAGTTGTAAGAGTATTTGATTGATTGTACCATTATTTTGAAATAACCACCGAAATGCTAATCCCATTGCCACTAAGGAGGTAATAGAAGGTAAGAAATAGGCGGTGCGAAAAAATCCTTTTAACGGGATATTTTGATTAAGGAAAATGGCTAATATTAAAGGGATTATTATACTAGGAATAATTGTAAAGATTGAGAAGTAAATAGTGTTGAAAATAATTTGAGAAAAATCTGGATCAATCATGAGTTTTTGATAATTTTTTAAGCCTATCCAATGAATGTTAATGATATTTCCATCGGTAAAACTAAGATAAATTACCATTAAAATGGGGATAAATAAAAATATAGCCAATATGGTTAATGCGGGGCTTAAAAATAACCATCCTCGCCAATTTATTTGATTTAATTTGTTTAAGATATTCCTCTTTTTTTCTTGTTTACTTTTATCCACATTCAACATCTATTTTCAATTAAGTATTCAATTTTACAATAACTTCGCAAAAGAGCATCGGCACCTTTAGGCATGGGATCTATACTTCGACTACGCTTAGTACAAGTTGCGACACTATCAACGGGTGAGTGAATTTTTTTTTAATTAGTTGTCATTTTTAATTTTAGTATGTTAAGACAATTATAGAGTTTATTAAAAATAGGAGAATTGGGCAATGGTAGATTTATTCGTAATAGATTCGATCGCACCCTCATCCGTCAATGTAATCGCCTAGCTTTGTTAAGCAATCCTTCCCGAAAAGAATTAGGCAGTTTTAGCGAAGATAATATACCCCCTCTATGTGAATTAGAAAAATATTTATCAAATAATTAGTTTGTAGGTTGGGTTACGCTTTGCTAACCCAACAGAAAAAATTAAGTTAATTTTCAAGACAGAAATAGCACTAAAAATATTCAATTATCAATATTTTAAAAATTCAGAATCAGCACTAAAAGGCAAAACAAAAAACTCTTGGGATGTAATCCTGATATTGGTACACCAGATAAAATCATTAAATTTATTGAAAAAGGTGGATTTTACCTGTTGTATATTTATGTTTATTATAAAGAAACTAACGATGATTTGAAGTTTGTTAAACAAAAGGAAAAATTTACATCACTACATCTTTAAGATTACCAGAAATAAGTTGAATCTGTATGTATGACAGGAATTAGAGAAAACGAGTACGGAGGGACTTGAACCCCCGACACCCAGAACCGGAATCTGGTGCTCTATCCAACTGAGCTACGCACCCAAGTTTATACTCATCTTATGATAACATAAAATGTTTTTCTGCTATCAATTAATTTTGAAAAAAGAAAAAATAAATCTCCCGTTAATAAAGAAAATTATAACCGCTAGAAAAATTTAACGGGAGTGTTTTTCTATTATTTTGTGATTTAGAAAAATGACGACTAAATCCTCAAAATTAAGATTTAACCTTCTACATTTAAGAAGGGTAATAATGCTAACTGTCTAGCTCTTTTAACTGCGGTGGTTAAGTCTCTTTGTTGCCGTGCTGTTAAACCAGTGATACGACGGGGTAACATTTTTCCCCTTTCAGTAACAAATTTATAAAGCAATTCTAAGTCTTTATAATCTATCTTCTGATCTAGGGGAATAGGAGATAATCTTTTGCGAAAATAAGCCATAATTTACCTTTAATTTTTACTTTTAGTTTTTAATAATTGTACCGAATAACACTATTTAATTTCTTTATGAATAGTATGTTTATTACAATGGGTACAGAATTTTTTGAGTTCCATTCTACCAGTGGTATTTCTTCTATTTTTCATGGTAGTATAACGGGAAACCCCTTTAGAACGTTTATCGGGATTAGTACGACACTCTGTGCATTCAAGAGTGATGATCAAACGGACACCTTTTTTACTTGCCATTTTTTTAGCTTAAGTTACTATAGGAGTGATTTTATACACAATCTACTATTATCTTATATTGATCCCTTTTTTGACAAGCCCCTTTTTTGAGTTCGGAGTTCTGGGTTCAAAGTTCAGAGTAGGGAACAGGCAAATAAATCATAAATAAGGTATAATGGTTTATTTGGTTTATATAATCCTCATTCTCAAAATCATGCTTCCCATCGTTGCTATAATTGGACGACCTAATGTCGGTAAATCTGCTCTGGTTAATCGTTTATGCGGTGAACAAGATGCTATTGTCTATGATCAACCCGGTATTACACGCGATCGCACCTACCGTCGAGCATTTTGGCAGGATCGAGAATTTCAAGTAGTGGATACTGGGGGCTTAGTATTTGACGACGAGACAGAATTCTTACCTTTGATTCGGGAACAAGCGGAAGCGGCATTGAGTGAGTCGATAGTGGCTATTTTCGTGGTGGACGGCAAAATGGGCTTAACCGCAGGAGATGAGGAAATTGCCTCTTGGTTACGCTCTCAATCGGTGCCGATCGTGTTGGCGGTAAACAAGTGCGAATCGGAGACTCAGGGTTTAACCTTGGCGGCAGAATTTTGGAATTTAGGCTTAGGCGAACCTTATCCTATTTCTGCTATCCATGGTAATGGTACTGGTGAGCTACTAGAAAAAGTCGCTGAGTATTTACCTTCTATGGACGAATGGGAGGAGGTAGAGGAAACAAAAGTTGCGATCGTCGGTCGTCCTAATGTGGGCAAATCAAGTCTTTTAAATGCTTTAACAGGAGAAAAAAGGGCGATCGTCAGTCCTATTTCTGGTACTACCAGAGATGCCATCGACATGGTGGTAGAAAGGGATGGTAAAACCTACCGTTTGATTGATACCGCAGGGATTAGACGCAAGAAAAACGTTGACTATGGAGCGGAGTTTTTCAGCATTAATCGAGCATTTAAAGCCATTAGAAGGGCGGACGTGGTATTGTTCGTTATTGACGTTTTAGACGGCGTTACAGAGCAGGATTTGAAGTTAGCAGGAAGAATTATCGATGAGGGTAAAGCCGCCGTTATCATCGTGAATAAGTGGGATGCGGTAGAAAAAGATACCCATACTATCTATGAATATCAAAAAGAAATAGGCGATCGCCTCTACTTTATGGAATGGGCGGATCGAATTTTTACCTCTGCCACTACAGGTAAAAGAGTTGATAAAATCTTGGATTTGGTAGATACCGCCGCCGAAGGGCATCAAAAACGGGTTAGCACATCAGTAATCAATGAAGTCATCGAAGAAGCAGTGCGTTGGCACTCACCCCCTACCAGTCGTCAGGGGAAACAGGGTAAAATTTATTATGGTACTCAAGTGACATCGAAACCACCCACCATTGCTCTATTTGTAAATGATCCAAAACGCTTTAATGACAGTTATCGTCGTTATATAGAAAAACAATTTAGACAGCAACTAGGCTTTCACGGCACACCTTTAAAACTGCTATGGCGTGGTAAGAGTTTACGGGAAGGAGAGAGAATGGGTAGTAGTAATCGAGCAACAAAAGTATGATGAAAAGTAAACTTCTCCAAGAATCGGGCTAGAAGCCCGAAATACGGTGCAAAAATTATAATTTATGGAGAAGTCTAGTAGCAAATGGATTCCGATGAAGCGTCAAAGTTCCAAACTTTAGATAGGGCAGACTTTAGAAACCCCACTCTCCTCAGAGGTAGGGTAGTTCATGCTATAATCCCTTAGTTTAAGTCTATATTGATTGTTCCATGATAGAGAAATTAAAAACTATTTTTACTACTGCTTTAGTGGATGCCTTTGGAGAAGAATTTGCTAATATTGATCCTTTAGTTGTACCAGCTAGTAACCCTAAATTCGGTGATTATCAATGCAATATTGCCCTACCTTTGGCTAAAAGTTTACAACAAAAACCGAGGGCGATCGCCGATAATATTGTTAACCATGCTCAAACCCAAGATTTTTGCTTACCCTTGGAAATTGCAGGACCCGGTTTTATTAATATTACTATTAAACCAGAATATATTGCAAAGAAAATTAAATTAAACCAACAAGATGAGCGATTAGGAGTAGAAAAAGTAACGGAAAAGCAAAAGGTAATTGTGGATTTTTCTAGCCCAAATATTGCCAAAGAAATGCACGTTGGGCATTTAAGATCTACTATTATTGGTGATAGTATAGCCCGTTTATTAGAGTTTAGAGGGCATGATGTTTTAAGACTAAATCATGTGGGAGATTGGGGCACGCAGTTTGGAATGTTAATTGCCTATTTACGCGCTGAAAAACCTGAAGTTTTAACCACTGCTAATGCGGTTGATATAGGAGATTTAGTTACTCTTTATAAACAAGCAAAAATTAAATTTGATAACGATGCAAAATTTCAAGAAACTGCCCGTAAAGAAGTAGTTAAACTGCAAAGTAAAGATGAAGAAAGTATCAAAGCATGGCAGTTATTATGTCAGCAGTCTCGCCAAGAATTTGAAATTATTTATCAAGTATTAGATATTAAATTAACTGAAAGAGGAGAATCTTTTTATAATCCCTTTTTACCCGATGTTATTAAAGATTTAGAAACTGCGAATATCCTAACAGAAGATCAGGGAGCGAAATGTGTTTTTCTCGATGGTTTTGTCAACAAAGAAGGTAATCCTTTACCCCTAATTGTGCAGAAATCTGACGGCGGTTATAACTATGCCACCACTGATTTAGCGGCGATTCAATATCGTATTCAAGAAGATAAAGCAGAAAGAATAATTTATGTAACAGATGCAGGACAAGCCAATCATTTTGCTCAGGTTTTTCAAGTAGCAAAAAAAGCTGATTTTGTACCTGATAATGTGGAATTAGCCCATGTGCCTTTTGGTTTAGTATTAGCAGAAGATGGCAAAAAAATCAAGACTCGATCGGGGGATACTATTAAATTAAAAGACTTGTTAAAAGAAGCAGTAAATAGGGCAAAACAAGACTTAGAAAATAGATTAAATGCTGAGGGAAGAAATGAAGGAGAAGATTTCATTAATGAAGTTAGTCAAGTAGTGGGATTAAGTGCGGTAAAATATGCTGATTTAAGTCAAAATCGCACCACAGATTATCGTTTTAGTTATGATAAAATGTTGGCTTTACAAGGCAATACTGCCCCTTATCTTTTATATGCTTATGTGAGGGTGCAGGGTATCAGTAGAAAAGGTAATATTGACTTAGATAAATTAGAATCAAAACAAGATATTCTTCTGTCAGAAGAAACAGAATTAGTCTTAGCAAAACATCTTTTACAATTAGACTATATCATCAAGGAAGTGGAGAAAGATTTATTACCGAATCGTCTATGTTTATACCTCTTTGAATTAAGTCAAAAATTTAATCAATTTTATGATCAATGTCCTATTTTACAAGCAGAAGAAGAAGTTAAATTATCTCGTTTAATTCTCGCAGATCTAACCGCAAAAACCATTAAATTAGGTTTATCATTACTCGGTATTTCTGTCTTAGAAAGAATGTAATAAGGCATTCCCTTCCCGACAAATTTTCTTTGTGTCTTTGCTCATCGAGGCGAGAAAAAACCTTAAATTTATGATATGATGGGTGTCTGTTCAATGGCTATTTTCTGATAACAACCTGTGATTAATCTTACTCATAACGATAACTCTAGTCAATTAGTAATCTCCCATCAAGCTCAATCTCTACAGGGTAATATTACTATCCCCGGAGATAAGTCTATTTCTCATCGGGCTTTAATGTTAGGTGCGATCGCATCTGGAGAAACAATAATTAGAGGATTGTTATTAGGAGAAGATCCTCGTAGTACGGCGAAATGTTTTCAAGCAATGGGGGCGCAAATATCGGAGTTAAATAGCGAAGAAGTAAGGGTTATCGGAGTGGGAGAAAACAGATTACAAGAACCTTTCAACGTTTTAGACGCAGGAAACTCAGGTACTACCATGCGTTTAATGTTAGGGTTATTAGTCGCCCAATCGGGAAAGTTTTTTAGTGTCACGGGGGATGATTCTCTGAAAACTCGCCCCATGTCAAGAGTAATCAAGCCTTTGTGGGAAATGGGTGCAATTATTTACGGTAGAAATAACCATCAAAACGCCCCTTTATCGGTAGTTGGGCAAAATTTAAAACCTATTCATTATCATTCCCCCATTGCCTCAGCACAAGTTAAATCCTGTATTCTGTTAGCAGGATTAATGAGTGAAGGCAAAACCACCGTCACTGAACCTGCTTTCTCAAGAGATCATAGTGAGAGAATGTTACACGCCTTCGGCGGTAAATTAGAAATTGATAAAGATACCCATAGCGTCACCATTGAAGGAAAAACACTGTTACAAGGACAAACAGTTATAGTACCGGGTGATATAAGTTCGGCGGCATTTTGGTTAGTAGCAGGGGCGATTACACCTGATTCGGAGTTAACTATTACTAATGTGGGTATTAATCCCACTCGTACGGGGATATTAGAAGCATTGGAGATGATGGAGGCGGATATTGTTATTATGAACGAAAGAGAGACGGCGGGAGAGCCTGTGGCTGATTTACAGGTAAAAACGAGCAAATTAAAAGCCTGTACCCTTTCAGGGGCGATTATTCCCCGTTTAATCGATGAAATTCCCATTCTTGCGGTGGCGGCTTGTTTCGCCGAAGGCACAACCATTATTAAAGATGCTGAGGAATTGAGGGTAAAAGAGAGCGATCGCCTCGCAGTAATAGCCTTAGAATTAGGTAGAATGGGGGCAAAAATTACCGAATTACCTGACGGCTTAGAAATTACTGGGGGAAATCCTTTACAAGGAGTAGAGGTTGACAGTTATACTGATCATCGTATTGCCATGAGTCTTGCGATCGCAGCTTTAAACGCTAGAGGAATTACAACGATTAACCGTGCAGAGGCAGTATCTATTTCTTATCCTACATTTGTTGATACCCTAAAAGAAATAGTAAATAGCGTTATCCGCCGTTAAAAGTCTAAAAGTCCGTCAATAATTATGATAAGATGTTAACTCAGTTTTATCAATAGGAGTTTTACAAATGTCTGGAATTATTGCCTATGCAGGGTTTATTATTGCTTTTTCCGTTGTTGCCTTAACTCTCTACTACGGATTAAAAGCTGTCAAGTTTCTGTAACTTTTGGCATTCAGGGGTTGAGGAACTTGGATACAGGTTCACCCCCATAAAATTCAGATAAAATTCAGGTAAAATTAACCTAATCCTAATAGCTTTTTGAGTGCTAAAATACACACATAAACGAAAAAAGATGGCATTCATCAAGACAAATGAACTTTAAACGTAGGGATTTTTTGACTTTTTTAGGTGTAGGTATTGCCTCCACAGCCTGTGGTTCTATCTTCAAAAATAATACCCATGCACAGACTTATAATAACTCGTTAAAAGAGGCTCAAGGTTTTAATTTTGCTAATTTTAAACCCGTTAAATATCCCATTCCTTTAGAAATTGACAACCTCAATTCTGCGGCACAAAAACAATTATTTCAATCTTATCAGGTGGAAGATGATTTAATTTTACCTGAAGGTTTTAAATATGATGTGATCGCATCTTGGGGAGACAAAATTGGTGATTCTCGTTTCGGTTATAACAATGATTATGTGGCTTTCATCGAAACTCAACCCAATGAGGGTTATTTAGTCGTCAATTTTGAGTATGTTAGCTCTACCCCTTGGTTACAAACTTACGAAACGGTTATTAATCAACCTTTGGATCAAGAAGTTTTGTCGGTACTACAAACCGCTAGAGAACAGAAACAGGGCTTAAATGTCTATGGTTTACCTGATGATAACCCTATTAAAGCTCGTTTTCAACAGTTTTTCGCTGAGTTATTGATTGATCAAGGAGTAGGAGTTATGTCCGTGCGCCGTAATGATCAGGGAAAATGGCAGAGGACTTATAGTCAACAAGATAGACGTATTACGGGGATTTCAGGCTGGAAAGATAATCGTTATCTTAAGGTTACAGGTCCTGCTCAAAAGGTTTTCCTCAAAAGCAAAGGCTTAGGTTATATTGATGATAGGGGCGATCGCTCCGCACCACTTCGTGATCACATCATTGGTACTTTTGGTAATTGTGCAGGGGGTGTTTCCCCTTGGGGTACGGTATTTAGTGCCGAGGAGAATTTCCAAGTCCAAGTACCCGAACCTGTGATGGCAGATGGTACATCTTTTCCGCCTGAATCTTTCCCTGTCAATGGTTTGAGTGGGCAAGGTAATCCTTTTGGTTTAGCAGGTAATAAATATGGTTGGATGGTAGAAATTGATCCGAGTAATAAGGATGACTATGGCACAAAACATACATGGTTAGGGCGTTTCCGTCACGAAGCCGTTGCCATTCGAGCAGAATCTAATCAACCCTTAGCGATTTATTCAGGATGCGATCGCACTGGAGGGCATTTATATAAATTCATCTCCGAAGGGAAAGTAATCAATCCTCAAGACAAGCAAAACTCGGAATTATTGCAAAAGGGAATGTTATATGTAGCCAAAATGAATGAAGATGGCACGGGGAAATGGATACCTTTAAAAGCGGATACTCCCATCAATCCCACTGCCTTAACCCATTTAGTGGGAGATTTATTACCTATTCCTAACCCTGACAGAAAAACAGGAGGCATTATTACCGCCACAAAACAGGAAGAATTAAACCAATTTAGCCAAAAATATAAGACTTTAGGAGATTTATATATCGGAGATAGTGACGAGGAAATTCAAGGAGTAATTTTAATCGATGCCCACTTTGCAGGTAATGTAATTGGTGGCACTTGTACCGCACGTCCTGAAGATGTTGCCCTTCATCCCATGGATCAATCTTTAGTCATTGCCTTTACATCAGGAGCGGCAGGAAAAGACGGAAGCCCAGATAAACGAATTTTCAGCGATAAACAAGGAAATGTCTATGATTATGGTTGTTTAATCCGTCTTATAGAAAACAAAAATGACCCCTCTGCACTCTCCTTTACATGGGATGCGATCGCCCTTGGCGGTGAACCGGCTGCCGGGGGTTTAGGATTTGCCTATCCCGATAACCTCGAATTTGACAAACAGGGAAATCTGTGGATGGTGACGGATATGCCGACAGGTTTACATAATCAACCGACAAGAGTAGAAAATAATCCTTACATTACTGGTGCGTTAGGCAATAATAGTATTTGGTATATACCTTTATCTGGGGAAAATGCAGGAAAAGCCTATCCTTTTGGTATTTCCCCCATGGAAACAGAAACCTGCGGTTTGTGCTTTAATCAAGAAGAAACCACTCTCTTTTTAGCCATTCAACATCCGGGGGAGAAAAACGGAGTAAGAAAAGATATGGCAAAGGAAACAAGAGAAATTAGCATTCTTACCACTGATGGAGAGGAATTTAAGCAAACTCGCACTATTCCTAAAGGCTCAAACTGGCCTAATTTAACCAATAACGCCCCTCCAAATCCCTCTTTAGTGGCGGTTTCTTTTTCTTAATTAAGTGTCACCTGAGTTTGATGGACATCTCCAGAAATTATTTTTTACTGGCTCGTAGTAAGGGCTAAAGCCCTTAAAATGTCTATTATTGGAGATGTCTGATGTTAAAAACTTTGTAAAATAAGGCATTGAGAGTGATAATTAACTCTCTTGGTAGATCGAGAACCGATTAAACTTAGAAAAAAAGATGTAATTAGTTGTTTCCTTAATAATTCATTTTTGGTAATTGTCGCCTTTCGTTTTATAATTGATATATTTAGTTAAATTTACTATGTTTAAATCTGAATAATAATTGATAGTAATGACTTCCATCTAGCCAACTTGAAATTGCAGTTACAACATCAAGAAATTCCATAATTAAATTGAATTAATCTGATCTACACTTTCTGAAAAAATCAAATTAATTGCTTCTATTAGAGAAGATAAATTTTCCAAAATATAATATCTAATATTCTTAATAAAGACTTCCTTTTGCAAAACTCCAAACTCGCAAAGTTTACCATTAGAAACAATTCCAAACTTCGCTCAAAATGGGATAAATAATATTTTCACAAATAGATGCTTCAGAATTAAAGACAACCCCTTCTTGAAGGATAAAATTAAGTCTTCTAGTAAAATAAGGATCAAGTTCCATTGCTAATTGTTGCACAAAATTTTTCTCTTGATAACTAAGAGGAAATTCCCGTAAAACGTCGGCGATATTTTTATATTTACTAAAAGGCATAATTATTCTACTCCGTTCTCTTGATTTTTAAAACTTAATTTAATTCAAGTTATTTAACCATGCGATCGTACCTATGCACAATTAATTATGGTGGGCATAATAATATTATGCCCCTACAATTTATATGCCGTAGGGGTTGAATATTGTTCAACCCTTCTTGTTACTTTATTTATCTAGTCTTACCACACTAGCGGGTTTTTGAAATCAGATGTATTTGCTTTAATTTTTGGGAAAACTCCTCATAAGACAATGACTGCTCACTGTTGTTAAAAACTGACAGCACCATCTGCTTAATTTCAACATCAGACAATCCTAAGTCTAAGTCTTGAAGACATAATTCTAACTCTTGAACACTGATACTTCCTGATTGATCAAGATCCAAAAAGTCGAAATACCTCTTAATGGTACTCTCTTTGGTATTTGATAAACCTTTCTCAACTAAGTTAATAAATACTGGGAAAGTAAAACCATCGCTACTGATATATTGATTGGCTGTAGCCATTAATTTCTCTATTTCTGCCACAGAGTAAGACTTTCCCAATGATCTTAATAACCCTTGTAGCTCATCCAAAGATAACAATGCTCAAAGGAATAACAAATTGCCAAAATAAAGACCTATATTTTTCCTACACTATTATAAGTTCCAGAATAGATTTTGTTAATTTGGATTATCTGCTAACAATAAGATTGTGTCGCAATTCATTTATATGCTGCTATTTTGCCTTTCTTAACTAATCCCCCCAATTCTGTTCTTTCTGAATTATTTAGGTTACAAGATATTTTTTCTCCGGCATTTTTTTTCTCAAAATTTCAGAACTTATTACAGATTAGCTCTTTTTTATCCCTCAACACAAAATTGAGGCTCTACTACTTACCTAACCAGTAATTTACATACTCAACGTAAGAAAACCAACAAACACTTTTTCAGCAACCCCTAAATATCTTGATATAAATCTGATACAGCACAATTAAAATCAATACTATTTAGGGTTAAATGTTCTCCTTCATTAAATGAGGTTAATTCCCATGAACTATAATTCTTTTTAGTAAATAAATCAACTCTTTTTTTACTTTGAGAAATCAAGACATATTCTTCTAAAGTTTCGATGGTGCGATAATCAGCAAATTTATCACCTCTATCAAAAGATTCGGTACTTTCTGATAACACTTCAATAATGATTTTTGGTGCTTTTTTATAGTAGTTTAATTCCCGATCTTTTTCATCACAAGTAACAATCACATCAGGATAATAAAAGACATTTGAACGCTCAATTCTTACTTTCATATCAGAGATAAAAACTCGACAATTACTACCTCTTAAATAAATTTTTAATAAAGAAGCAATATTGAGAGAAATTGTAACATGATTAGAACTTGCTCCAGCCATTTCATAAACCTCACCATTAATATATTCGTGCTTTACTAAGGATTTTTCTTCTTGAGTTAAATATTCTTCAGGGGATAATTTGGAGTATTTAACTTTTTCTTGAATTGCTACCATTGCTTTCAACTTTTTGAATTTAGTTTTAACTTAATCTTAACTTTTGCCAATAAAACTTTATCATTTATTAACCTTAATTTTAATCATAAGTTGTTAGGCTTAAAGAAAAATACTGATCAGAATAGATCTCTGAGGATGTATAGATGAACATTTTTGACAATTTTATGAAAAAAAATACCGAAGTTACGGGGAAAAAAGATAATTCTAGCAATTATCTTCCTCCTAACAATAATAACGCTACGGTAGAAGACGATCGCACCGGTTTAAGTATTCCTACCCTCAAAAGGGCGATCGCAGATAACCTGTTTTATATCCAAGGGAAATTTCCCACTATTGCCACGAAAAATGATTACTATATGGCTTTAGCCTATACAATTCGTGACAGAATGTTGCAAAGATGGGCAGTATCTGTTGATAGTTACCTACAATCCAAAACCCGTGTGGTTTCCTATCTTTCCGCAGAATATCTTTTAGGACCTCATTTAGGCAATAATTTAATTAACTTAGGCATTTATGACAGAGTTAAACAAGCAGTAGAGGAATTAGGTTTAGACTTAGAACAGTTGATCGCCCAAGAAGAAGAGCCGGGGTTAGGTAACGGCGGTTTAGGGCGTTTAGCCGCTTGTTACATGGATTCATTAGCTACGTTAGAAGTACCTGCTATTGGATACGGAATCCGTTATGAATTCGGGATTTTTGACCAAGAAATCCGAGACGGTTGGCAAGTAGAGATTACAGATCAATGGTTGCGTTACGGGAATCCTTGGGAAATTCGTCGTCCTGAAGTCACCTACGAGGTAAAATTAGGTGGTTATGTGGAACATTATACCGACTCCCACGGTCATTTTGGTAGTAATTGGGTACCTGATTTAGTGGTGAAAGGGGTGGCTTATGATACTCCTATCCTCGGTTATCGTGTCAATACTGCCAATACTTTACGGTTATGGAAATCCGAAGCGCCAGAATCCTTTGACTTTCAAGCCTTTAATGTGGGAAACTATTATGGGGCGGTAAATGAGAAGGTTATCTGTGAAAATATCAGTAAAGTTCTCTATCCCAATGACGAACAAATACAGGGTAAAGAACTGCGATTAAGACAACAATACTTCTTCGTTTCCTGTTCTCTCCAAGACATGATTGCCTTACATTTGAGACGAGGCGGTAAAATCGAAAACTTCCATGAGAGCTTTGTGGTACAGTTAAATGATACTCACCCTGCCATTGGGGTAGCGGAATTGATGCGTCTCTTATTAGATGAATACGAGTTAGATTGGGAAGTGGCTTGGGGTGTCACTACTCGCACTTTTGCCTATACTAATCATACTCTCTTACCCGAAGCCTTAGAGAAATGGAATTTAGACTTATTTGCTTCTATTTTGCCCCGTCATTTAGAGATTATCTATGAAATTAATCGCCGTTTCTTGGATGAGGTAGCCATTGCGTTTCCGGGGGATGATAGCAAGTTATGGAGTTTATCCTTAATTGAAGAAGGGGAAGAAAAATCCATCCGCATGGCGAATTTAGCCTGTGTCGGTAGTTTTGCCATTAATGGGGTGGCACAATTACATTCGGATTTACTCAAAGAAACGGTTTTAAGAGACTGGTATCAACTTCATCCTGAGAAATTTAGTAATAAAACTAATGGCGTTACTCCCCGTCGTTGGATGGTGTTGAGTAATCCCCGTTTGACGGAGTTAATTACCAGTAAAATTGGCGATAGTTGGATTAAAAATCTTGATGAGTTGAAAGGATTAGAAAAATTTGCTGATGATGCCACATTCCGCAAACAATGGATGGATGTTAAATTAGCCGTTAAAAAGGATTTAGCGTCTCAAATTGAACAACAACAGGGTATTAAGATTAATCCTGAGTCTTTGTTTGATGTGCAGGTAAAACGGATTCATGAGTATAAACGTCAACATCTCAATGTTTTACATATCATCACCCTCTATAATCGTCTCAAACACCATCCTGATTTAGATATTGTACCCCGTACTTTCATTTTTGGTGGTAAAGCAGCCCCTGCTTATCATATTGCGAAATTGATGATTAAGTTAATTACTTCTGTGGGAGAAGTGGTTAATAATGATCCTGATATGCACGATCGCCTCAAAGTGGTATTTATGCCCGATTATAATGTTACCAATTCCCAAAAAATCTATCCTGCGGCGGATTTATCTGAACAAATTTCCACTGCGGGAAAAGAGGCTTCGGGTACTGGTAATATGAAATTCTCCCTTAATGGTGCGTTAACTATTGGTACTTTAGACGGTGCGAATGTGGAAATCCGAGAATGTGTCGGAGAAGAAAACTTTTTCCTTTTTGGTTTAACTGCTGAGGAAGTTAAAGAACGCAAATCACAGGGTTATAATCCTTGGGACTATTATCATGATAGTTTAAAAGAGGCGATCGACCAGATTTCTTCTGGATTTTTCTCTCACCGTGATGGTAACTTATTCCAACGTCTGGTAAATTCTTTACTCTATGATGATCAATATCTCCTCTTTGCGGATTATCAATCCTATATTGAGTGTCAAGATAGTGTTTCTGAGACTTACAGAGATAAAGACAAATGGGCAAAAATGTCTATTTTAAATGTGGCACGAATGGGTAAATTTTCGAGCGATCGCAGTATTCAAGAATATTGCGACGACATCTGGAAAGTAAAACCTATGCCTGTAGAGTTATACGATTTATGCCCTGATGGAGAGTGTAAATTAATGTAATTGAAGACCCCTATCCTTCTTAAGATAGGGATTCCCACCTATAATTCTAAGAAATGTCGAATCTAGCATGGATGTTTTTTTAATTGGGCGATTCATACTTCGACTACGCCCTTTGACTACTATCAAGAATACAATACAAGTTCCACACCTGTTTAATTTTTGTTTTTGTTGAAAATAAGGTGTGGGGCTTCTCATCAATTAAGCTAAATCATAATCAGTAATCAGTAATTAGTAATCACTAATTGCATAATGGGTTATTATGGTGAAAAACAATCCCGATTTATTTAGATTAAGTGTGTGAGGATAGCAATGTCAGAGGGACAAAATAGCCGTAAATCAAACCATTCTCAGCGTCAAAATCAAAGCGAAAAACACTCTTCCAAGTCTTCTTTTAAATTTAATCCCCGTTGGTTACTCTTAGGTTTAGGTTTCAGCGTGATCGCAGTTGTCTCAGCTAGTATAGGAGCATTATTAGCGTTATCCTTATCCCAAACACCCTTAAGACAGGTTAGATTAACTCCCGACGAAGAAGCCGTATTCAACCAAGAAGAAACCATTACTTTTGATAGTCTGCAAATTCCCAAATTAAATCGCCCTGTAAATATTCTTGTACTAGGAATTAAGGTTTTAACTTCCGATGTACCTGATCAAGTCCGTCCTGATTTAGGCTATCATGCCCTAGTAAACTCCTTTGAAGGTTTATCCGATAGTATGTTACTGTTGAGGTTTGATCCCCATCAAGATTATGTGACAGTATTGTCTATTCCTAGGGATACCCAAACAGTTATACCTCGTCGAGGAATGGCTAAAATTAATGAAGCCAATGCTTTAGGCGGTCCTGCTTTTGCCGCTGAAGCCGTCAGTAGTCTTTTAAACGATGTTAGCATTGATCGCTACATTCGCATCAATGTTCAGGGAGTGGAAAAACTCATCGATGCTTTAGGCGGTTTAAATATCTATGTAACTGAGAATATGAAATATACTGACCATAGCCAACATTTGTATATTGACTTGAAAAAAGGACAACAACATTTAGACGGTGAAAAAGCAATTCAATTTTTGCGTTTCCGTTATGATGCTTATGGTGATATTGGTAGGGTACAAAGACAACAAAGTTTTATGCGCGCGCTAGTTGAACAAACTTTAAGCCCCCGTACTATACTGAGAATGCCAGATATTTTAAACGTGGTGCGATCGCATCTTGATACCAATTTAACTACAAATGAATTAATTGCCATCGCCGGTTTTGCTGCCCAAAAAAATCGTTCCAATATCAGAATGGTAATGTTGCCCGGAGATTTTAATACCCCTGAAGAAGGAGAATTGAGCTATTGGCTACCCGATCATAACAAAATAAGCGAAGTAATGGCTCAACATTTTGAAGTTAGCTCAAGATACTATACTACACACTATGAATCCGATACTCGTCGTCTCAGGGTTGCCGTACAGAGTACCGAGGGCGATCAAGAAATAGCCCAAAATATAGTAGAGTATCTAAAAAATAATGGCTATTCCCGTGCCTATTTGAGTTATAACTTTTATCCTCAGAGACTATCGGAAACGAAAATTATTGCTCAACAAGGGGATAACTACGCTGCCGCCCAATTACGGGCAGATTTGGGAGTAGGGGAGGTAATTGTTGAAAGCACAGGAGTAATTAATTCTGATATTACCATTCAAGTAGGTAATGATTGGTTCGACTCCCACGCAAACCCTGCCAACAACAATGGTAGAGATAATCATAGTAATTTTCAAACAATCTCTTATTGAATTTAGAATGTAAAATTAAGAATGAAAAATTAACTAACAATTCGACAACTCTGAATTCTGAACTTATTACTCATTACTCAATAAAGCCAGTGTCTCAATTATCTAATACCCATTTCGAGCTAGATTTAAACCGCATCAATGAGAAATTAGCCCATAGCAACGCCACCGAGATTGTGACATGGGCAAAAGTGGAATTTGCCTCCCACTTAGTCTTAAGTACCAGTTTTGGCATTCAATCGGCAGTAATGTTGCATTTAGTCACCCAAATTGTGCCTGATATTCCAGTGATTTGGATTGACACGGGTTATTTGCCTAAAGAAACCTATTTATTTGCAGAAGAATTAACCAGAAAATTAAACCTTAATTTAAAGGTTTACCAATCCCCTTTAACCCCAGCGAGAATGGAAGCAATTTATGGCAAATTGTGGGAAAAACAAGATGTAGAATCATTGAATTTGTACGATCTCATCCGCAAAGTAGAACCAATGCACCGAGCATTACAAGAATTATCGGCTAAGGCATGGTTGGCCGGATTAAGACAAAATCAAACCCAATTTCGGAATAAATTACACTATGTAAATAAACAGGGTGAACAATATAAAATTTTGCCAATTTTGCGTTGGAATTCAAGGGACATTTATCAATATTTAACCAAATATGATTTACCCTATCATCCTTACTTTGATCAAGGTTATGTAACTGTAGGAGATTGGCATTCCAGTCGCCCTCTTTCTGCTGAAGATGATCACGAAAGAGATACTCGTTTTCACGGTTTAAAACAGGAATGCGGTTTACATTTACCAATTAGCAGAGAAGAGGCACAAAGTTTGGATTCTAGTCAATTATAAGGTGCGATCGTACTGTAAAGATTTTCTAAATCTTTTTTTAACAATAACTTCCCAAAGAGCATCGGTTGCTTTTACTCATTT
>CAYPDC010000027.1:0-31321 GCA_964409355.1 uncultured Cyanobacterium sp.
AGATTAGGAATAGGTTTAACCGCATACCAATCTGATGTTACTTTTCTAGCTTGTCCTTTTCCTGCATAATTGCTGGTTTTACTTAGCCACCAATTAGGAGAAAGGGGGATGGTAGAATGACAATGAGGGCAGGTGACGGTGTGCGCCCAGAGGTAGTTTTGTACGGTTTCAGCCCTCACCCCCTGCCCCTCTCCCACGGGGAGAGGGGAGTTAGAGTTAGATTCGGGAGGGATTTTCCCCCCCTCGCCTTTGGGAGAGGGGGGAGGGGGGGTGAGGGTTTCTTCTCACTTTCGGGAGAGGAAGGGAAAAATTCCGCTAGTCTGGTTTCGGCTTCTTTTGCCACATAATTAACCCAAATGAATAATTATAGGGAGGTGATGGAATAATCATTCAGGAATTTTGTAGGAGGTGCGATCGATTATACTATGTTGAGATAATTCGTACGGTTTTACCGTACAATAAAATTAATCAAAGCTAGATTGTCCTAAAAATAAAGATAATGAATATTACCAGTGTTAATCAATTTAGAGATCAATAACCCATTGTACGATCGAGTTTACAGCATAAGCCCACCGTGTAATGAATTACACGGCTAATGTACGATCGTTCTTACGAACTAAGATATATTGTAAGCTCGATCGAACTTTAATTATTAATTAATTTTCCCCTAAAAGAATCCTTAAAGCGCGTAAAGCAACATTGCGTTTACCATGATTAATTTTTGCAAACCAATAATGGGCTTCTTCATAACTCATTGCCATCACTTCATCCCGAATATTTCTGGAAATGTCTAATATCGTGAAAGTAATTGGGTGAAAACCATAGGTAGAGGTGCGATCGCTCGTGTCGGTGATCCTGTTGATTGGACAGGTGGTATTTGGGCTATTCAAAATCAACTTAATTTAGCCATTTATCCGGGTGCTAAAACCGCTTTAGAACTTTCTGGATATGGTCATTTTCTCCCTTTAAATAATCAAATTATAACTCTTTTTGGTCAGCCTTCTTTAAAATTACCTTTCTGGTTTAAAGAGTATAATAAAGACCTTAATATTAGATATTTTACTACTAATATATTTGAGAAAGTACTTGATTTGGAATTAACTAAAAAAGAAATAGGGAACTATTCAATGTTAATTTCTGGTTAATTTCTGCTCCTGAAAGAGCGATAATGGAAGTCCTTTATTTAGTTCCTAAATTACAATCTTTTCAGGAATCTATGTTGTTAATGGAAGGATTAAAGTTAAACGATTATTTTTGTTTTTAGCTGAATATTTTTCGTTCTCATGGATAACTAAAATTAATACGGCAGAAATGTCAGAAATGTTTGTTAACTGGAAATTTTCTCCACCGTATTAGTAATAATGTCAGAGCTTTTTTCTATTTCCATATTGGTAGTGAATTTTCCTACTCCGATTCTCAACGCACCTTCGATTAAATCATCAGATAAATTCATCGCCCTTAAAACATGAGAAGGAAAAATGGTGGCACTACTACAAGCTGAACCAGTAGAAATGGCTAATTTATCTCTAATTTGGGCAATAACGGCACTATTTGGCACATTAGGGATAGATATATGCAGATTTCCCCCTAGGCGATTTTCTGTGTCTCCATTTACTACTAAATTGGGGATTTTCTCTTGTAATAATGATTGTAGATGATTTCTTTTGAGTGCGATCGCACCTTCATCTTCTTGCATTTCTAACTGTCTTAAATAACAAGCCTCTCCTAAGCCTACTATCCCTAAAATTAACGGGAATTTTGCCCACTGCCTGAGAACCATCGCAAAGAAAGGGTATATGATATTGTTGAGCGATTTGACCGATTTTTTCTATAGGATAGATATTCCCCACCTCATTATTCGCACCCATGATACACAATAAATCCGCTCCTTCACTACATACCTTCTCCAGATAATTTAAGTCAATTCGGGCTTTTTTATCCACTTTTAACCAGATAATTTCGGCTAATGCCTTCTTTGCCATTGCTTGACAAGTATCAATAACGGCTTTATGCTCTACTGGTGAAATGATAATGCGAGATGGTTGTAAACCTTGAATCACTAGGTTAATGCTTTCTGTTGCACCAGATGTGAAAATAATTTCTTGAGGAGATGAGTTGATTAAGTTGGCTATTTGCTGTTGAGCTTTTTTTACTGCTTCTTGGGCGCGATCGCCAAAAATATGATCTATACTGCTACTATTGCCAAAATTATGCACCATATAATCATAAACCTTATCCGCAACACGGCGATCGACGGGAGTTGTAGAGTGATAATCTAAGTAGATAGGATTAGACATTTTTAGCTCAGCAAAAATTATTTAGTGTATAATGTTTTTATATTTACACATTTTACATAAGAAAATGAGAACTAATATTGATCTTGATGATAGTTTGCTAGAAGAAGCCTTCCGTTTAACTAATGTGAGAACGAAAAAAGAGTTAGTAAATATGGCTTTAAAAGAGTTAATTCGTAATCGAAAAAAACTGAATTTATTAGATTTAAGTGGAAGAATTGAATTTAGAGAAGACTATAATTATAAGGAGTTAAGAAATAACGAAAATGTATCTAATTGATACTTCTGTTTTGATCAATATTTTTCGAGATAAGACAGGAATTAAAAGAAAAAATTTAGAAAATATTATTCAAGACAATCCTTTCTTTTTGAGTCATTTTATCCAAATGGAATTATTACAGGGTGCTAAAGATGAAAAAGAATGGCAACTATTAGAAGTTTATTTGCATGATCAAGATTATCTTACAGAAAATAGTTCTATCTTGATTAACTCGGCTCGTATTTTCTATGATTTAAGACGTAAAGGTTTAACGGTTAGAAGTAGCATTGATTGTTGCATCGCCCAACTAGCTATCAGTTATAATTTAATTTTAATTCATAATGATAAAGATTTTGAAACTATTAAAAAAGTGAGAAATTTACAAACTGTTATCTTAAATTGAACCTTATTTTTTTATTGGTACTATTAAGAATATCACTCGGATAAAGTTTAAGGTTTCTCGACATAAATCGCTTCGGTTAATATAGAATTTTTGATGATGTTTTTGATGGATTTAAAGGTGACTAAATCTACAGATTTATTAAATAATTCTTCAAGATAAAATTTTAAGTTCATATAACCATCTAATGTATAGCAATCAGGAATCATTTATGAGAAATTTCAACTAAATTCCCCCTTTATTTAAGGGGGGTTAGGGGGGATAGTATTCTCACAACTCATAACGGATTGCTATAGTAGAATGATTAAACTCTGCCAAAAAATCTAAATCACTATTTTCTGTAGCTTCATTTCTAGCAGTTGAGCCAAATAGTGCTAAGGTTTTAATATCGTATTTAAAGAAAAAGTTTTCTTGATTTTTTAAAGTTTGTATAATAATTTCTTTCGTTAATATTGCTTGTTTTTCACTCAATAAATTATTCATGATTGATAGCCATAAAATATATTAAACAGAAAAATAATGTTTCCTTATCAGGAGGATAAATCTACTTTATCATAAATATCCATTACAGGGATTTCAAAATTAATTTTATCAAAAATAATGACATCTTCTTCGGTACTATATTCTCTAAATAACCATTGATTTTTGTCAGTTTTGCTATAATGTTCAATCTGTATTTTATATTGATCAATTAATAAATATTCACAAAAACTTGCGATACTGCGATAAGCAGAAAACTTCTCATCTTTATCCTGACTGCCTGACACATTTATTTCAATTCCTTTTAAATACTGCATTTTATCTCTTTTATTCTCTTAAACCAAATGACATCATAATATCTTTCTTTCGCTTTTTTCGAAGGGAAACAAGGTTCGGGATCTTTGTTTAATAAAGGTATTGTTACAAACAACTCACGACCTTTATTCATAACTCCTCTTATCCAACGTAACCCTATTTTCACATAGCTTAAGCCACGTTTCCAATGAGGATCAACTTGAGTTCTTAATCCTTTAATTTGAACAGCCATCCCTTGAGACGTGGCAAATAAAATGGCTAACGCGACTACTAAATATAAACGTTCCAAAGATTTTGTGGTGGGAATTTTTGATTCCTCTAATTGAAAAGCCGCTGATTTACTATCTAAAAATAGTTCTTCTACAATTCGATGGGATGTCTTCTCGGACCATGAAGATGAACATCACAAGGTAAACCCAGACAATAATGCCAATGGGTATTTTTTAACCAAGCAATCAACTCACCATTAGCAAAACCTCTATCAGCTAAAAGTATAATATCTGGATATTTTGATAATAATCTCTCCGCTAATCTGAGAAGGATTTTGTATTCATTAAAAGCTACAGTTGAACTTTGGTGTTCCAGAACTTTCCATAGTAAGGGAACAGCTCGACCACAACAGACTACAGATAAGTGAATTATACAATGACGAAGTAGATTTAATAGTTGATGATAAACAGGAACTGAGGTTGACATAAATAGTTAATTCTAGTCTTAAACTTTGGAAAATATTTATTTTTAGTTTGTCATGAATATTACTACTTTTTCTGCTTCATTGCATTGATTTATATGAATTTTAGATACTTGTGTCAGGCAGTCAGCTCGATCGCAGCCCTTAATCTTCTCTCATCTGCTAAATCCATCAGCAGATTTTCATATTTTTTCATAGTAATTAATCTTTAATCTTAACCAAGATCATTAAGTAAATCGTGTTGTTCTTTAAAACTTCTTTGGGTTTTACTTAAATCAAAATCATCTGCTAGTAAATCAATTCCATCAATAATTAAGGGGATAAAATAATCACTAATTTTTAATTGTTCAAAGCATTTTTCTCGATACTCAGGTCTATCTTGAAATCGTTGAATAGCTATCTTTAAAGGACGAATTACTTCATAAGCTTGTTCAGCTTTATTAATTGCTAAAAGTGAAAAAGTAGAATTATACCTTAATATTGCCAAATCAATTAAATCTATATCATTACTTTGGCGATATTCATTATACAATAAAGCAATTAAAGTTCCACCTCCAAAATAAGCATTATTATCTTGAAAAATTTTATAATTTAAACTATTAAGTATTCTAAGTATTTGATTATGACGTTTTATAGAAATTCATAGCTTGATCATTAATAGCTGATACAACCATCGCCATCGCCGCTATTTCATTATTTAAATTACGATAAAGAGCCGACATCAATAATAATTTTCCCCAACCAGAATTTTGATATTTTTTATCAACAGCTAATCTTCCCAATAAAATAGCAGGTAAAATAGGATATTTAGGTAATTTCTTAATTAAAAATTATGACTAAAAAAGTATTAATTACAGGCGGTGCAGGATTCGTGGGAAGTGCCTTAGCTTTGGGGTTAGGTCAAAAATATCCAAATTGGCAAATTACAACCCTAGATAATCTCAAAAGACGGGGTTCTGAACTTAATTTACCCCGACTAGCAGAAGCTAATATTTCCTTTATTCACGGGGATGTGCGTAATAGCGAGGATTTAGACGCAAATTTATTACAACCTGATTTAATACTAGAATGTTCGGCTGAACCTTCCGTATTGGCAGGGTATAATTCTCCTAAGTATGTGTTAGAAACGAATTTAGTTGGCACGATTAACTGTTTGGAGTTGGCAAGGCAGACGAAAGCGGATTTTATCTTTCTTTCCACCAGTCGGGTTTATCCTATCAGTTATCTAAGTAATTTGCTTTATTCAGAAACGGATACTCGTTTTCAGCTTAATGCAACTCAAGAGATTATCGGTGCTTCTGGTTTCGGTATTGCTGAGAATTTTCCCTTAAATCAGGTGCGATCTATCTATGGTACAACTAAGTTAGCATCGGAGTTATTAATTGCGGAATATGCCGATAGTTATGGTATTCGCACCTTGATTAATCGTTGCGGTGTGTTGACAGGACCTTGGCAAATGGGTAAGGTAGATCAGGGTGTATTTGCTTTATGGATAGCGTTTCACTATTTTAAAAAGCCTTTAAAGTACATCGGTTACGGTGGCACGGGTAAACAAGTCAGGGATTTTCTACATATATCCGATTTGTTGACTTTAATCGACATTCAAATTGAAAGACTGGATGAGTTAAAGGGAGAAACTTTTAATGTGGGTGGTGGTGTGGAAAATAGTTTATCTTTATTGGAAACTACCCAACTTTGTCAGGAAATTACAGGTAACGAAATTGCGATCGAGCCTATCACAGAAAATAGACAAGGAGATGTGCCTATTTTTATTACTGACTCTCGGAAGGTAGAAAAAACAGGGTGGAAACCTCAACGGGATGCAAAGACGACTTTGATTGATATTTACGAGTGGATTAGAGACAATGAAGCCATAGTGAAAGGGATTTTTGTTTAATTATGACAAAGTAGTGTATAAATATATGAAACAGTTTATTATGTATTTGTTGAACTTATCCGATAATTCGTAAAACAGGCATCTTGCCTGTGATGTCTCTAAAACTACTACTAATATCTTGAGTTGAAAATCGTGGCACAAACTATCTTAATTACAGGCTCGGCAGGGTTAATCGGTTCGGAATCGGTGAAATACTTTGCTGAGTTGGGTTTTGATGTGGTAGGTATTGACAATAATATGCGTCAAGTTTTCTTTGGGGAAGATGCCTCTACAGAGTGGAATAAAAATTATCTATTAAGTGCTTACAAAAAAAACTACACACATTTTGACGTAGATATTCGAGATCAAGGTGCGATCGCATCTATTTTTGAGAAATATAGTAGTGATATAAGCCTAATTATCCACACGGCGGCGCAACCTTCCCATGATTGGGCAGTCAATGATCCCCATACTGATTTCACCGTCAACGCTAATGGTACACTAACCCTATTGGAAAGTACCAGAAAATTTTGTCCTCAAGCCGTGTTTATCTTCTGCTCTACAAATAAAGTTTACGGCGATACACCCAATTTTTTACCTCTCCAAGAAAAAGAATTACGGTGGGAAATCGATCCTAATCATGGTTTTTATAAAGGTATTGATGAAACCATGAGTATTGATCAAACGAAACATTCTCTTTTTGGTGCTTCAAAAGTTGCTGGTGATATTTTAGTACAAGAGTATGGACGCTATTTTGACATGAAAACTGCTTGTTTTCGGGGAGGTTGTTTAACAGGTCCAAGTCATTCAGGCACTAAGTTACACGGCTTTTTATCCTATCTCATGAAATGTGCTATGACAGGGAATCATTACGAGGTTTATGGTTACAAGGGTAAACAGGTTCGGGATAATATCCATAGTTACGACTTAGTTAATGCGTTTTATCATTTTTATCAAAATCCCCGTATTGCTGAGGTTTATAACATCGGTGGTAGTCGTTTTAGTAATTGTTCTATGGTGGAGGCGATCGCACTTTGTGAGGAGATTACGGAGAAAAAGATGAATTGGAGTTACAGCGAAACTAATCGTATCGGAGATCATATCTGGTGGATTAGCGATGTGAGTAAGTTTCAAGCTCATTATCCTGATTGGCATTTCAAATATACCGTCAAGGATATTCTACAGGAAATTTACACCAATAATCTCGATCGATGGTGTTAATCCTAACCCTCCTTTGTAGGGAGGGCAATGCCCACCAATTCAATCAGAAATATCTATAAACTAAAAATTACCAAATATATGACTAATAAAGAGGAAAAATATCAACTATATAATTATTTTAATAACTATGAAAATACATCTATTAAAAAAATAATTTTTTTAGGATTTATACTGATATTTACTGCTTTAATAAGCTACTATTTTTTCGTAAAGCAAAGTTTTTCTAATTATGTCTATTCAGAGTGGTTAGTTAATTATGCAGGAGGATTTGTTCGTAGAGGATTAACAGGAAGTATTATTTTTTCCTTGAGAAAAATGTTTAACTTAACTACTCCCCAAATGTTTTTTAAGGTGGTTTATGTTAATTATTTAATCTTTTTAGTATGGTCAATTATTTATCTAATAAAAGTTAATAAATCACTAAAGATATTAACGGTAGAAACTATTTTAATTTTTTTATTTTTACCTTGTCTTATTTTATTTCCTATCAATGATATTGGTGGATTAGGTAGAAAAGAATATTTATTTTTTCTTGGATTATTAATAAACTTATGGCTAGTGTCACAAACAGTTAACTCACTCTATTTACTGGGTATAAATCAAGCAAAGCAAGAATTAAATCAAAAGAGTCTGGATAAATATGGTTATCAATTATTTATTTTTTACAATTTATTTTCTATTCCCACTGCTTTAAGCCATGAAGCCCTTTTATTTTTAGTTTTACCTTTAAATATCTTAATTACTCTAACTATATTAAGACTCAATAATTTACCGAAAAGAGCAATTACTAAAACATTAATAATTTATTCTCCTACTCTTTTAATATGCTTAATTTCAGTGATTTTTAAAGGAAATGAAGAAGTTGCTATAACAATTTGTCAATCTTGGCAAAAATATAATTTAGTTCCAGATTGTCAAGAGTTACCAGAAGTTTTATCTTATTATACTTATTCTACTTTTAAAGCGGTACGAGCAACTTTTAATAAAAATATTTTACATGATAATGGTTTAAGATTGTTTAGTTGGATCGTAGCATTCTTACTCAGTTTAATTTTGCTGATGAGAGCTTCAGAAACTACCATTAGTAAGACGGTAGAAGAGGAAAATAAAAGATTGTACATCAAAAATGAAAATTTATCTTTTTCACATCAAGAAGTATCGACTAATTTTAGTTTTAAATATCTTTTCCTTCCTTTTCTTGCTTCCTTTATTCTCTATATAATTGCCTTTGATTGGGGCAGATGGTTTATGATTATTTCCATAACTTATGCCGTCTGTTTATTAACTCCTAGTCTCATAAAATTAGAAATGTATAGTTATCGAAAAAATCAAGATTTATTAAAAATAATCGAGCCTATTTATCATATTTACTCTAAGGTAATATCTTATTTTCAGAACAATTTTAACATCAAAAGATATTATTTAATCTATTTTATTTTACTCATTTATACTTTATTTTTTGTCAGAATTACTCATTATGCCATGAATCTTATTGATTTATCTAACGGTCTTATCCCTGTTCATTATTACACAATTTTTGGCTCATAAAATAATGTTATTTAATTAAAAATTATCCTTATGAATAACAATATATTAACGGAAAAGGTAGTTAAATTTTTATTAGGGGGTGGTGTCGCTACCGCCATCAATTTACTGCTGATTTTCCTCCTTATCGACAAACTAGGTTTTGATACCCCATTTTTACGCAATGTTGCCAATATAATCTCGATCGAACTTTCTCTGATTGCCAGTTTCTTTATTTATCGTATCTGGGTATGGCGTGGCGGTAGTTGGAATTGGTTTAACGTACTTTTCAAACAACTACCTTTATATCATGTATCTGCTGGGAGTGCGATCGTAGTTCGGGTTTCCTTTGTATTCCCTTTGTTAGACTGGTTAGGGATTAGCTACGGCGTAAATACGATTTTCGGGGCGTTAATCAGTGCCTCCCTCAATTTTATCATTAGCGATCGCTTTGTCTTCACCAGTAGCAAAAATCAGGGCAAAGAAGCCTATTTTCCTGAGGCTTTAACCCCTGCTTTGGTGGAGGATATTATACACCCTGTTATTTCTCAAGAAACAAGGGCTAAAATTAACTTACTCTCTTTGGTTATTCCTGCCCATAATGAGGAAGATTGCATCGTCAATACTATCCATAATATCAGTGAACACCTCGATCGCGCTCAGATTAACTATGAAATTTTAGTAGTTAATGACAATAGTAAGGATAACACCGAAAACCTTTTACAAGCATTGCATGAGCAAAATTCGAGGGTGCGTTATGTTAACAACTACTACCCCAATGGTTTTGGTTTTGCCGTTCGTTGTGGGTTAGAAAACTTCAAAGGGGAAGCAGTGGCGATCGTCATGGCGGATAATTCCGATAGTCCCGAAAATATAGTAGATTACTACAATAAGATACAGGAGGGCTATGATTGCGTTTTCGGTTCGAGATTCGTCAAAGGAGGAAAAGTCATCGACTATCCCAGTTACAAATTAATTATTAATCGCATGGCTAATTTATTTATTTCCGTGCTTTTTGGCTTGAATTTTAATGACACCACTAACGCTTTTAAAATGTATCGCAAAGAAGTAATTGAAGGTATATCTCCTCTTTTATCCCACCATTTTAACCTTACCGTAGAACTTCCCTTAAAGTCGATCGTGCGAGGTTTTAACTATGCCGTAATTCCTATTACATGGAGAAATCGATCGGCAGGAGTATCGAAATTAAAATTAAAAGAAATGGGCAGTAGATACCTTTTTATTGTGCTTTATACATGGCTAGAAAAACATCTTTCAAGAGGAGATTATCAACGAAAAGAAACACCAATTAAGGTTAAATCTTCTGATTAAGTTTATTAATTTGTCTATAATAAAAAATAAAATTAATGGGGTAATAAAAATATGTTAAAAAGCTATGAAGCATTATACGAAAATGGACAATTAAAATTTTTAAAAGATACTCCAAATATTACTAATGCCCATGTAATTATTACAGTCATTGAGGAATTATCCACTCCAAAATTGCGTAAACCACCTAGTGCGATCGCAGGAAAAGGGAAAACATTAGGAGATATTGTTAATCCATTATTAGAGGTGGAAGACTGGGAATGTCTGAAATAATTATTCTCGATACTCATATTTGGTTTTGGTTTATTAACCAAGAGTTCGATCGATTTCCAACCTACTGGAGAAATTTGATTGAAAGCAGTCCAGAAGTGGGAGTATGTTCTGTTTCTTGCTATGAAATTGCTTTGGCATACAAAAAAAGTCGAATTGATTTACCTTGTCCACCTTCAGAATGGTTTAAATTATCTTTAAAACCAGTAGATATTAATATCTTTAATTTAACTCCAAATATTGCTGATCGAGCAGTGAATTTATCCCAAATTCATAAAGATCCTTTTGACCGAATTATTATCGCTACCGCTATAGAAAATCAAGCAAAATTAGCTAGTATTGACCAAATTTTTCCCCAATATAGTGAACTTGAACCCTACTTATTAAAACCTAATTAAAAAGTTCGTAGGGGGCATAATATATTATGCCCATCATGGCTTTAGGGGTTAATAAACTCTAAAGAGTTAACTACAAACATTATTAAAATTAACTATTGAATACCAACTAAAATTATGAACAACAATCTTATTAATCAACAAGAATATTATTTACAACAACTTTATAATAATCGTTTTGATCCCCAACAGAAAAAAGCGAAATTATTACTTTGGAAAACCTTAATTAAAGACTTTTTACAACAATACGTTAATCCTAATGGTAGTATTTTGGACATCGGGGGGGGGGTACGGAGAGTTTATCAATAATATTAAAGCACAAGAGAAGTATTTAATCGATCTTAATCCTGACGCTAAATTATTTGCTGATGAAAATGTCACCGTATTAAATATGAATATTTTAGACTTAAATGATCCCGAAAAATTTAACCGTAAGTTCGATCGAATTTTTGTCTCTAATTTCTTTGAACATTTACGCAATAAATAAGAATTAGTCTCAATTTTAGCGGTATGTTATCAACTATTAAATCAAGGAGGATCAATATTAATTATTCAACCTAATTTTAAATACTGTTATAAAGAATATTATGATTTTATCGATCATCAATTACCCATAACTCATTTATCCTTACAAGAAATTTTAAGCACGATCGGCTTTAAAATAGATCTATTAATTCCTCGATTTTTGCCTTATTCTACTAAAGGAAATCCTAGTTCACCTTTGCTATTATCAATTTACTTAAAATTACCTATTTTCTGGTCAATTTTAGGCTCTCAAATGTTCATCAAAGCAGTTAGATAACTTTTTTCATGTATGTTTAATAAAATAAATCAAAATAAAGTAGATATTGGCTATTTTATCATAATTATTATTTTTCTAGGATTAACATTGCCATTTATTTTTTCTGATAATAGATACTGGGAACATGATCATTTACAATATCATTTGCCTAATATTTTACAAATTAGAGAAAATTGGCCTCGATTAGATCTTTTAAAAGATTCATTGTCTGCTATTTCACCGGGTTATCATTATTTTTTAGCAACTATTTCTTTTTTAACAGGAAAAACTGAATTAAATCTGAGAATAATCAATAATATTATAGGCTTATTTATTCCTTTATTGGCTTATTATTATGTTAGAAAATCAGTCAACATAAAAATTGCTCTACTATTAGTTTTTCCTTTAGCTCTTTCCAATTTTTTAATCAAATCTTCTTTATGGATAGGAACGGATAACCCTGCCTTTTTATTAGTTTTATTAACACTAATATTAATTTTTGATTCAACACATAATCTGACTAATTGGCAAGGTTTAAAGATAGGATTGTTATCAGCTTTAACAACTTTTACCCGTCAAATCAATGTTTTTTTAGTTGCTTCTTCTATTTTGAATATTATTTTAGTTGAAGAAGAAACTATTAAATTTAAAATTAATAAGCAAATGTTTTTATTAATTTTTACATCATTATTGCCTCTACTTGTCATATTAATTTTATACACTGCATGGGGCGGATTAGTTCCTCCTCAGTGGAAAAGTGCTTCTGTACAATTCTCATTTGCACCTATAGCAATCAGGAATCATTTATGAGAAATTTCAACTAAATTCCCCCTTTATTTAAGGGGGGTTAGGGGGGATAGTATTCTCACAACTCATAACGAATTGCTATATTGCTTATATATTAGCGTATTGGGGATTTATTGCTCCTTTTTACTTATCAGGAATTATTAAAAATATTAAAGAATATATTAATAATAAATTTATTCATTTTTCTTTTATTTTAGGTTTATTAATTTCTTTCATATCTAAAACTACATATAGTCATGAAGATGGTCGATGGGGAGGTTATATTTGGTCAATTGTACAAAAATTTCCATCTATTTACGATCGTTCGGTATTTTTTATAATTAAAATTAACTATTTATAATGTTGAAAAAGAGGAAATAGAACAATGGATAAATTAGAAAATTATGGTAAAATCATTAGAAAATTATTAATAAGATATGCTGAATATAAACCTAGTTATGGAGAAGTCGAAATAGAAACGATTTTTGATCAAGAAAATGATCATTATCAACTTCTCTCGATAGGATGGAATAATCAAAAAAGAATATATAATCCGATGATACATCTTGATATAAAAAATGATAAAATTTGGATTCAACACAACACCACAGAAGTTGATATTGCCTTAGATTTAATGGAAATGGGTGTACCAAAATCGGATATTGTCATTGGTTTTAACACACCAAAAATGCGTCAATTATCAGGTTTTGCAGTGCAATAATTTTGTTATATTTATACTCTTTTGATCGAGTGATCGAGCTTAAAATTTATTTACCATAGTTCGATCGAACTTAATACAAAATTATATTTGTTACCATACATTATTTAATTCATCATTAAATTCATCGATTGTTAACTCAATTTCTCTCAAAATTTCTTAACTTATCTAAAAATACATAATTTTCATACACACTTATACTTATTTTACCCCCAAATTCTACTGCACTTCCTGCTTTTCCTCTTCTCGCTGTGGTTTTAAATTTTTTAATACTGTTATTTCATTAATTCTATCTATTATTTCACTTCCTATTCTTTTCCGAAAATGTACCATCATTTGATGGATGAAAGGGAATTTTATGACTAAATTTTGTTAAACCGATAAAATAAAGCCCCTTCGGTTTTTTTGGTGGCTCTAACAGTACAAACTAACTTAAACAAACGAGCCATCACACCTGCCCCTACTCTTTGTCGGGCTTCGCTAAAAGAACTACTTTTGGGGGTAATGAGGCGAATTTTTTGTGGAATTAACTCAGACATTGTACTGGTCTAAAAGGAACAGCAAATCATAGGTTAGGTTAAACGAAGTGCAACCCAATATTCAAACATCAATTAATCATGATTTTGTTGGGTTTCGTATCTCAACCCAACCTACAGGAAAGGTGCGATCGCACCCATACAACATCACAAATGCGATCAGCTTAATCAATTCCTGTAATATGCTTTAAAATAGTGTCCAATTTTTGATTAATATTATCTCTAAATTTGTCAAATTCTGACTGAAGATAATCAATTTTGTCCTCAAGATGATCTATTTCTGCGGAAACTCGATCAAATCCTCTATTTAATTCTCTGCCTGTTATTTGGGTATCTTCTAAACGCTCAATTCGTCGATTTAGACTTCTGAATTGGCGATCAATCTCGTAATCTCTTTCATTTGATTCTTGATTGTCAGGCATAATCACATAAACAATTTTTCAATAATCATCTCTAATTCTACACCAGTTAAAACCAGATCGCCTTTCCAACCTTCACAAAACTCGATCGAGCCTCATAAAAATCAAGTAGGTTGGATTAAAGGAAGTGCAACGCAAGAAGATTGTAGAATAATTCATTTTATCGTTTTTTCTATTAAGTATTTATGTTCTGGTGTAGGATCTCAGTTTAAGATAAGATAGAGGAATACCTATGATGTGATTGAATAATGACTGAATCTGCCTCTACTAAAGCCACCAGAAACGCCCCCCACCAAGATTATCGCCCCATTGACTCCCAAGAATTAACTCCCATGTATCAACATTATGTGGAGATTAAAGAACAATATCCCAATGCTTTATTATTGTACAGAGTCGGGGACTTTTTCGAGTGCTTTTTTCAGGATGCTGTCACCATCTCCCAAGAATTGGAATTAGTCATCACCAGTAAGGATGGGGGGAAAAATGTCGGTAGAATCGCCATGACGGGTGTGCCTCACCACGCTTTAGACAGATACGCAAGGCAGTTGGTAGAAAAGGGTTATGCTGTGGTAATCTGTGATCAAGTGGAAGATTCGGCAACGGCAACCGCAGAGAAACGATTAGTAAAACGTGCCATCACCAAGTTATTAACCCCTGGCACTATCACCGAAGATGAGATGTTACCCTCCAAACAAAACAACTTCTTGGCGGCGGTTGTAGTGGCAAAAGAACATTGGGGATTAGCCTATGCCGACATTTCCACAGGGGAATTTTTTACGACTCAAAGCAAGGATTTAAGCTCTTTAGCCACTGAATTACTGCGTTTACAACCAGCAGAGGTACTTTTTCCCGTCAATGCTCCCGATATTAATAGTTTACTCCGTCCGGGTCAAAAATCTGATCATCTTCCTAACTTTCTCCCTGATTGCTTCTGTTATTCGTTGCGATCGCACAAAGCCTTTGATATTCACGAAGCCAAGCCGAGATTGTTGATGGAATTTAAGCTCAAATCTTTAGAGGGTGTCGGTTGTGAGCATTTACCTTTGGCTATTCGTGCAGCAGGAGGATTATTGGAATATGTGCAGGATACCCAAAAAGCCCATCAAGTACCTTTACAACTTATTCGCAGTTATAATGTTAGCGATTATTTAGTCTTAGACAGCACCACCAGACGAAACCTCGAAATCACTACCACAGTGCGAGATAACACCTTTCATGGCTCTTTGCTTTGGGCTTTGGATAGGACTTGTACGGCGATGGGAGGTAGGGCTTTAAGGCGGTGGCTATTGCAACCTTTACTCAATAAAAGAGGAATTATTGCTAGACAAGATTCGATCGCAGAATTGATGGATAATTTGCCTTTGAGGGAAGCTATTAGGGAAATTCTCAAGAGTATTTACGATTTAGAGAGGATAACGGGGAGAGTGAGTGCAGGTACAGCAAACCCGAAGGAATTGCTTAATTTAGCGGATTCTTTGTTAAAATTGAGGGAATTAGCAGAGTTAGCAAAGGAAGGAAAATCCCCTTATTTCATTGCGTTACAAGATGTGCCGTCAGCATTGGAAGAATTGGGCAAAAAAGTAATTGATTCTATTGTCGAGTTTCCCCCGCAACACGTTAAGGAAGGGGGCATTATTCGGGATGGGGTGAATCAGCAGTTAGATGAGATGCGCAAACTCATTGACGGGGATAAGGAGTGGTTAGCAAATTTAGAGGTGACGGAAAGGGAGCGCACGGGTATTAGTAATTTGAAAGTAGGGTATAATAAAACTTTTGGCTATTATATCAGTCTGCCTCGTTCAAAAGCGGATTTAGCTCCCGAAAATTATCAACGAAAACAAACTTTATTAAATGAAGAAAGATACATTACTGCTGAGTTAAAAGAAAAGGAAAATCGCATTTTAAATGCTAAGGATGATTTAGCTAAATTTGAATACGAAATATTTGTTAATTTACGTTCTTTAGTAGCAGAAAAAACTGAAGAAATTAGAAAAATTGCAAGGGCGATCGCAGCTATGGATGTTTTAAGTGGATTAGCCGAATTATCGGTATATCAAGACTATAACCGTCCTGAGATTACCGAAGATAGAATTATTAAAATTAAAAATGGTCGTCATCCTGTGGTAGAAAAATTATTAGGCTTTGGGATGTTTGTGCCTAATTCTACTATTTTAGGAACAGAAAAAGCACCTGACTTAATCATTTTAACAGGTCCTAACGCCAGTGGTAAAAGTTGTTATTTGCGTCAAGTGGGTTTAATTCAATTAATGGCTCAAATTGGTAGTTTTATCCCTGCGGAAAGTGCTAAATTATCAATCTGCGATCGCATCTTTACCCGTGTTGGTGCAGTGGACGACATAGCAACAGGGCAATCAACCTTTATGGTGGAGATGAATGAAACAGCAAATATCCTTAATCACGCTACAGAAAAGTCCTTAGTTTTATTAGATGAAATTGGCAGAGGCACGGCAACATTTGATGGTTTGTCTATTGCTTGGGCAGTAGCTGAATATCTTGCGATCGAGATACAGAGCCGTACCATTTTTGCCACTCACTACCATGAATTAAACGAATTAGCCTCTATTTTGGAAAATGTAGCCAATTATCAAGTAACAGTAAAAGAGCTAGAAAATGAGATTATTTTCCTACACGAAGTCAAGGCAGGAGGTGCGGATAAATCCTATGGTATCGAAGCAGGCCGACTGGCAGGTTTACCCCCAGTAGTGATAAAAAGGGCAAAACAGGTAATGAGTCAAATTGAAAAACACAGCAAAATTGCGATCGGCTTGAGGAAAAATATTAAAAAATTAACTCCTTCTAAACAAGAAAATACAGAGGAAATAATGAATCAATTAGACATATTTGAATAGTTCGTAGTTTGCCCTTTAGGGCATCAAATAAAAATAATGATCCATTCATAAATGTTTGAGTATAATAGTTGTATTAATAGTCTTTTTTCAATATACTCATTGAATACTATGAATTTTAACGAATCAAATAAAATAAAAGGAAAAGAGCCTTGGTTAGCAGTTAACTATTCATTATTTTTTCCTGGTATAGGTCATTTTTATGCTGGTTATCCTTTTAGAGGATTATTTTTTATTACTTTAACGATTATTTTAATTGTTAGTTTTTTATTATATTTATTTAATTTGATGCTATGGTTTTTTGATGATCGTGATAACATTACTGTTAATTTTTATCTAATATTTTCATGTTTAATCGGACTTTTTATTGTTCCTATAGTTGCACATATTGACTCTTATCAAACAACAGTAAAAAACAATAGTATTAAATTTGAAGAAATTAGAAAAAGAGAAAAAGATACTTGGTTCGCTGTATTCTTATCAAGAATTAATATCGAAATTGGATTCATTTACAGTGGTAATAATATACTAGGTATGTTTTTGTTAATCATTAGTTTGATAATTATCATACTAACTGATTTTTATTTTATTTTAGCTTTATTAGAACCTTTTTTACTTTATTATCTTTATGTATCTACTGCAAAAAGACATAAGAGTATAAATCAAATTATTTTAGTATCTTGCATAATTTTTATATTCGCTTTATCTGGAATTATATTTAATAATTTTATCACAAAATTTAAAAGTAATATCGAATTTCGTTATATTCCTGCATCTTCTATGGAACCGACTTTACAAGTAAATGATCAGGTTATTATTAATAAATTGACCTATAGTTCTAGCAACCCAAAAAGAGGAGATGTTATTGTTTTTGAAGCAACAGATAGTCTGAAAAAAGAAGGATTTAAAGATGCTTTTATTAAAAGAATCGTCGGATTACCTAATGAAAAAGTAGAGATAAAAAATAATCAAGTTTATATTAATGATCAACCACTAGAGGAGAATTATATTAAAGAAAAACCTAATTATAATTATAGCCCTATTATCATTCCTCCAGATATAGCAATCAGGAATCATTTATGAGAAATTTCAACTAAATTCCCCCTTTATTTAAGGGGGGTTAGGGGGGATAGTATTCTCACAACTCATAACGGATTGCTATAGTTATTTTGTGTTAGGAGATAATCGAAATAATAGCTATGATAGTCATTATTGGGGTTTTGTTCCTCGTGAAAATATTATTGGTAAAGCAACTAAAATATATTATCCTTTTGAACGTCTAGGCAAGATAGAATAGTCACACCATAATTGTAATAAGCGAATATATTGCTCAGTTTATCAAGAAAAGATAAATTAGAAGAAACTATTAATTCAGAGGTAAAACCATAACAAGATAAATATTTATCCCTTTTCCCTTTTTTATAATTTGATATAACTAATATTGATGATGAATTAGAAGAATTAAGGAAACAGCTAAGAGAATGATAAAGATTTTCCTAATCTAAAAATGAAATAAGTTTAGGGGAATAAAATCATGCATTATTCAGAAAAAGAGCTAGAAAATGAGATTATTTTCCTACACGAAGTGAAAGCAGGAGGGGCGGATAAATCTTACGGTATCGAAGCAGGCCGACTGGCAGGTTTACCCCCAGTAGTGATAAAAAGGGCAAAACAGGTAATGAGTCAAATTGAAAAACACAGCAAAATTGCGATCGGCTTGAGGAAAAATATTAAAAAATTAACTCCTTCTAAACAAGAAAATACAGAGGAAATAATGAATCAATTAGACATATTTGAATAGTTCGTAGTTTGCCCTTAACTATATCTGAAGAAAATGAGTTTCAAAGTGTTGAAATCAGCCCTAATATAACATTAGAATTAAATCAAAATGGCGAAATTATTGGATTAGAAATTATCAAAGCTAGTAATTTTATTCGAGATTCAATTTTAGATTCTTCTCAAGTTAAATTAATGCAAATATCTTAATAAGGAATAAATTATAGCAAAAATATAATTTTTATAAATTAACAGTTTTATTTCACCTGAAACCTGACACCTTTTCCTAACCAACAATTTACATATTCAAAGTAAGAGAGCCATAATAGCTCTTTCATAATAGTTATGATAAATTAATAAAAAATAATTGCTATATACTTTAGAAAGTATGAGATAAACTATAGCAAAAATACAATTTTTATAAATTAACAGTTTTTATTTAACCTGATACCTGACAACTTTTCCTAACCAATAATTTACACGACGAGAAGTGAGAGAGCTATGAATGTCATTTTATTTATTCTGACAAATATCCTGAAAATTTTTGGCTTATTATGGATTGCAGGAGGCTTATTTGTCTGTATTGAGGTGTTTAAATCTTCTAAAATGGATAAATATATACAAGCAATAGATTTTAATTATAAACCCGATTATAAAGAATATGTTTTTAGTCTTTTAATTGGACTATTAACCTTGTTAAGTGGCGTTACTTTGTTTTTTTATCAGGATGTTGCGATTCTATTTCTAGGATTATTAATTATCACTCAATTGATCTTTTTTGACTTTAGAGAAAAGAAATTTAAAGTCAGTCAAACTGACGCCGATAAAGAATTTTATTCTATCAGTCCTCAAACTTATAATGCTTATTTAACTTCTATTTATATTACTATTTTTGCTATAGTGAAATATATTTTAAAATTAATAATTTAGAATGAAGAATTGAAACCTGAAATCATAAGGGTTGAACAATGTTCAACCCCTACAAGCAGATCCGAGGTTTCGCAGAAGTGCGTACCGCACCGCTTCGCTGACAGAGTTGAAATTAACAGATTTTGACAATAAGAGTATCAAGAAAAAAGGTGGGCATTGCCCACCCTAGAGTTAAAGTTAGATTACCACCTCAAAGGCTACACCTTCTAATGTGAATTGAGGGAAGTTAGCGAGAATACTATCTCTTTCTTCCTCCGCTACGAAAATATAACTACCTGGTTGTGAAGTATTTTGGAAGCGGTAAATATCAGTTCCGAGGTTTGCATCCGCAGATAGAGCGTAGAATGCGACACCTTCACTTACAAAGTTCGGATAATTTTGACGGATACTTTCACTTTCCTCCTCTCCAGCGTATAAGTACGCACCGGGTAAATCACTATTTTGGAAACGGTTAAACCTCATTAATTGATCATCCGCTTCTTCACTGACGTTGAAAGCAAATCCTTCATTCACAAATTGGGGGAAGTTTTGACGGACACTTTCACTTTCTGTTTCCCCTGCTAATAAGTATGTGCCGGGGCGATCGCTGTTTTGAAAACGGAATAAGGGATCATTTAACAGTGTTTCAATGGGATCAGGAATTAAATCCTCTACTAAAACTGTGCGATCGCTGAACTGGAGTTGTTCGACATTGGTTAAGGTATCAGTATTTGTGCCAACAGTAACAACACCATCTTCCACACTAATGGAGAAATCAGCAAACGCCCCATCATAAATTACGGTATCATTACCTTCTCCACCATCAATCTGATTATCAATATCTGGTAATCCGCTACCGATAATCACATCATCCCCTGCACCTGCGTTAACGATATTGTCACCACCAGCAGGATCGATGCGATCGCTTCCTGATCCAGAGGTAATGTTATCATCTCCTGCACCGCCTATGATATTTAAGTTATTGGTGCGATCGCTGAAGTCAAATTCTCCTCCTTCGTCACCAAGTTCAATGGTTTCATCATCAAGAGGATTGACTGTAACATTAACCGTTGCCGTATCAGTACCGCCATTACCATCACTAATGGTATAGGTAAAGCTATCTTCACCGTTAAAGTCTGGATTAGGAGTATAGGTAACAGTACCATCATTATTGTTAGTAACTGTTCCGTTACTACCGTCAGTAACGCCAATAATGTTTAAACTATCACCGTCAATGTCAATATCATTAATTAAAGGTGCGATCGTACCTGCTGTATCCTCATCGATAGTTAACTCATCATCCACGGCAATGGGGGCATCATTAACAGGATTTACGGTGACATTAACGGTTGCTGTATCAGTACCGCCATTACCATCACTAATGGTATAGGTAAAGCTATCTTCACCGTTAAAGTCGGGGTTAGGAGTATAAGTAACAGTACCATCATTGTTGTTAGTAACCGTTCCGTTTCCACCGTTAGTCACTGCGGTAATGGTTAAATCATCACCATCGATGTCCGTGTCATTGGTTAAAGGTGCGATCGTACCTGCTGTATCCTCATCGATAGTTAACTCATCATCCACGGCAATGGGGGCATCATTAACAGGATTTACGGTGACATTAACGGTTGCTGTATCAGTACCGCCATTACCATCACTAATGGTATAGGTAAAGCTATCTTCACCGTTAAAGTCGGGGTTAGGAGTATAAGTAACAGTACCATCATTGTTGTTAGTAACCGTTCCGTTTCCACCGTTAGTCACTGCGGTAATGGTTAAATCATCACCATCGATGTCCGTGTCATTGGTTAAAGGTGCGATCGAGCCTTGTGTATCTTCATCGGTGGTTAACTCATCATCCACTGCAATGGGATTATCGTTTACTCCTTCAATGGTGACAGTCACCGTTGCTGTATCTACTCCTCCACGATTATCTGTAATGGTATATTCAAAGGTGGTAGTTGCTGTTTGCCCTTGAGTAAGAGATTCAAATTCACCGTTAGGATTATAAGTTACAGTACCATCATCATTGAGAGTTACTAAGCCAATGGTATTGGTTGTATCAATGCTTTGAATGACTAAGTTATCGCCATCAATATCACTATCATTATCTAATAGGTTATTAATGTTGATTAAAGTATCCTCATCGGTGGTAACAGTATCATCAACTGCAAGAGGCTCATTGTTAGGATTAACCGCAAATTGACTGACAACAAAAGGTTGACGACTGAGAACTTCATCGGGGTTAGCGAGTAATTCTTCCTCAGAATAAGCCTCAATACCATAGGTTGTAATTAACAATTCTTGGGTATCTGCATCAATGTCAAATTGTGTCCAACCAAAGGTATGACCTACATAATAATCACCTTGTAATAATTCAGCATCGATTAAACCCTCAGCAGAAGCTAAATTGTTGTTTAAGCCAAGGGGATCAAAGCCAAAGGGTGCAAGAGTTTGTTCATTCAAAGCAGATTTGACAAAGTCGTCTTTATCATTAACAATGTCGTCTGCATCAGGGGCAATAGGTAAGCTATTGTAGAAAGGCTCTAAAGTAGGATCTTGTTGAATTACTATCTCCGCCAAAATCTCCCCTGTAGGTTGATCAAAAGCCACTGAACCTGTGGTAATCTCGAATACGGGTACGGGTATTTGTTGAATACCATCGGGAGTTAATTCTTGATAGGTAAGGTTATTGACGTAGGTGCTATGAACGTCGGCGGCGACAAAGACTACGTTTTGGATATTATTTTCTTGGATGAATTTGAGTAACTCTGTACGCTCTTTCCCATAACCTTCGTAACTATCCACGGTGATCCCGGGTAAGATATTCTGGATTGGTTCGGGAATCATCACGAATTTCCATGTTATCCCGTTGGCTTCAGCGTCGAGTAAGTCTTGTTTTAAGTCCTCTAATTGAGTTTCTCCTAACAAGGTGCGATCGAGCGTCAAGGAAGCAATTAAGGTATTTTGAATTTCCTCTGGATTGTTAAAGTCTGGAGTGGGTAAGGCTTCGTCACGGAAAGAGCGGGTATCAATAATCATTACTGCCCCATCACTACCGTAAGTTTCACTGCGATAGAGTTTTCTTTCGCCGTCAAAACGTTCATCCCCTACATCCCCATAAAACTCATCTCGGAGAGGATTATATTCTTGGAAGGATTGTAAGCCGTTTTCGTAAAGTTGAGTATCGTTGATTAATCCTTCTGTTTCAGGGAAGCGATCGTCACTAGAGGCTAATTCACCTCCGGCAAAATCATTGATTACCTCGTGATCATCAATGGTAGCAAGGATGGAAGTTGAACTGCGTACTTCTGCCCAGTAATTTTGTCCTAAGCGAGTGCTGTAAACTTCAGCGTGTTTAGCTCGGTATTCTTCGAGGGTTTCAACCTGTTCTTTACGAGTGCCATCAGGATTTAACACTGCATCTGAGCCATAATCAGCATAGATAGTATCACCATGTTGGACAAAGAAATCTAGTTGAAATTCTGCAACATTACTGATAGCAGGATAGGGTGATAATTCTCCGCGCCAATCCCCTGTTACACCAAAACTTAAGCCGTTAAATTCTCCTAATTGACTCGCAGTGACAAAACGTCCACCAGTTACACTACCATTAGGTGCGATCGCACGATAAAAGTATTCGGTATTGTCTTCTAAATCGTCAATTTGAACCTTAACGGGTAAGGAAGAATCTGTAACTTCTAAAGTGATAGTATTGAGAATGTTCGCAAAACTGAGATCCGTTGCTAATTCAAAGGTTAAATCACCCCCTACGGTACTTCTTGCCCATAAAACCGCCGAATCTTGGGTTACATCTCCACTGGCTACCCCGTTGGGTAAGGTTGTGGTAATGTTCATGGGATCAAAACTTTCTGTATCAATGACTAAAACAGGCTCAAAGGCATTAGCGACACTTTCCCAGGGTACTAATTTAAAGTTAGTGGCGTTATTTTCTAATTCGTCGTCATTTTCCACCACGTTTTGAGGATCATTTGCACCATCTTGTACAATCAATACACCAAAGGGAAACTCATCACCGAGGGAAACATTAACAATGTCTAAACCATCGGTTTCATTAGCTTGATCAATGCCCAAGATGTCGTTATCGGCGATAATAAAGCTACCGAGATACTGGTTATCACCGTCACGGCTATAAAGGGCATAACTACTGTCACCCTGACTCGATGCCATTAAGTAACCTGTACCATCGGCACCGTAATAAATCCCTAATCCTTCTAAATCGGGTACTAATTCAGGTGAACCCGTAGGACGTACGATCGCAATGTCATTTCCTGCAAAAGGTTCGGCATTGAATTTAATAATACCTAGTTTATCTTCAACACCTACATAAACGATACCTCGTTCTTGATCAACTACGATCGCCTCTGATTGGTAATCACTAGCATCATCTCCTTCCTCTACGGGTAAATCAATAATTCTGACAACATCAGCAGTCACTAAACCATTACCATCAGGTTTTAACTCCAGTTGCGCAATTTGATTGCCGTCTGCTTGAGTAACAAAAACATAATAGTTACCAGTAACAGGACTTTTATAGCCTCCTAAACCATAAGCAGTGGCTTCTCCGTCATCAACTCCGAAAATGGTTTCCACAATGTCAGGGGAGTTTACGTTCAGTAATTGACGAGTTTCGGGATCAATTTTGAAGATACCTAAAGTATCGTTTTCCCTGTCACTAGCTACGGCTAAATCAACTATTTCCCCGTTAAGGTTAAAGTCATATAAAACGTCAACGTTGTTATAGCGAATATCAGCGAAGGGATAACTACGGAGATTTTGTTGTACTGTGCCATCAAGGTTAAAGGTTACTAAACCACCATCTTTGAGGGTTGCTACAATAATGCTATTATTCGGATTTTCCTTATCAATCCACACCGCAGGATCATCAGAATCTCCTAATAATACTTGATTCAAGTCATCATTAACAGGTGCGATCGAGCTTTCTGCTGTCCAATCACCATCAAAGGGAGTTACAGTAATAAAATCAGCAAGGAAATTACCGCCCTCGGATTCAGGATCACCTGTAATAATAGGTTGTCCAATGGTAAATATGGGTTCATTATTCTCATTGGCGGTAACGATAAACTCAATGCTAGTGGTTTCGTCAAATTTAGTGATAGCCACACCGTTAGGAGTTTGACTTTCTGCTAAAGCAGGGATATTGACGTTTAAACCTACTCCTTGGGGTAAGATACCCTCATTTTCCCCTTGATTTCCCTGTAATTCGGTGATTAAATCAGTAATAAACCTTGCCCCGACTTGATAGGCTCTTTCCGTACTATCAGTAATTCCTTGTTGAAATTCACCCAAATCAAGTCCTGCACTAACGGCGATCGAAGGAATGCCCCGTTGTAACGCCGAAACCGCCGCACTCAAAGTGCCTGAAGCCACCGCACTCAAACCAACGTTTTCCCCTTCATTAATACCAGAGATAACTAAGTCTGGTTTACTGATACCTTCTTGGGTGGGTAAAATATAGTCTAAACCTGCCCACACAGTAGTTATGGGTGTGCCGTCAACATACCATTGATTATCGGCAAATTCCATTAACTCTAAGTCTTGGAAAATTTTATCGGCATCAAAAGACGTACCTTTTCCGCTTTGCTGTTCTTTTGGAGCAACGAAAATGACATTGTGTCCTGCTTGGGTTAAGATGTCGTAAATAACGTTAATGCCTTCTCCTAAATAACTATCATCATTCACCAACAAAATAGTTAAAGGATTTTCGTTAACGGTGACTTCTGCATCAATGGCAGGAATAACTAAATTTGAGAGGCGATCGCCCATCTCTTGTCTGTCTTCATCACTTCCACTCCAATCACCGTCAAAGGGAGTAAGGGGGATGCGATTCGCCAAAAACTGATCTCCTTCCGAGTCGAAGTCTGGCACTTCGCCATTTTCGAGAGATTGGGGAATAAAGCCAATGGTTGCGCCATTACCGAAGTCACCTACTAATAAGTCAAAACTAGCAGATTCATCAAAACGAGTAACGGTTATACCTTGAGTTAACTCACCGCTAGGGATATTAACATTTAAACCCACTCCGTCGGGTAAAATTTGATTGCCATTTTGTTGTTGTAATTGAGCGATGAGATTAACTACATAATTCGCCCCAATTTCATAGGTTAACTCGTTAACTTCTGCACCCTCACTAAAGTCTAACCCTGCACTAACTGCGATGGCAGGAATGCCTTTTTGAACTGCTGTCACCGCCGCACTGAGTGTACCAGAGGAAATTGCCCCTAAACCGATGTTTTCTCCTTCATTGATGCCAGAAACGACCAAATCAGGAAGATTATCGTCTAAAATAAACCCTAAAGCCGTTAAAGTAGTAGTGACAGGAGTAGCATCAACATACCAATCATTGGTACTATCATCACCGTCAGGATTTTCTACCACTTCCAAAACTTGGAAGATTTTTTCTGTGTCAATAGCTGTACCTTTCCCACTTTGTTGAGTTTTCGGAGCGACAATAGTAACATTATGCCCTGCTTCAACAAGAGCATCATACATAAACTTAATTCCTTCAGCCTGATAACCGTCATCATTAACTAAAAGAATGTTTAAAGGCTCGGTTAAATCGGTGAAATAGTCTTCATCGTCAATGGTTTGAGGGGTTTCCGTAACAGGTAACACTGAGGGAATTGTCTCAATATCCAATCCTAAAGCGATAAACTGAGTGGTTTGAATATCACTGAAATTGTTATCACTGACCACAATCAAGGATTGACTACCATCGGGTAACACTTCCCCTAATGCAATGCCTTCTAAGTTATCAGGAGTAATGCCTAAATCAGCAAAGTCTAACAATTCTTTTTTGATTACAAAAGGGTCTATATCAAATCTGTCAGGAGGGAAAATTTCGCCGTCATCTTCAAATTCATCCTCACGGAATAAATCATTAAATCCTTGAGCGTTTAAAGCCCCTTGAGTAAGCACCTGATAAAGTTTTACTGTGTTTCCGACTCCTGCTGAGAAAGAGCGTTCTAGGGCTAATAGAGTGCCGTTATTGTCAAGGGCTAATAATTCTACTAAGCCATTAGTCTGGAAGCCATCTTCAGGGATGGGAGTTTCGGCTACGGGTTCAACTTCATAGACATATTCAGCTACTACCTGTTTAGTAACTAAATCATATTTAATAATGCGAGAGTAGCTAGTATCGTCAACGGTGGCTTGAGTGCCATCTTGATATAAAGCGTTTTCCGTGGCTGTATATAAATAACGTCCATCGGGGGTAATGGTGGCACTTTCAAAGGATAGATTGTTGCGAATACCACTACTTTGATCTGCTGTCGGTAAGAATTTATCATCAATGGGTAATTCACTAATTTGTAACCCTGATAAATTAAACTCATTGACAAAAGGTGCAATTAAGGCGTTAGCGTCTCCTTCTGATGAAATATAAATATTGCCGTTTCTTGTCAGTGCGATCGCCTCTGGATCAAGGCTTAATGCGGGGAAGGGATTACCATTTTGATCTAGTAAAGTGGTTACATCGGTAAAGGTAATATCTCCATCATCAAGACTACCATCTGCTAAATCAATGGTTAAGTCATAAAAACGGGCTGAGGTGCGATCGTCCGAGATGCTATAATAAGTTTGAGTGTTAGAGTCGTAAACAATGCCTGATAAACCACCAATAACAGTACCATCAAACTCTGTACCTGTGGCAAAGGTGACTTCTCCTAAAAATTCAATACCAGAGACAACTCGACGATTTTGACTTTCAGCGCGTAAATTTTCCCCTAAGTTTAAGCCCACGATGACAGGATCATGATCGGAGGTACGATAGGGTACAGTACCATCGAAAATATTGGCATCACGACCGAAATCAGTGTTATAGTCGATCGCATCTGCTTCATCAGAATTAATGCCCCATTCCGTTGCACCGCTCACTTGATTAAATAAACTAGGACTAGCAAAGGCATAATCGAGAGTGCCTGTTTGTCCATTAAACACATAGGAAGTAGCCGTTCCACCGCTAAAGAAGTCTGCTAAGTTCACATATCCAGAGGCTTGGAGAACTTGTATGGGATCTTCTTGGGCGTAGGCGTTGAAATCACCGAATAGTAAGAAATCTGTATCACTAACACCAGTCGGATCGGTATTGAGCCAACTTACAAGAGCCTGAGAGGCTTTAGTTCTGGTATCATTCCAGAAACCTTGACCATCACCTTGATCAGAATCGGGATTGGTGGCATCTCCTGCCGTTAAACCTGAAGCGCCTTTCGACTTGAAGTGATTAACTACAGTGGTAAAGATTTCCCCTGTATTAACATCTTGGAAACTTTGAGCAACGGATGGACGATTGCGGTTTTCACCTGTATTATTGGGATCGAGGAAATCTGGACTATCGAGAATGGCGGTATTTCCCACAGGAGTTACCGCTCCGGGTTTGTAAATTAAGCCCACGGCGATCGCATCGTCTCCAATAAACTGAGTACCCGGATTAACCCAATCATAAGTACCTGCACCGAAGATACCGTTCAGTTCATTAACTAAAAATTCGATGGCATTGCCACTAGAACCGGGGAGGAAGTCATTTTCTAATTCTACCAAACCCAATACATCTGCATCGATGGCACTTAAAGCAGTTAATAATTTTTCGGTTTGACGATCGAACTCAGTAGCATTATCAGCACCACGAGGAGCGTTACCATTGACGATCGAGCTACCATCATCAAGAGTTTTAAAGTAGTTGAGGACATTGAAACCCGTTACTTTGAGAGAACCGCCTACCTCATCAGGAGTTACAGGACGTTCATTAACCTTCGTGAAAGTATTTTCATTATCTTGAGTAGAACGAACTCGCCAAGTTGCACCACTAGCGGAATTACCTGCCCATTGATAGCTGAGTATCCCTGATAAGTTGTCGATGGTATCTCCCATGCGAATATCACTAGCGGTGTTGAAAGTGGGACCAAAACCGTCTAAGTTACCAATCAGGGCATTTTGCTGATTTAAACCATCATCATAGGTGATGGTACGCGCCCCCACTTCCTCTAAATGGACGAGAAGTCCTGCTTGATCTGGGGTATTGGATTGGGTAAACTGTTGGGGACGATCGCCCTGAACCAACTTGATTTCATTGAAGCGATCGAGCTGGAACATTTCAGTAATCGTTAAGGTATCGCTGAAGTTGACCAACATCCCTTCATAGGCTTCTAAATCAGGCTCAAAGTTCCCATTTTGACTGATAGTCGTTGCCACCGTTGGCAGGGTAATAGGGGCGGAAGTAGGTAAATTATTACCCGGACTTAACACCGTAATATTGGTAATGGTGTCAATTTGAGTTTCCCCGAAAAACTCATCAACCGTTCCCGTAATTTGGACTAAATCACCGACATTGACATCAACAATGAAATCACCATTTTCAAACACGAAAATCCCTTCAGAAGTAAGGGCATTACCGTCAATATCTGTATCTTCTTCCTGAACGTAGAAACCGCGCAGATTCCGACTAGCATCACCATCGCCATCTTGGAAGTCCCCGACAACGATCGCTTCGATGGTTACGGTATTACCTACTAAAGAACTAGCCGTGCTATCTCCTTGAATCTCGTGAATCTTGACGATGGTAGGAGTCAGAGGAAGTGTATTAAATCCAGGAGATGCGATCGCCGCTTCTCCACCATCATTAACTGCCGTAGCCACTGCCCCATTTTCACCCTCAACACTGAACATTGCAAGGTTGACATCGTAGGATTTACCACCATTACCAGTGGTGTCAGGATAGGTTTCAAAGTCCACAGGTAAATCACCCGCACTAGGTAAGCCGACAAATAAACTTACTCCATCGCCTCCTGCACCTAAACCTGCACCATCGGTGTAACCTATTTCTACATTAGTTAGGTCAATTACTGACTCCCACACGGTTCGGAAGGATTGAACATCGGCTTCCACTCCAATAAGTACGATCGCAGTTTCTCCGGGATCAAGTTGAGTAATACCATTAACTAAGTCTGCGGTAGTGGGATCTTGGGAATCATCGTCATAGTAGAGATCAGGCTCAACTCCAGACACCCACGCTTCTGTACCAGTATTGGTAATTTCAAACCAATCAGCAGTGAGGTTACTACCTAAATCATTGCCGTTCCACATTTCCGTAATTTGCAGATTGAAATTAGCCAAAGGAACATCGTTATCTTCAATGGTCACTGTAGCACTTTCTGCTCCCGACTGAATATCGTAATCAGCAGTATCCGTCACGGTGATTGTCACAGATTCCGTGGCTTCTGCTTCATTATCATCAACAGGGGTAAGGGCGATCGCTACTTGAGATTGACCTGCGGGAATCGTTACTGTGGTGGCGTTAATTGCCGTGTAATCTGTGCCGTTGGTAGCATCTCCACTAAGGCTATAGGTTATATCCAGAGGAACTGTGGTATCGCCCGTGCGTAAAATCGTGAACTCCCCAGAACTAGAAGCATTTTCTGAAGCCGTTGCTACTGTCGCTACAATTCCTATCATCGTTGTGTTAGATGGTGTACCTGCGATCGCACCGGGTGAACCAGTTAAAATAACCCCTTCCCCAGTATCAATTACACTGAATGCGCCATTAATCCCAACGTTACTGAGGCTAGAAACAAAGGGTATTCCAGTAGCATTGTCGAAAGTGGCAAAGGGAGAAGCGGAAGGAGAAGCCCCGACATTTGCCCCTGTCACCAGTCCACCAGTAGCGTTGAATAAATTAACGGCATCACCGCCTGTGCCAAGCCCCGGACCATCATAAGTACCAATGGCAAACCCATCAGGAGCAGTACCACCAAACCAAAGATCGATAAAAGCTGCGATCGTGGCTGTATCACCGTCCACAAATACCACCGATTGACCTGCGGAAATGCTTGTAACACCACTCAGGGCAGAACCGTTAGCAAAACTAGCAGAATCATCATCAAACACCCAACCAGTGATGTCAATGGGAGTGTCACCAGTATTTGTTATTTCAAACCAATCCGCACCAAGAGAACTATTGCCACTTGACCAAGGAGCAACTTCAGAGACAATCAAAGGAGTAGCTCCAGCAGTCTCTACAAGGTTAAAGGTGAAATTAGTGATAGCATCGGGTGTATTGCCCACAGTGGAATCATCTACTTCAATGGTGACGGTATAACTAGGCTTGGTGGCAAAATCAAGGACAGTTCCCCCTGCGAGGAATAGCTCATTGCCAATAATTGTAAAACTCCCCGCATCAGTTCCCGATAGAGTTAGATTATTTGTACCCTGTGCATCGTCACTAACAATAATATTGCCTAGCTTGATGTCTGATGTGGTATCACTGTTATCTAATAAACTGGTGACACCATTGGCAACACTAACCGCCACGGGGGCAGCATTAGAATAAGTATAGCTAGAAGGGGCATAAACCCACACTTGAGGATGATCGCCGTCACCGCCACCGTTTTCACTGGTGACATAGAGCAATCCATTATTATCGAGGGTAATTCCTTCAAA
>CAYPDC010000027.1:31421-37403 GCA_964409355.1 uncultured Cyanobacterium sp.
GTGTAGGTGAATAAACTAGCTTGACGAAGGCGCTCTTCCACTAGCACAAATTGGTTATTGCCAACATAAGTTAATCCTTCTAAATCAGCAAAATCTCCATCGGTTAAAGTCATGGAGTCAATTAGTTGACCTGTTTTGTCTATTTGTACGATCGCAGTTCCTTCATCTCCTAAGACAAAAAGGGAGTCGGTATCAGGGTTATAGGTAATAGCAGAAACTTCTTGAGCTAGTAAACTACCAGAGGGGGGAGTAGTGCGAGTGGGTTCGGGTAAATCGTAGCGTCCAATGCGCACATAATTTGAGAGATCTAAACTGGCAGAGTTTTCGCTATCACCAGAGCTAAATGTAGCGACAGGCCAAGGTGGTGTAGCGGTTGAATTTACAGTATCACCATCTAAAGCATCTACGCCACTGAATGTCCATTCCGATGGGTTAAAAGTACTGTTAGGCTCACTACCATTATTACGATAAGCCCAGCCATCGAGGTGTTCCCAAACTGTGCCTGTACCATCTACGCCAATTTCGCCAAAAACATCCACGATCGCCCCATTCTCGAAAAGCACGATCGTATCATCTCCGTTGATGTTAGCCACACCATTGACAAAGTTTGGATTAAACCCAAAAAAGGTATTAAACTGTGTTGTTTCACTGGCAACATAGATATATTCACCTGCTGTTGCAGAGCCAGTGAGGGTAAACTCTGGACCAGTACTTGGATCTCCGTTGTTTGCCCCTTCAATGGCATAAATACTCAGATCAGCAATATCACTTAAAGCGTATAGCTCGATCGCTTTTGGAGTTCCACCCGTTAGTGGCCCATCAATAACACCTGTAATAATTAAATTAGACACAAGAAAAGCTCCTATAGTAGTTGTCAAGTTTCAGGTAATAGTATTTCAATATCTTCAAGAATGTTTCTGGTAAAATTTTTGTCGCTTCAATATCCTAGAGAGGGATAGGGGCGATGCGATCGCCAACCTCTATGTAAAAATCCTATACTCTATTAATACTGCTACTCTTTATGTAGTGCGAAGCAAATAAATTTTAAAGACACAACTTACATTCATTTAATAACTAAAAAATCAAAAAGTGTCTTTATTAAAAACTTTCTTTTGGAAAAAAATACTTTCATATAGTGTTAGGAATAACCAATACCGAGAAACATTATACAACCCTTTATCTCAATTTTTTTTCTTTTTTTTTCTTAATTATTTCTTATTATTTTCTTAACCAAAAGATAATGAAAATTCCTACTTGTACCTGAGTTCAGAGTTCGTGGTGTGGAGTTAAACTTAACAGATATTGATTTGAATTTATTATGACTCTTTCATGGGACTGTAGATATTATCACCCATTACCACATAATTTTGCGATCGAATTTCAATACCTGTTTGTTTTGCAATCAAAGTGATGAAATCTTCTCTTAATCTGGGTGATAGGATTTCGTGTGTCACGGTTTTTTCGGCTCTTTCACAGGGAATTATTTAATAATAACTTATAAACTTTTTTTCTTTAACCTGACACCTGACACCTTTTTTTCTCCGTGTTAAGAATCAATTGATTAAAATAAAGGTATGAGAGTGCGTTGTTTGAGGAAAAAAAATGAGTTTAGGCAAAAATTTAGAGGATCTATATGAAATTGATGATAGTTTATGGTTAGAAAAAACTATTAATTTAATTAAGGAAAATCGTTGGCAGGATTTAGATAAATTACATTTAATTGAGGAATTAGAAGGGGTGGGGAAAAGAGATAAGTTAGCAGTTGCTAGTTTGTTAGAACAGATAATTCGTCATCTTTTATTATTAAAATATTGGGATAGTGAGTATGAAAGAAGTCATCGTCATTGGATGGCAGAAATTAGGGCTTTTCGTCGTCAATTAAATAAGAATTTAACCACCAATTTACGCAATTTTTTGAGAGATAATCTGGATAGTATTTATCAAGATGCTCGTCAATATGTACAAATAAAGTCCAATCTTGATGTTTTTCCTTTAGAATGTCCTTATTCTCTTGAGCAGTTGTTAGATGAATCCATAAACAATTAATTAAGGTGTCAGGTGTCAGATTTTAGAGAATTTTTTAATACTCTCCAGAAACTAACACTTATGTTTAATAGCTGAAAGCGTTGTTATAAGGCAGTTTCTGAGGTTATGTTGGAGGCAGGAAGTGTCTCTCAGGGGCTCATTAGACATCTGGGAGAAATCGGGCTAGAAGTTAGGACTATCAAAGGCGATGATAGCATCAAGGGAACTAGAGAAAAATGAAAATTCATGTAGCAATCAGTTATGATTTGTGAGATGTTTAGATTAGTTTTCCCCTTTATTTAATAAGGGCTAGGCTTTGCTGATTGCTATATTTTCTATTAATTTGTTATAACTACTGTAATACCTCAGTTCGATATAAGAATTGTTGATTTAGGGAGGTTTCAGGTTTCGGGTTGCAGGTTTCAGGTGAGTTTTTTTAAGATTGATTAATCAATCAAGGTGCTGAAAAATAATAAAATCAATAAAGATATGTTTTTTATCAATTCTTTAACCTGACACCTTTCATCACTTAAGATTTTATGTCAAAGTCAGGTTGTAATAGAGCCACAAAAAAAAGTACCCCCTAAAAAATTAGGAGATACTTAAGAAATTATGGTGTTAGAGAATCAAGTTCAGCAAGTTTATTATCCGTTGATAATAGGAGCAGAAATAGGTTCTGCACCAGCCAAGTCTAAGGGGAAGTTGTGAACATTACGCTCGTGCATTACTTCAATGCCAATATTAGCGTAGTTAATCACATCAGCCCAACTTTTAATCACATGACCTTCGCTATCAAGGATAGAATGGTTAAAGTTGAAACCATTGAGGTTGAAAGCAAAGCAAGAAACCGCTAAAGCCGCAAACCAGATCCCGATTACAGGCCATGCACCTAAGAAGAAGTGTAAAGCACGGCTGTTGTTGAAAGAGGCATATTGGAAGATTAAACGACCAAAATAACCATGAGCCGCTACAATGTTGTAGGTTTCTTCTTCTTGTCCGAATTTGTAACCACTGTTTTGAGATTCAGTTTCGGTGGTTTCTCTCACTAAAGAGGAGGTTACTAAACTTCCGTGCATAGCAGAGAATAAAGCTCCACCAAATACACCAGCTACTCCCACCATGTGGAAGGGGTGCATTAACACGTTGTGTTCTGCTTGAAGAACAAACATGAAGTTAAAAGTACCACTGATACCTAAAGGTAAACCATCAGAGAAAGAACCCTGTCCGATGGAGTAAACCAACAATACAGCAGTTGCCGCAGAAACGGGAGCAGAATATGCTACACAAATCCAAGGACGCATTCCTAAGCGGTAAGACAATTCCCACTGTCTGCCCATGTAGCAGTAAATACCAATGAGGAAGTGGAAAATAATCAACTGGTAAGGTCCACCATTGTATAACCACTCATCTAAACTAGCAGCTTCCCAAATAGGATAAAAGTGAAGTCCGATCGCATTAGAACTAGGTACAACCGCCGCAGTAATAATATTATTACCATATAGTAATGCACCAGCCACAGGCTCACGAATACCATCAATATCCACAGGAGGTGCGGCGATAAAAGCGATGATGAAACAGGTAGTAGCAGTTAATAAAGTAGGGATCATTAAAACACCAAACCAACCAATGTATAAGCGGTTGTTGGTGGAAGTGATCCACTGGCAAAACTGTTCCCAAACGGATAACCGTTGTTGTTGTAAAGTAGTCGTCATGTGCTTATGATTTCTTATTTAATTGTCTCGGTACGAATTAGGTGATTTGATTTATTTATCACCATGTCTAATATATTACTATATAGCGATATTCTTGTCAAGCAAAAAAAGGGATTTTTTTTATTTTTGATCGTTGTCAATGGCTCAAACCTTTATAGGACAATAGTTTTACTAATAAAAAAAGGATCAAAACTCTGTAGGTATTGACTTAATTTTTTAATCCCGACTAAAAAAGTCGGGTATATTTGCCAAGAATTTTCATTGCTGTTATACTTTGGGAAAGCAATCATTTTAAAGATCAATTTTCAGATTTATCACTCGTTAAGCACAGGAGAATAGAAAATGACACAAGCGATCGCCCGTCCTACCGAAAACAAAGTAAAACCCACTTTCACTAAATTAGTATCGAAAGAAGGAAGCACAGAATACCCTCTCAAAGCGATTCATATTTGTGAGGAAACCTTTGCCCCCCTCGAAGTAGCTTACGACTACGATGCGATTAAAGCTCAAGTAAGTCGTGAATCCATTGCCGCAGGACCTAATTCCATCTGGCGTTACAAAGCATTTTTGCCCGTAGAAAGTGAGAATCCCATTGATGTAGGTACTGGTATGACCCCCTTGGTCAAATCCCATCGCTTGGCTCGTCGTTTAGGTCTGAAAAATCTTTATATTAAAAATGATGCTGTTAATATGCCTACCCTTAGCTTTAAGGATAGAGTCGTTTCCGTGGCTTTAACCCGTGCTAAAGAGTTAGGTTTTAGCACCGTTTCCTGTGCTAGTACTGGTAATTTGGCTAATTCTACGGCTGCGATCGCAGCTCATGCAGGTTTAGACTGTTGTGTTTTCATTCCTTCGGATTTAGAAGCAGGAAAGGTTTTAGGTACATTAATCTATAACCCCACTGTCATGGCTGTTAAAGGGAACTATGATCAAGTTAACCGCCTCTGTTGCGAAGTTGGTAATACCTACGGTTGGGGATTTGTTAATATCAATTTACGTCCTTATTACTCTGAAGGTTCAAAAACCCTCGGTTTTGAGGTAGCAGAACAATTAGGCTGGAAATTACCTGATCACATTGTTGCACCTTTAGCCTCTGGATCTCTTTTCACCAAAATTTACAAAGGTTTCCAAGAGTTTATCAAAGTTGGTTTAGTGGATGATAAACCAGTGCGTTTCAGTGGTGCGCAAGCGGAAGGATGCTCTCCCATCGCCCAAGCATTCAGAGAAGGCAGAGATTTTGTCACCCCTGTTAAACCCAATACCATTGCTAAATCCATTGCGATCGGGAATCCTGCTGACGGTATGTACGCTTTAGATATTGCTCGTAAAACTAACGGTAATATTGAATCTGTCACCGATGCTGAAATTATCGAAGGGATCAAACTTTTAGCAGAAACCGAAGGTATCTTTACCGAAACTGCAGGTGGCACAACTGTTGCCGTATTGAAAAAAATGGTAGAGAAAGGAAAAATAGATCCAGAAGAAACCACCGTTGTTTATATCACTGGTAACGGCTTGAAAACCCAAGAAGCGGTACAAGGGTATATTGGCGAACCTTTACTCATTGAGCCTAAATTAGACAGTTTTGAACGGGCTTTAGAGCGTTCTCGTACCCTCGATCGCTTAGAATGGCAACAAGTCTTAGTATAAATTAAGAATTAGGAATCTGTTAATTCTTTTTCATTTTCTATATAGCTAGTCGCTTTAGCCGACTTTTGCTGTTAGCCTCGTCAATTTATTGCGAGGCGATTTGTGATTAAAAGTCTTTGTTTCATATCTCACAATGAAATAAATTTCATTGCTAATAGCGTAACTCTACTAAAGTGAGTTAATAGATCTCCAAAATCAACTTTCAATTATTTATTATTTAAGTTCAAGAAAATATGTCCATAAAAGTATTAATTCCCACTCCTTTACAAAAATTTACCAAAGATCAAGCAACCATCGAGTGTGATGCTACCACTATTGAAGAATTAATCGATGCTTTAGAGGTAAATTGCCCCGGTATTAAAGCCCGTCTTTGTGATGAAGAAGGTGCGCCCCGCCGTTTCCTCAATTTTTACGTTAATAGTGAGGATATTCGTTTTCTTGACAATACCGCTACTCCTTTATCTGACGGTGATGAGGTAAGTATTGTACCTGCTGTCGCTGGAGGCTAAATAAGGAAATAGAATTTAGAATTAGTTTCTCCCCCTCATCACCCCTTCCCCTCATCACCCCTTCCCCTCATCACCCCTTCCCCTCA
>CAYPDC010000028.1:0-35214 GCA_964409355.1 uncultured Cyanobacterium sp.
CTCTCAGTGATGGGAGAATCCCCGCACCTTCAGGTCGGGGCGAATGTCAACAAAGTTCACTTGAGTTAACCTGAGTTCGATATAAGTAAAAATAATGAAGACGAGAAGGGGAGAGGAGGAGAAAAATGCTCTAAAATTGTCGATTATTTCCTAGAAAATATGAATTAAAATTGATAAATTAGGATTAAAAATCAATTTATCTAGTTTTTTTCTCAATCCCTATCAAGTTTAACTCCGAACTCCGAACTCCGAACTCAGGTTAAATTATAACCTTATTGAGTCTAACTCTCACCCAAAGACGTTTTCATCTACTTCCAATGGAATTAACCATCTCCACGATCTTTAAGGGGTTAAAAGGCTTAGTTAAATAAGCATTTGCCCCTAAATCCATCGCTTTCTGGCGGTGCAAATCATTGTCACGGGAAGTAAGAATAATTACAGGTAAGTCACTCCACACCTCCGATGCCCGAATTAACTGCAATACTTTATAACCGTCAAACCCCGGCATTTCTAAATCACAAATAGCTAAGTCAAAATGCTCCGATGTACTTTGTAATGTGTTCCATGCTTCTTTACCATCTCGGCATTGAGTCACACTATAACCGACTTGGGTTAAAGTACGATTAAGGGTGCGTCTTACCGCTACCGAGTCATCAATAACCATTACCGATAGTTCTTCTGTTCTAAAAGTGACGGTTTCTTTATCTACTTCTTTTAACTGTCGTTTCGTTTCTTTTTCAATTAATAGTGATTTGAAGTAATCAGGAACAAAAATAGGTACAACAGTACCGCTACCTAAAATGGTACAACCTCCCAAATAAGGGGGAATGGCTACGGTATCATCTAAACTTTTACTCACAAGGGGTTTTTCATCTATCACTGCATCCACCGCCATAATCATTTTCTCCCCCCCAATTTGCAAGAGTAACCCAGCGTAGGGCTGTCCAATATCAAGGGATAAGTGAGGGGTATTATAGGGAAGTATTTGTGAGAGATAATAAAAGGAAATTGTTTCGTCTTCCCATGCTATTTTATTGTTTTTGATTTCGTAGTCCGATAAACGAATTACTCGCAAAACATTTTCTGAAGGAATGGCGATAGTTTGAGAAGCAACTTTCACTAATAGCAAAGAAATTATGTTCAATGCCATCGGAATTTTTAACTGAAAATTTGTTCCTTTTCCTGTTTCTGTTTTTACCTCAATTGTGCCTCTTAATTTTTCAATTTCCGCTTTAACAATATCCATACCCATTCCCCTTCCAGATAAGTCACTAACTTGAGAGGCTGTTGAAAATCCGGGGGAGAAAATAGTGCCTAATATTTCATCTCTTTTGATTTGATTAAATTTACTATTTTTAGGAAATAAACCCAGCATTTTTGCTTTGTCATAGACTTTTTTAACATCTATTCCTTGGCCATCGTCGGCAATGGTTAAAATTACATTATTTCCCTCTAATCTTGCACCAAGTTTAATCTTTGCTGGATTCGTTTTCCCTTTTTTCTCTCTTACATCAGGCATTTCTATACCGTGATCAAAGGCATTTCTGATAATATGATTAAAGGGAGTTCTGAGAGTTTCGATAATATTTTGGTCAATTAAAACCTGTTCACCCTCGATAATTAGTTGAACTGATTTATGATAATCTTTGTTTAATTTTTCTAAAGGTTTTACAAAACTTCCTGCTAAATTAATAAAGGGAACTAAACGTACTTCTCTTAATTCTTGATCAAGGCCATCAAGACATTTTCTCATATCAATTAAGGTTTCTTGAAATTCTCGATTCACTAAATCAAAATCTTCCCTTACTTCTTGGATTTGTACAATCAATTCCGTTAAACTTTGCAGGGTGCCATGTATTTGGCTATATTCGTCAAATTCGAGAGAGTCAAATTCGGTAATCTTTTCTATATCAACTGTTAAACCATTCCCATTTTGATTAATATTTTCTTTTTCTTTAACACTAAATTGATCATAAATTGACTCTAATTGTTCTTTTAAAGGTGTTAATAATTTTGTTCTTTTTTTGAGGCTAAAACTAGCCTGTTTAACTTGACTTTCATAAAGGCTTAATTGTTCATAAAAGATCAATAATTGTCCCGTTAAATCTCCCATTTTATTGATTTTATAAATGGGGACTCTCAAATTGCGATTATTAGTAGGTAAAGGCGGTTTTTCTAAATTAAATTGAGGTTTGGATTCAGATGTTTCCTGAGCTTGTATTGCTTCTGTTTTTTCTTTAATAATTGTTTGTTCAATTTGAGCTTGAGTATCTCTTAGTAATATTTGTTGAAAATAGTCTGAATATTGAGGAAGCTGAGGATTTGTTTCTATTAAATATATTTGTTTATTACTTTCTATCAGTGCGATCGCCTCTTGGGTAAACTCAAGGATATTATGATCTCGATCGGGCTTTACTTGTTTAATTAATTGAGTAATTTCCACTAACCAAGTACAATTAAGGGCTTGACCTAGTAACTCACATTCTTCCAACAAAGTACCAATACTATTATTAACATTTCTAGGAGTGGCTAATTCTGGATTTTCAACAATTTCTTTCACCCTTTGAATGCAATCAGATAAATCTGACTCAACAGCAGTCTTAATAAAACTATCGTCAGCAAAACCAATTTCCGCCAGTTCATCACTAGGGTTTAATGTCTGTAAAAACTCATCTAAAGCAACAATTAATTCCGCAGCAGAATGGGAATCTAACATACAAGAATTTTTTTCTAATTCCACCAGATTATCTAATTCTTCAACCCCTAAAACCAATAAGCCCAAAGTGGTATCTAAATCTTCCACTCGATCTTGTTGTAAGGCTTCAAATAAATCCTCCATTTTATGAGCTAATTTACTGACTAAAGGCATTTCTGCCATTCCAGCACCACCTTTTATGGAGTGGGCCGCACGTCCTAATTCTTTATAGAGATCATGTAAATTACTAGGATTTTTTGACTCGGTTAAAATTTGTTTTAAATTCGCAATGCCTTCGGTGAGAATTTGCAAAAATTCTGGGGCATCTTCTTCTAAAAAGCAATTTCTAGCTTCTAGGGCTATTTCGGCTAAACTGTTGGCATCTAACATGGCTTAAAGATGAGTAATGGGTAATGAGTAGGGAGAGGGAGAGGGGGGGAGGGGTGGGAGGCGTGGGGAGATAGGGCGGAGATTTATTTCTGTATAACTCCAAACGGTTATCGAGCGTGATTCGACTACGCTCATCAACAAGTCGAGATGCCGAACTCCGAACCTCCAACTCAGTTGACTCGGAAGCGGGAGGCGGATTGTTGCATATCCACGGCTACTTTTACCAACCCCTGCAAGGACTCTGAGACTTGATTCGCTTCGTGAGCAGTTTCTGTGGTAACGTTTGCCACTTCTCGCATTTTCTCGTTTACTTTTTGAGATGTATTTTTCTGTTCACTGATACTATGGGCGATCGACTCCAAAAGAGTGTCAATGTCGTTACTGATTTGAGCTAGTTTTTGCAGGGTTTCTTTGGTATTTTTAACTAATTTAGTTCCTGTTACTACTTGGGAGGTACTTTCTTCCATCATCTTCATCATTTCACTGGTTTCTTCTTGAATAGCCACTACTAACTGCTCAATTTCTTGGGATGAAAATGTCACCTGCTCGGCGAGTCTTCGTACTTCGTCCGCTACGACTCGGAAACCCTGCCCATTTTCCCCAGCCCTTGCGGCCTCAATGGAGGCGTTAAAAGCAAGAAGGTTGGTTTTTTCAGAAATACTTGTAATAATACTGACAATTTTGGAGATTTCTTGGGAAGAATCAGCCAAACGTTTCGCTTTTTTGGTGGTGTCAGCTACGGTTTGACGAATTTGATAAATGCTGTTTACAGTTTCATCAATGATTTTTTCCCCTTCTTGAGCTGTTAATCTTGATTCTCTGGAAACAGAAGCGGCATTTTGCGTGGATTCACTGATTTTCTCGTTTTCTTGGGCAATTTCAGCAATGGAAGCCCCGATCGCCTGAATGGAGGAGTCTTGTTTACTAGAGTTTTGGGCTAGGTGACTCACTAACTGCCCATTGGCTAAGGCGGTTTCATGGACTTGATTAGCGGAGATAACAAATTGTTGTACCAGTCTTTGCAGGTTGCTAACGGTGGAGTTAAAGGCATCTGCAATAGATCCCACTTCTCCTGATACTACTTCCGCTTGTACCGTTAAATTACCCTTACTGGCTTCTTCGATGTCGAGGAGGAGGTTAATTACGTTCTTCTGGAGATGTTCCCGTTGTTGTTTCTGGAATTGGGCTTCTTTTTCCCTTTGTTGGGCGATGTCTTCCACGGCTTGGGTATATTCTTCAATTTTTTCTGCCATTTCGTTAAAGGTTTTCGCCAATTGCCCTACTTCATCCTCGGAGGTAATTTCTGCTCTCACACTGCGATCTCCCTTAGCAATTTGTTGAGCGGACTTTTGTAATCGCTGAATCGGTTTAGTTAAAGCACGTCCGAACACAATGGCTAGAATAATCGCTACCATTAAAGAGGCAATCCCCGCCAAAATTTGATAGAGCAAACTCTGATTGAGTAATTCTTCTAATTGACCTTCAGGAGTTCCTCTCACCACAAAAGCAATTTCTTCGCCCCTGAAGTCTGGTAAGGCTTTCACCGCTACGGTAAACCATTGATTGTCAATGAAGATGCGATCGATAATATTGCCCCCACGCCCTGTTTCTGCTTTTTCTACAAGAGTTAAATCCGGCAGAGAAATATTGTTTTGAAATTCATCGCTTCCCAGTTTTTGTAAGCGAGAAGTTACCAATTCAAAGCTCCCGTTATTAAACATATAAACTGCTCCATAACCTCCTCCTACTGCGTCTAAAGTTCGTTTTAAAAACAGAGTTTTTCCATTGACAATTTCTCCCGCCATTAGGATAGCAATAACTTGTTGCGATTGAGGATCAGTAACGGGGGTAAAACTCAAGTTAACAAGGAGATCTCGATCGGAAATACCACTAGGCAAGGGGGGTTTTTCTTTCTCTATTTCTGCCCAAGAGATAATAGCATTAGTTTGCATTCTGCGGGGAAATTTGACCACTTCCGAAACGAGATTATTCGGATCAAATACCTCCCCACTACGATTATTATTAGCGTTAACGATAATCTTTTTATCTAAACCAATTAAAGTGGCATATTCAATCTGTCTTGCTTCAGTTTCATTCCGTAGAATTTGCCTAACTGTATCCCTTAAAGTGGCAGGTACTTGTCTATTTTGTTGATAATTTCTAGCGGCTTCGATAATAGCGGTATTATCACTTTGCCCCCTGAATCCCGACTCCATTTCACTAATGCGAGAATTATAGTTAATCACCGATACAGCCAACTCCGCTACAGATTGGTTTTCTAGCTGACTTCTCCCCAAAACCACCGTAATTAATCTTCCTGCTAACACAACCACAAAAACGGAAATTGAACTAGAAATAAATAAGGCAATAAACTGCTTATAAGCAATGGGTAAATTGACTAATCTTTGCCACAAATTAATCTTCTTTTTCTTGACTTTTTCTTCTTTTTCTGCCGTTTTTAAATTGCCCTTATTCAATTCAGAAGATGAAGTTAAATTTTTGATCTCGACTATAGCCATTTTCGCACTTTCAGCAAAAACATCTTCTGTATCCTGTTCGATAATCTGTTCATAAACTGAGATGGCTTCAGGATAATGCTTTTCTTGTTGAAAAGCGTTAGCCAGATTAAGTTTGGCGATTAAATCATCTGGATTTTGTTGGACTGTTTTCTGTAAGTTTAAAATATTCTCAGAAAATTGTTTTTTTTCCGATTTTTCTTGTAAATTAGTCATTAATATAACTCCAAAAATAGTAATTATTAATTAGTGATATTAGTTAAAATAAATTGGGATTAAGATAAGTTTGGATCTTGGATAAGTTCAAGATTGGTAATAATTCTTGTTCATTTTCTACGAAGTGATCGGCATAATCATTAACCAAAGAAAGAGACAAATTATCTTCCGAATTATGGAGGATAACATGAGAATCTAAAAAGTTTTTTATTTCCCCTAACTTTTTCACCACTAAACCAATATTATTTTTACCAAATTTAGCAACTAAAATAGTAGAAGAACTAAGACGATTAGAAAATGAATGAATATTCTGTAATAGTAAAGATAAATCTAATAACCATAACAAAATACCCCTTTGACTAACTAATCCTAAAACACCATTTTTCACCCCCGGAACTGGACAAATATCACTATAATTAACGGTGATAACTTCCTGTATTTTTTCTAGGGGAACAGCGATTTTTTGTTGATCAGTCAACTCGACGATAAAATAATCCATGAGAGAATTGAGAATTAAGAATTAAGAATGAAAAAAGGAGTCAGAAGTCAGGAGAATTTAAAACGATTTGAGTTCAGGCTTTTAGCCCGATTTCTGGGGATGTCTAACAATATTCTCCCCACGCTTTCCCCTCTCCCCCCTCTCCTAGTTTTAAAAAACCTCAAACCCTAATCAAAGGTAATTTTTGACAGTATTTAACAAATCATTGGGGCTATAAGGCTTAACAATATAAGCAGTGCCACCCTGTCTCAATGCCCAAAATTTATCAAAATCCTCGTCTTTCGTGGTGACAAAAATAATGGGTACAGTTTTATAATTCATCTCCTTCCGAATATGGCGACAAACATCCAAACCACTCATGTCAGGCATAACAATATCCATTAGAATTAAGTCTGGTTGTCCATTATTAGTTAACCATTGTAAAGCGGATTCACCGTTATCGGCTAACTCTACGTCCACATCTAAGGTTTGTAGTAAACCATTTACAAGGCGTTGTTGGGATTTAGAATCATCCACTACTAAAATCTTTTTCATATTGTTAAAAATTATTGTAAAAATTGATTAAACAGCTTTTTGAATGTTATCCTGAATCGATTGTACCAATTCTTGGGGGTTAAAAGGTTTAGAAATGTATCCAGCCGCACCAACCATTTTCGCTTTTACTCGGTCTAAAACACCATCTCTCCCCGTTAACATTAAGATAGGAATATCTTTGAGTAAAGCAGATTGACGCAACATATAAGCCAATTTATAACCGTCAATATCCGGCATATTTATATCCATTAAAATTAAGTCGGGCTTTTGGCGTACAAAACTACTCATTGCCTTGGCTGGTTCAGTAATACTAACCACATCAAACCCCCCTGCAATCAAGGTCATTTTAACAATTCTCTGAATGGCTTGGCTATCGTCAATACAGGCGATTAGGGGCTTATCTTCAGTCTCTGTTGGTTCTTGAAAAGGATTGATGGTAATAATATCAGACTGGATTAAAGGGTATAACAATAAAGCCAATTCTAATACTGAGTGACGAGAATAGGCGGCAATGTCATACAGAGTTCGATGATCGTCTAAATAGGGTTTTAATTGTTCTATTTCCTGAAATTTTCTAATATCTTTGCCAAAATGATTTCTTAGGACATCCCAGTTACTGACTTGAGGACGCACAAAAGGGGATGAAATATTTTCTCTCATCATTACCCACGATCGCACCTTAGATTTAACCGGTTCAATTAAGGATTTTAAACCCAGATTCAGAATTAGGGGATCTAAACCAATAATTTTCTCAAAGGAGATGGTAGCACGGGGTAAAGCCAGACAAAGGGCGATCGCCTCTTGGGTCATATAGGTTAAGATTGCACGAGCTTTTTGCATATCCAAATCCCCCACTCGCCAACGTTGACAAATAAAACCATAATCATCTTCTAATTCTTGGGGAAGATAAAAATTATGGTCGGGATAACACTGAGATAAAAGGTATCTAATTCGTTCTCTTTTACCATTGACACTATGAGCATAATGAATCTTTCCTTCTCCCATATAAATTAGCCATTTCACTGATTCATCATTGGGATCTTGAATCGTTAATTTGCCAGAAACTTTTTTCGCTAACGATCCCTGTAAAACTTTATAAGGTATAGCGACAATCTCTTTCTTATTGGAAGTAGTAACAGTATTTCTTGTCATGATGGCAGTCATAATATTACAATTTAATTCAGTTAAAATTTATCATCTTCAATACAGTCCTTATTCTCCTCATTAAGAAAGTTTTTATGTTCAAAAACCTTACGATATTATTTTTTTTGAGTCTTAACTTTTTCTTAACCGAATAGAGAATAAAGTTATAAATAATTACCTACCTAAAAGCATAACAAAGGATCGCTGATTTGATTAAACAATGTGTTCCAGAATACACTCACATCAGGGTTAAGTTCGAAATTTGGAGTTCGGAATTCGGAATTAGGAGTTAGAATTGATAGATTTTGACAAAAAAAGGAAATAAATTGATTAGACATCTCCAATAATTAAGATTTTTCTTTGGTAGTTCGGGCTTCTAGCCAGAATTTGATCGATGTCCATGTTAAATGTCAAACTTTAATTTAACGGTAGGGCTGTTTCATTTTCGAGAAACAAAAAAGATAGGGAGATGGGGGTATAAATTTCTTATGCCGGTATTGGCTCCCCATTTTCAGGACATAATTTATAACTGCCTTTTTCTAAACCATGTTTAACCGCTACTCTTTCATCAAAAACAAAACATTCTCCTTCCCAGAGACTTTCTTCAGGAGGAATTTCCTCTAAATATTTGAGGATTCCCCCTTGCAAATGATAAACTTCTTTAAAACCTTTACTCAACATTAATGCTGTTACTTTTTCGCAACGAATCCCCCCCGTGCAAAACATCGCTACTTTTTGATCTTTTTCAGGGTTTAAATGTTGGTCAATATATTTATTTAACTCAGTAAAAGAATCAATATGAGGATTTTCTGCTCCTTTAAAAGTTCCTATTTTTACTTCATATTCATTACGAGTATCCACTAATTTAACATCTGGTTGAGAAATTAAATTATTCCAATCTTTAGGCTTAATATAAGTTCCAACTTGCTTATTCGGATCAGCTTCAGGAATACCAAAAGTGATAATTTCCTTTTTAATTTTGACTTTCATCCGAGCAAAAGGTATCATTTTTACCTCAGAATATTTAATTTCCCAGTCGAAACAATTTAGCTCTTTTTTGATGTTTTCAATAACTTCTTTTAACCGCTCTTTTTCTCCCACAATATTGGCGTTAATTCCTTCTTTAGCAATGAGAATAGTTCCCCGTATTTCTTCTTTTTCGCACCATTGTAAAAATTTAGACTGTAAATCCTTTAAATTTTCTAAGGGTAAAAAACGGTAAAATGAGGCAAATATCAGATTCATAGACATTATATTTTTTCTAACACTCTTAAACGTCTATTTCTGATCTTAACTCTTACCAGTATTTCGATACAATTGATTGTTAAGTAAATTTATGATTCTGCCATCAAATCTTAATTAATTATTATGACAAGTTTAAAAATAGGCGATCGCACCCCCGATTTCACATTACCTTCTGCCGAAGGGAAAAACGTTAGTTTGAGCGAATTTCTCGGCAAAAAATCCGTAGTTGTCTATTTTTATCCCAAAGATGACACTCCCGGTTGTACCATAGAATCCTGTGCCTTTAGAGATAGTTATGAAGAATTTAAAGAGGCTGGTGCAGAAGTAATTGGTATTAGTAGCGATTCTTCCCAATCTCACCAACAATTTGCCAGTAAACATCAACTCCCCTTTATTCTACTCAGTGACGGGGAAGGAAAAGCGAGAAAACTGTTTGATGTGCCTAATGTCTTGTTTTTATTACCCGGTAGAGTAACTTATGTTATTGACAAAGAAGGTATTGTCAGACATATTTTTAATTCGATGATGGATTTTAAAGCCCATGTTGATGAAGCCTTGAAAACCATTAAAACCCTATAGCAATTAAGAATTAAAAATTAAGCATTGTCACCTAAAATCTGACACCTAATTAACATCTGGTAAAAACTACAATTTTTTCTCGGCATTTCGGGCTTCTAGCCCGAATGAGAGGGAAATCTAATACCTAAAACCTACTCATCAATAAAGATTTTTCATGAATGGAAATACAGCAATTTTTTATGATGTAGAAAACCTCTTAAAAGGGTATAATATGCCCAAACAATACATTAACAATATCTCTCTCAAAAATATATTTCAAGAAGTAAAAAAAATTCCAAAAGTCAACAGAATTTTAGTACAGAAAGCCTATGCTAATTGGAGTGATAATCGCTTATCTGTCATGAAAAAAGACGTTAATGAATTAGGAATTGAACCAGTACAAATCTTTGGGTTTTCCTATTATCAAAAAAAGAATGCCGCCGATATTCAATTAGCTGTAGATGCCATCGATTTAGCCTATTTAAGAAATAATATTGATATATTTGTTATTGTCTCTGGAGATGGTGGTTTTTCTGCTGTTGCCCGTAAATTACACGAATACGGAAAAATTGTAATTGCTTGTGGTTATAAGTCTTCTACTAATCAAATTTTAGAGTCTATGTGTGACTATTTTATCACTATTAATGATCCAGAACAAAGTAACATTAATAGTAATAACGAAGATGAGGAGGACAAACAAGACTTAGAAGATAACTTAAAAATTACCAACCCTTTAGTATTAAAAATGTCTCAATCTTTAGAGAGATTATCTAGTAATAAAAGAGAGGAAATAATTAAACAATCAGAAACTATCTTAAATTGGTTTGCAGAAGATAAAGAAGCACGGAAAGAATTATCTCATACTGGCATACATTTATCAGTAATTAAAGAGGCTTTTAAATACGGTATAGACGATTTTGAGCCGACAAAAATAGGCTTATCAAAATTCATTCAATTTTTACAATATGCCTGTCGAAATACTGAGTTAAAAATAGTTGTTTCTGATAAATTTCAAACCAAATTAACCCTCAAAGATGTGGAATTAGAAAACTTTGAGCCATTACCTTTTTTAGATGATGATTTTTTACACTCCCCTGAGAATTATAAGTTAATTTTAGCCACAGGACACCCCCGCATTAAAATTATAGACTCCGAAGATTTTTTGAAAATAACGAGTGCGATCGCATCCTTAACAGAAGACTCTAACTTAGATAGTTTATTAGCAAAAATTAAGACGATCGATCCTAATATTGAAAGCGATACCATTCATAGCTGTTTACTGTCTTTAATTAGTCTCAATATTTTTGATAATATTCACTCAAATAAACATATTTCCGAAAAAAATTTTCGACTTAAATCAGAATATCAAGATCATAAAGCAATTATTAAAAAATTCAAACAATCTATTTTCGATAAGTTATCATCATTTTGGGGGGAAGATTTAAAGGAAACCGTAATAGAGCAAATGATTTTAGATGTTTAAATTTTAACTCCTAGCTCATTTAACTGATAATTTCCAAGTAATCTTTAAGGTTTTTTTCCTCTTTTGGTTGACGTAATTTTTGAATTGCCTTTGCCTGAATTTGTCTAACCCTCTCCCTCGATAAATTCATAATAGAAGCGGTGTCACTTAAGGAATAAATTTTGCCATTTTCAAAGCCATAGCGTAAACGTAAGATTTTTTGTTCTCGTTCATTGAGCAATGATAACATTGAAAGTAAATCCCGTCGCATGGCTAATCGCATCATGTTTTCTTCGGGAGTAGCCGATTCAGTTTCGATTAATTCCACTAATTCTGTGTTATAGTCTTCCCCTACTTTCATCTCCAGAGAAATTGAGCGGGGAATTTGATTTAAAAATTGCCGTAAATCAAGGGATGTCATCCCCATTTCTTGGGCAATTTCTTCCACTGTTGCTATTCTGCCCAATTTCTGAGATAATTGTCTTTGGATTTTCTTGAGTTGATTTAATCTTTCCGTAATATGAATGGGGAGACGAATAGTTCTTGCTTGAGTTGCGATCGCTCTTGTCATGCCTTGACGAATCCACCAGTAGGCGTAAGTGCTGAAATGATAACCTTTGGTGTAATCAAATTTTTCCACTGCTTTTTCTAAACCGAGAGTGCCTTCTTGAATTAAATCCAATAACTCTAAGCCCCGATTTTGATATTTTTTAGCAATAGAAACCACAAGACGTAAATTAGCATTAATCATCCGTTGTTTTGCCTTAATACCTTTTACCAAAGTGCTTTCCAACTCTGGTACGGTTACTCCTGCTAAACTAGCCCATTTTTTCTTACCCTCAACCATCACCGACTGTATCTGTTTCGGTGTTAGATTCAATTTTTGAGCTATTTTTTTGATTTTGACTGACTCACAATGATTGGCTAACAACGAATCATAAATTGTCATGATTTCAAGATATTCAGCCATTTGAGGAAGGGTTTTATTTTCTTCTCTGATTGCCCATAAATTTTGACAGGCTTTAATCTCCTTGGCTAAAATAATTTCTTCATCCTTGGTTAATAAAGCAATGCGCCCAATATCACGAAGATACAGGCGCATTAAATCACGGGAATTTATGTAGGGACTATTTTGGGAAGAGGGAGGAGAAAATATCGCCCTCGAATTATGACCCGAAGATAGTGGTGTTTCGGAGTTGGAAGGACGGTCTTCAATAAGAGGTTTAACATCTAACTTGGTCATAATCTCTGTCCCTTTTTGATAACTACTATTTAGTTTTTAGATAACAAGAGTACCTAAATCTTAACTATTTCCAACTATACAACAAAAACTTGTTTTTGTTTCATTTTAATTTTCAATTTTTTAAGGAATTAAGGGTTTTTTTCTTTCTCTGGCAAAGGCGCAAAGACACAAAGACGCAAAGGTTATTTATTCATTATATAATTGGATTTGAAACAAGTTAGACAAAGAATGTAAACTAGCTCACTAATTGCTAATTAATTTATGTTGCCTAGAGAAGAATTATTAAAGAGAGTTGAAAATAAAGAAGAAATTGCCCGTATAATTGACAAAGCAGAAAAGGCGATTAAAACTTGGGAGTTAGTGGTATCGGATTTTCTCTCCCCTCCCGTCTTAGCAGAAGTTAATCAAATCTTTGGGGGGTTAACGGAGGTAAAAATAGTTTGTTGGGGAGGTTATCCTCAAGCAGAAAGGCAAAGAGTAGGTATTCACCGAGAGGAGGTTTATGCTGACACAGACACAATTCCTCTGATGGCATTAGATATGGCAGGGAATTTTCTCTTTGATACCGCTACCCATCGAGATTTTTTGGGTGCTATTTTAGGCACTGGTATTGTCAGGGATAAAATTGGTGATATTCTTGTTTTGGGTGAAAGAGGGGCGCAAGTAATTGTTACTCCCGAAATTGGAGAGTTTTTAGAAACTGCCTTAACCCAAGTGCGATCTGTGCCTGTCAAAACCAGTATGATAGAGTTATCGGAGTTAAAGATTCGCCCCCCAAAAAAGAAAGAAATGACAACTGTAGAGGCTTCATTACGACTAGATGCGATCGCATCTTTTGGCTTTGGGATGTCTCGGAGTAAAATGGCGGATGCTATTAGTAATGGGGATTTGAGGGTAAATTGGAAAGAAATTACCCAACCCAGTTATAATGTCAAAGATGGTGATTTAGTGTCTTTTCGAGGTAAAGGTAGATTAGAGATAGGCTCGATCGCTCTCACCAAAAAAGAACGTTATCGGATTAATTTAACAAGATTTGTATAGGATTAATTTAGGGATATTGAATGAGTTTAATCACAATTTTTTTGACATCATTTGGATTAGCAATGGATGCTTTTGCTGTATCTGTAGGAAGTGGTATTAGTTTAAAAAAAGTAACCTTAAAAGATGGGATAATTATTGGTACATTTTTTGGGGGATTTCAGTTTTTAATGCCTTTAATCGGCTGGTTTGCAGGATTAACTTTTAGGGAATTTATTGTCAGTTTTGATCATTGGGTTGCTTTTGGTTTATTAGGTTTAATTGGGGGTAAAATGCTTTACGAAGTATGGCAGGAAGAAGACGAAGAAGAAACAGGTACAGACTTCCGTAACTTATATGTTTTATTAACTCTAGCCATTGCAACCAGTATTGACGCTTTAGCCGTAGGATTAGGTTTTTCTGTGATTAAAACTCCAATTTTTTTAGCGGCTGTTATTATCGGTATCATTACCTTTTTACTATCATTTTCAGGAGTCTTTTTAGGCAGTAAATTTGGACATTTATTTGAGAAACAAGCAGAAATAATTGGCGGAGTTGTTTTAATTTGTATTGGCTTTAAAATTCTCCTCGAACACACCTGAGTTCGATATTAAGAAAAAATGATGAAGATGAGAACGGGTGAAGGGGGAAAGTGGACAAGGAAGAAAGAATCAGTATTGTCTAAGAAATATCAACAGCAAGAGGTGGTTATGGAAGAATTATTAGAATTGAAAACATTGTTAACCCAAGGAAATATGTCTTCTGCTTTGGTGTTGGTGGAGGAAATGACGGAGATGAGTAAGGATGATAAGATTAATAAAATTTATAGCGATGGGATTATTCTTCTACTGCACTTAATTAAACAACAGACTGAGCAACGGACAATTCGATCGTGGGATCTTTCTATTCGTAATGCAGTTCGTCAAATTAATCGCACTAATAAACGACGTAAAATCAATGGGTATTATTTAACTAGCTTTGAATTACAGCAAACTCTTGAGGAGGCTTATGATTCCGCATTAGATGGGGCTTCCCTAGAGGCATTTGAGGGGCGTTATTCTAGTACAGAATTAGTTAAGATGATTAATTACGATCGCCTCATAGCAGATGCTTTAGACCTAATTACAAAAGAATCTCACTAAAATACTTTTCCCTCTCTTCATCAAAAAACTTTTTCAGCAAACCCTACTTAATTTATTTTTCTTCAATAGTTGTTTAGTACGAGTGTTCTAGGTTAAATTAAAATTGATGGTAAGAAAATATATCTGACAAAAGTTGGTCAATTATGGAAAATTTAACCCCCGCTCAAAAACAATTGTATGATTGGTTAGTCGATTATATCAATACCAATAAACATTCCCCTTCTATTCGAGAAATGATGAAAGCGATGAATTTGCGATCGCCTGCCCCCATTCAAAGCCGTTTGGAAAAAATGCGCAAAAAAGGTTATCTTGATTGGTCAGAAGGACAAGCTCGTACTTTAAAAATCCTCAAAAATCATCATCAAGGTTTACCATTACTGGGTAAAGTTATCGTTGGAGGTAAAGTAGAATCTTTTTCTGATGAGCAAGAAAAACTCGATTTGGGTTCATTTTTTCCTCTTTCTACTTCTTACGTTCTCATAGTCCAAGGAAATGTCATGATTTCCGATCATATCACTGATAGGGATTATTTAGTCATGGGGGATGTGAAGGATAGCGACTGTGTTAAAGATGGGAAAATAGTTGTTGTCAAAGCGGAGGGTTATGGCACAATGGTCAAACGAATCGACTATAATGCCAATAAAGTGATCCTGATGGGTTTTCAATCTGATGATGAAATCATTACTCTGGCACTTAACCAAGTAGAAATTCAAGGTGTTTTATTAGCAGTTTTCCGTCTCAATCAAAGAATTACAAATTAAAAATTAAGAATTAAGAACTAAGAATTATAAACTAGCTCAGGCATCTATTACTTATTACTTATTACTAAAAATGAAAATCTGGTTAATTAGTTTTGTCATTTTGTTTGCTTTAACTCAATTTATAATGTGGTTAAAAAATTTTTTTCTCCCACTACCTTTATCTATTTTTGGGGGAGCTTTTTTGGCGATCGCATCTAACTATGAACAAAATATCAGTAATTTCATTAAAAATAGAACACAGGATTTATTTTCAGAGAAAAATGACTAATCTTTGATAATATAGAGGGAGAATAAATGATAGATTTAATGGTAAATAATCGTTATCAAGCCCTGAAAATTATCGGAAAAGGAGGCTTTGGTAAAACCTATTTAGCGGTAGATATTCACAGTCAAAATCAAGCCCGTTGTGTGATTAAACAACTATCCCACTCCGAAAATATTAGTCATTCTAAAAATTGGCAGTTATTCATTACAGAAATTCATCGTTTACAGTTTCTCAATTCCCATGATCATATACCGAAATTAATTGACTTTTGCCAACAAGATGATAATTACTACATTATTCAAGAATTTATTGATGGAGAAAACTTACAAATAGAGTTAAATAAACACGGTAATTATTCCCAAGGGAAAATTATTAAACTCCTTAAAGAATTATTACCTATCCTCAAATTTATTCATGACAAAAAGATAATTCATCGGGATATAAAACCAGCCAATATTATTAGAAAAATAGATAATCAACAACTTTATTTAGTCGATTTTGGTGCATCTAAATTATTAACTCCCGAAGATCCTTATCAAACCGCTACTGTTGTGGGTAGTCCAGAATATATTGCTCCCGAACAAGCAAGAGGAAAAACGGTTTTTGCTAGTGATATATATAGTTTAGGAGTGACTTGTTTATGTCTATTGACAGCGCGATCGCCCTTTGATTTAATTGATTTAGATAATAACTGGATTTGGCAAGAATATGTAACAGAAAAAGTCAATAAAAATTTGAGCAAAATTCTCAATAGAATGGTAGATTTTTCCTTAAATAAACGTTATCAAAAAGTAGAGGAAATAATCCAAGACTTAGAAAAAATAGAACAAAGAAAAATTGTTTCATGGCAAACAGGGATCGGAATTTTATCTATTTTAGGAATAGCAGGATTGATTAATTTATTCCATGATAATCAACCTAATCAACTAGAAAAAGTCGAGACTGTAGAGAATAATAACATCATTAATGAAACCACCAATAAGAATAATCAAGAGAGAAACAAGCATCAAGATAATCAGGATAGCCTTAAAAAAGAGACGATACTTAAACCTGCTAAAACCTTAGAAAAAGAAGCCCTAGAGGGATTAATATTATTAACAGATATTCAAAATAATTACTATGAGAAAAATGGAGAATTTTTAGACAAAACCCCTTATTTACCCTTTGGAGAAGGGCATATTTTTAGAATAGAGAAATTATCCCCTCATCATATAGCCATTATTGCTTTAGCGAAAGAAAACCACTTAAAAAACTTTGTGACTATGATTTGGGGGGGAAAGCTAAATACGACAGAAAATATCGCAAAACAGAAAAATTATCAACCAAAATCTACAGATTGGGGAGTATTGGCAAAACCGAGTTTAAGTCGTATTTCATCGCAATATGGCATCAGGTTTAATAATTGTGAAACAGAAAAACCTATGCAAAAATATCCTAATTTTGACAATTTAAAAATAAAAGAATCATTGCCTTTATCTTATGAAGAATTACCCTGCCCTCAAGACTATGTTTATTCTTTATCAATGCTAGAATTAATTGTTCAAAAATCCACAGAAACTCCTCCTGCAATCATCTATGACATTGAGGGGAATAATTTGAAGATTAAATAATAAAAGTTCTATTAATCAAGACGAGAAGTAATTGGGCTTATTTTTCTTTTTCTTCTACCATTTGATCTCGAAAATTGACAAAAGAGTGATAATTGGAACTGAGGTGAGACAACAGAAACTGTAATCGATCGAGTTCGCAAAGATACAAATAACCCAACAAAGTTTCAAAACCACTAGCCGCCTGATAGGTTTGTAAAGGTAAACGGCGGGGAGACTTATTCACCGCATTTCTACCACGACGCACCCAATCTCTTTCGGTATCGTTGAGAAGGGGATAAATATTTTGTAAGTAAACTGCTTGAGTCTCTGCCCTAACTTTATCTACTACTTGATGATGATAGTCAGCAATTTTTTTCGGTGGCAAAAGATGACAAGTGCGAATGTATAACTCATAGACAGCATCACCGATATAAGCCAAAGCACAAGGAGATATTTGTGATAACACTGAGGGGGAAATATCACCTTTCAAGATAAATTGTGGCAAAATTTTGACCTCATTCTGGGATTCAGAGTGAGGCATTTTTAAGGATTGTAATGGTACTTTTTTGTTAGACAAATCAGTTATTTTCGGTTAGTTGTAACAATTATACATTCTTTAAAGCCTCATCAAGGGAGTTTTGCAGTTTCAAAAATTTCTCTAATCTCACCATTTTTACCGTTTGAGTAACTCTGGGATTAGTGACAATCTGCATTTTTCCTTTGAGGTTTTCGACTTGTTTGGCAATGCGTACTAATGCACCTAGTCCCGAACTATCGATAAAATCAATTTGGGATAAGTCTAAGACAATTTTATTCGCTTTTTCCGTAATATGACCCCCAATCACTTTTTGAAAGGTAGGTTCTGAAAATGCGTCTAATTGCCCAATGAGATGAAATATTTGACACTTGTTTCTGACTTCACGAGTCCCTCGGAGACTAACAGTCAGGTTTAGTTGTTCAGAAATAGCAACCTCCTTACTATTCGTAATTATTTTTAATCCTGATAAGGTTAATAGTATAATATAGCCTATAATCGAGGTCAATTTTTATTTTATGGGTTTTTTCTGGAACTTAATTTTTCTTTCTTTTTTTCTCTGGAATTATTCTTCGGGGTTAGCCTTACCTCCCCCTGATGATATTCCTGAAGAAGTCTTGGCAACGGAAATTATTACTGAGGCGCGATCGCCCCTTAACAATGAAGAATTAACCACAGAGGAATATACAACTTTAAAAACTGAACAGGCTGAGAGTAAATACCCCCCCCAACTTAGCTCAGAAGTCCGTCACACCGTATTTTTATTAAGACTTCTTAATCTAATCCGTCAAGTGTCACCGTTTTAAGAGTATTCCCCAGAATTAAAGTTCCAACTGATTAAAAGTTACTTTACCATCAGACAACCAAAAAATTGAAGGGGTGCGATCGAACCCGCTTTGTAATATTGTATAGTTTTATGTCTATGGTGCGAGGCTTTTTTCGACATTACTTTTTTCGACATTATAAGCTAAAATGCAAATATCAGCCAAATTATCCTCGATGCGCATAAAAATGAAAATCTCTCCTGATATATAAGTGTCAGGGAAAATCATCGATGAAGGAGAAAAAACTGAACTATGATTATACAAAAGTACTTATATCCAGAGACTCAAAACTAATTAACTGTTGATAGAGGTATTGAAAATTCAAACATAAAAGTCAATTCTAATTTTATCGATATAGCAGAAAAAATCTCCACTGCCATATCTTTTAAGCCGTCAGGAAGTAATGATTTCCTAAGAAGAAATAGACTGAATTTTTGTTTAACCAATCATTAATAGTTAATCTTTTTATCGATAAATAATGACAATATCTTACTTAGCACCTCGACGCAGTTTAGTTCAAAAATTTTCTAATTTTTTAGTAATCAAAGAAATAGTCAAAGTCATCGAAGAAAAAAAAGAATCTTATGTAAATTGTCAATGGCGAGAAGATGTAAAACTCGCCCGAAATATAGCCAAAAATCAATCTCAATTACCTACTGATGAAAACCAATGTTTCTTATACTGGCTAAACCAAATAGATAATAACCCTTATGCAAAATTCCATTCAGTAGCTTATCTTCAATCAAGTTGTTATTGGGCGGTAAAAGAATTCTTTGCCAAAATGAACCTTGAAAAAGAAAACATCTCTCCCACAAAATATTATTTAACCGCCCTTGATACCGTTATAGAAAAAACCGCCAATATCGAGCGAATAATCAATAAATTTAGTGAATTTAATCCCCATTATTCTAGTGTTGAAACCTATACCCAAAAATGGTTAAAAAGTGCCATTTATGACGCAATTTATCAAACCTACGGCTTCGGAAAATATAGTCAATGGGGGTTACTAAAAAACATTACAAAAAAACTATTAAAAACTGCATTGTGTAGCAAAGGTTATAACGAAAAAACCATCAATGATTATTTACCACTTTGGGATTGTTTCCAAAAAGTTTATAGTCAAAATCAACCAACTTTAAATAATAAAAAATTAAGTAACCCAACTCCAAAACAAATCAATGACATAATCAAACTCTATCAGACTTTATCTCCTCAAAACTTAACCCCATCATCGGAAATTATGACGAATTTAACCCCCATTAAATTTGAAAAAATAATGACACAATGTCACGAAGCAGTTAATATCTATCAACAGCAAAGACATATTAATGCCTATGCTTACAGCTTTACAACCCAAGAAATTGACGAAGAAAATAAAGATAGTAATACCATCACAGAAGCGGATTTATGCCATAATTTAGATACAAAAGAAAAAGACATTGAAGACAATAGTTTATTATCTAACTTTGATAGAAGTGAAATAAATTTAATTCTCAAAAATCAAGTAAAAAATCTTAATTATAAAGATAAAATACTCTTGACTCTTAATAATGGTTTAGGTTTAAAACAGTCAACTATTGCCAAACTTTTAGACAGTCATCAAACGACTGTTTCTCGGCAAATACAAAAAACTATTACAGGCTCATTTTTAAAAGGTGTAATTAAAGAAATTGAACAAAAATTATTACAAAAACAAACGACAAAGACTAAATTTGAATTCAAAAAAATAGAAATAGACTCGTTAAAAATTAATGAAACTAAAGAATTTATTGCCTCTTGGTTATCAAACTTTTTCCAAAAAGATTTGTATCAGCAACTAGAAACTATTTTCCTCCAATTAAGCCCAGAAAAACAAGAACTTCTCTCCTCATTTTATGGAGGGTTATTTGACTTAAAACTATGGAACTATTAAACAAATTAGAAACATTAATTGACTTATATCCTGAACAATTATGGCTGGAATTTTCTGAGGAGGATAAACAAATAAACTGGGAAAAATCTCAGCAACATTCTTATTATTTAGCTCGTTTTCAAGCCTATTTGAATAGTCTTTCGGCAGAAGTATTAATTAACTGGTTAAAAGAAGAGGCTGATTTAGAAGAAAATCCTCAACTTTATCCTACCATTGAGAAATTAAATAGTATTTGGGAATTTATTAACGGTACAACTATTACTATGGGCAAAACAAAAATAGTTTTAATTCCGACTACTAATGATAATTTAGACAAATGTAATATTCCTCAAGAATGGGTTGACATTCCGGGATGGGAAGCAGACTATTACTTACCAATTCAGATAGATTTAACGGAAAATTGGTTAAGAGTTTTGGGTTATACCACTCATCAACAATTAAAAAATATAGGTAAATATAATTGTTTAGAAAAAACCTATAGTTTAGATAAAGATGATTTAATTGAAGACTTAAATATCATGTTAGTTGCCAGAGAATTTTGTAATTATGAGCGAGTAGCAATCCCTGAAATACCTAAAATAAGTGAAAATCAAGCCCATATTTTAATAGAGAATTGGGGAGTAAATAATGGCTATTCTCCCAGATTTTTAATTGCTTTTCCTGAATGGGCAAATTTAATTACTGATGATATTTGGCGAGAGGCATTATACCAAAATTTTCTCAACTCAGGGGAGGTAAATATTATCTTATCGGAAAAAACTTTAGAACATAATTTAACTCATAATAAAGAGAGTAATGTAGAACATAATAAAGAGAATAAAGCAATCAATTTAGTTAATTATCAAAGGAATCAAAACATTGATAACATTCATCAAAAATTAATCGATATAAGTGATTGGTTAGAAGGGGTTTTTTCTGAGGGTTGGTTAAAAGCTGATAGCCTATTCAATATCCAAAAAATAAGTTTAGCTACCCGTAGTTTAAATAGTCAAAATGGGGATAATAAGCAAGAGAATATTATAACTGCGGCGAAGTTGATTGATTTAGGTATTAAATTGGGTAGTCAGTCAATCGTTTTATTAATGGCTTGTGTGCCGACAAGGGATGATAAAATAACACTAACAGTGCAAGTTTATCCTCCTCAAGGAGAGAATTATTTACCCTCCAATCTGAAGTTAAGTGCTTTTGATGAGGATGATAATTTAATTCAGGATACAGTAATCTCAAGAAATTATGATAATTGTATTCAATTAAAACGCTTTACTGCCCCCCGTGGCGTTAAGTTTTCTTTAGAAATTAGTTTGAATGAGGTTAGTTTACGAGAAAATTTTATTCTATAAATAGAGGAGGAGTTTTTATTTTGCAAGGGAAAGAAATTAAACGCCATTTGGTTTGATTGACTTATCTTGAAATGTGAAAAATATGCCCTTATGTATTAACTAATAATTAAAAGAAATAGATATGAGGAAGAATCATTTTTCACTCCCCTTCTTTTTCCCATACCCTAACACCCTAATCCCCTAAATCACAAACGCTTCACTTAATTGATTAGAGTGATAGTTGATTTGTACCCAGAAAAACTCTCCTTTATTACCCCAAAACTTGTATTGTAAGAGGCGATCGCCCCCTCTGGCAACTAATTCTTTAAATACGTCTGTCTCATCATTAAGAATTTTAACAGTTAAATTAGTGGGTAAAACGTGATTATTATTAGTGGCATAAAGACGAAAAAAGATACTATTTTGAGTATCTGATTTAGGTAAAACACCAATAACCAAAGCTAAAGACAAATCCCCCATATCAATGCCCAAATTGAGACGCTTTCCACACCATAAACCCGCATTAGGATTATTTGGCTCTAAACGCCAGATTCCTTCGGCAGCGTGCCATCGAGTCTCATCATCATGGGATTGACTCATGATATAATTAAGAGCTTGTAAAACCTGATTTTTATGGACACTATTAGTAGGTAAAACACTTAATTTTTGAGCCGCAACTTTTAATTGTTTTTCGTCATGAATTTGATAAATTTGCTCTAAGTTAATTTGCCCAGATCGCATAATAATACCATTACTACTCATAGGAGAAGGAGAAGTAATCAAATTAAAACTGTCGATTAAATCAGTCAAATTTTGCCACCCTTGACTATAAGCCTGATAAAAATTATGCTCTAACCATGTCCCTAAAAGAATAGGTTGATACTTTTTATAAAGAGATAAACGGTAAGATTGATCTACAAATAAAGAAGCCCAATGTACAAAACTCAAATGATGACGAACTTTCGAAGATTCTACGTCTTGGACACTCTCCATAAATTGATTTTTTTCTGCATTAGAAAACTGTGGTAAAGCCTGATATTCTACTTGATTAAATAAATGATATTTTTCATAAAGAAATAGTAAATTGAGATCCTTTTCGAGAAAATTTTCTGAAAGAGTATAATAAGCAAAATTGTGATTATAAAATCCATATTGTTTGATATAGTCATAGGCTGTAAAACCAAGAAATCGTAACCATCTTGTATCTAAATTAACTTGCACAGGCAAAAAATAATCCCCCCGTAATTGAGGAATGTCTATCCATTCTTGAGGAATATTAAATTCACTCAAATCCTGTGATTCTTCTGGTAATAAAATCAAACGAGGAGAATTATTGTTAATTAAAATGGGTGTTCCATTAACAAATTGCCAGATACTATATAAATTAAGATCATCTAATTCTAAATCAATTTCTCTTACTATGTCACGATAAGTCATCTTTAAGAATTTGAGCAAACAATGACTAGCAAGAGAATTGATAAAAGCCCGATTTTGTTCATTTACACAAGCAAAGTTTTTGGCTTTTTCTAAGGCTAATTTTTCTTCTTTTTGAGAAAAGTTAAGCCACAAATCTTCAGAGTTAAAAGCAGTAAATAGATCTAAAGACATGATATTTATTAAGTTAATATTACTAAAAGTCATGAGAAAAATAAAATTGATAGAAATAAATTTATGATGAGAATAAAGTAGAAATATTATTGATAAACCAATCTTCTACTGTATTAATAAAGCTAGTATTAAGATGCTCACTATCGGGAAAAACTAACTGATATTCTTGGGTTAGTACCAGTTTTAAATTATTGGCAATGGGAATAAATAAACTCTCACTTAATATCGAAATATCATTATTATTTTTCCTCTGTATCTGATTTCTAATAGTCGATTTTTCTCTCGATGATAGTGATTGATAAATAGACATAATTTTTTCATCTAAAATATCTTGACAATATTCTTTTAACCAACAATCTATCGGATTTTTTAGTGCCTTAAGTTTTTGTTGATCTAACTGAATTTCAGAATCCACTACAATTTCTTGAATTAGTTTTTCCAGTAACTGTTTTCTGATTAAATTAATTTGACGAGTAATTTGATACTGTTCACTAATAAATTCACCATATTTATTTCCCATAATTTCACCAATTTCTGTTTGAGTTAATTGTAAACCTTTCCATAAATGAAGTAAGATTTTTTCCTCAAATTTTAATTCTGAAAACCCTCTAGTAAGAATATTATTAACTTGATTATATTCTTCCTTTTTTATTTCTTTTTCTTCTTGAATAGCGGAATTAAACTCATCAGTAAAATTATTCATATACTCAGAATTATTGAGAGTAGTAGGATTACAGTATCTACGAGAAAATTCAATACAGTGATTAATAATTTCAGTGCATTCTTCTTGGGTTAAAGAAGATAGGTTAAGACATTGTTTTTGACAAATAAAATTATACTCTTTGCTTACTTGCAAAAAATGATTAGCTGAGGGCGGTGGAAGTTGTTGATTTCTCTTAATAGTTTTCGGAGAATAAACTAAATTAAAACATTCCCACACTAATAAATATTTTTCTAAATCATTGCCTTTTAATCCTCCTATAGTCTGTAAACATTTTTTACGAGTACCAGTTTTTAACTGTCTTAACAAACCCCAATCCGATGCCCTTTCCCATCCCATATACTGATATGTTTGATCTATCAACTGAGATTCAATTTTACTTCGGGCATAAGTTGTCAATTTATAATTACGACTTTGATTATACTTAGCCAATAATTGGGTAGGATTCGCCAAAAATAAATTTGCCCATTGGAAAAAGTCTTGCCAAGTAAACAAATTCCAGTTTTTAAATCGTTGATACACTTTCTTAGTAGCAAAGAAACAAGACTCTTGTAGATAAGCAACTAAATGCTTTCTCTTTAAACTATCTTGATTCTCTCGTAGCCACTCCAAGAACTCTTGAGCGATAAGGTCATCATTTTCGGCTATAATTTGTCGCCTATCCAATAATTGCCTCATATTTTGCTCTAATTCTGGGGTTATTTTCCAGTAGGTAATCAGAGAAGATGATTCTTCTTTCAAACAGAGAAAGGAAGAAAACTGCATCACAAGATTAGTGCGTTTTTGCATTTTCATAAAAGTAGATTTCCAATGGTTTTTTAACCATGAGGGTTTCCTTATCTACTTATCAGTGTCTATTTTGCGATTTATGCAATTTTGACAAATTTTTTTTTATTTTTTTTCTAACTTTAACCATAACTTAAACAAACAAGTACAAAAGTACGAAATTTTTGTCGTTTTTGATCTTGAGCTAGGATCGTAAGATTGGCGAAGTCGAATGAGCGAAATTAACAAAACTTTACAATAATTGGTCAAAGATGAACCGATTTTGAGAGAGAATATTTAGGGTGCTAATCATTTTAAGTGAATTAATCCTAACAGTCTTTGACTGAGGGATAGGGGCGTTGTAGTTCGTCCCATTAGGATAACTCCTAATCAAGCTAAAAATTAGTTGATCTCATATTTGACTATATTTTTAAGTAACTATATATCAGAATCTCAAAAATACTAAGAAAAATTATTTGTTTCAGAATTATGTTGAAAAAAATCGTTTTAATTTTCATTGTCGGGATTATTTTTGCATGGCAATCCTTTGTCAGTAATGCTAACGCCTTAAGTTTAAGCGAGGAAGTTCGTACTATTCCCCTCAATGAAGCAGGAGAAACTATTACTTTATCTAACCCCGAAGCACTAAAAGGATCTCGTTTATTTGTTAGTAACTGTGCGCAATGCCACATTCAAGGTAAAACCAAAACTAATCCTAACGTCAGTTTGAGTAAAGATTCTTTAGCCAATGCTTTACCGGCAAGAGATAACTTAGAGGGTTTAATGGATTATATCGAGCATCCTACTAGCTACGACGGTGAAGAGGATCTTACTTTATTACACTTGAATACAGAACGTCCTGATCTCTGGCCTGAAATCAGAAACTATAGTGAAGATGATATTAAAGCTGTTGCAGGTCATATTTTAATTCAAGCATTTTCTGATCCCAAATGGGGTAATTTGTCTCTCATCGACAACTAAGAATGAGTAATGAGTTGGGAGTTAGGAGTTGTTAATTATTCATCATTCATTATTCATTATGGCAACGGTTACACTACAAGACATTGCCCGATCGTATCATCAAGTTAAAGTCATTAATGATATAACCTTTGAAGTGCCTGATGGCGAGTTTTGGGTGTTGGTAGGTCCTTCAGGTTGTGGTAAATCAACTATATTGAGAAGTATTGCCGGATTAGAGTCGATTAGTGAAGGAAGTCTTTATTTTGATGATGTTTTGATGAATGAAATTCCTGCTAGAGAAAGGGATGTAGCGATGGTTTTTCAAAACTATGCTTTATATCCTCATTTGACGGTGGCTGATAACCTCGGTTTTGGTTTGAGAATGCGGGGAGAAAAAAAGGCAGTAATTGATAACAAAATTCAAAGAGTCGCAGAAATTCTTGATATTAGTTACCTTTTACAGCGTAAACCAAAACAACTGTCTGGAGGGCAACAACAAAGGGTGGCTTTGGGTAGGGCAATTATTCGACAACCAAAGGTATTCTTATTAGACGAACCTTTATCTAATTTAGACGCAAAATTAAGGGATCAAACTAGGACGGAATTAAAAAAGTTACATTCTCAAGTGGGTATCACGACTATTTATGTTACTCATGATCAAGTAGAGGCAATGACACTGGGCGATCGCATCGTGGTTTTAAATCAGGGGAGAATCCAACAAATAGGCACTCCAGCCCAAATTTACCAAAATCCAGTCAATAAAATGGTTGCTACCTTTTTGGGTACACCACCGATGAATATTATCCCTGTTACTTACCATGATGGGGCATTCTGGATTAATGAACAACAATCTCTCACTTTACCCCCTTCTTTTCTGAATCAACACAATTTTCATAATGGGCAAGGTTGGGATTTAGGTATTCGCCCAGAATATATTACCCTAGTGAGGGATCAACAAGGTGCGATCGAGAATTTTATTGTTACAACCATTGAAGTAGTTGAACCATTAGGGAAAGAAGTCTTAGTTAATGTTAAGATAGTTAACTCAGAGATTAACATTAATTTACAATTACCGATTCAGTGGCAAGGCAAAACGGGGGATAACCTCAAACTTAAGCTAGATTTAGAGCAAATTTATCTTTTTGAACCCACGACTGGAGAGATAATTAGTTAGGAGTTAGGAGTTCGGAGTTTATTAATTCTTAATTCTTCAAAATGTCTAAAGCTAAAATTTTACAACCGGATCTGGTTTTAGGTGATATAGTCATTCATATTACCCCCGATGTGATCAAAAAAAACAACTTAAAGGGTTTAATCCTCGATGTTGATGAAACATTAGTTCCTTGGAATGAACGGACTATTTCCCCTGAATTGTTAGCTTGGGTGGAAGAAATACGCCCTTATGCGGATCTTTGGCTAGTCAGTAACAACCTCAGTCAAAATCGTATTGCAACCATTGCAAAATACCTTAATTTGCCCTTTATTTACGGTGCAGGTAAGCCTTCCCGTCGTAAATTGAGAGAGGCAGTAAAAGCAATGAATCTACCCTTAGAACAAATTGCCATGGTGGGCGATCGCCTCTTTACTGATGTATTGGCAGGTAACAGATTAGGATTATTTACCATTTTAGTTGAACCGATGGTTTCTGGTGATGCTCCGAAAAAGTTGTCTCTCCGTAATTTTGAGGTGTGGATTTCACAACAATTAGGGGTATCTCTTCACAAAAATTAAAGAAAAGTTAACACTTCTTTACAAAAAAGGACAAAAATTCATCAAATATAAAAAAAAGATTAAGAAAATCCGGATAAGTTCAAAAACGTGCAACTATAATTATCGAATATAAAATGAGGTCAGCTTTAATAAAGACCTTAAACATAAATAAATCTATATATAAAACGAGGGGCTTCTTCTTGAAAAAGAGGAAGCCTCTACATTAATTAGTATTTTTGTTTTCATTCTATCTACATGAAACCTGTTGAATTAAGTCAAATATGGCTATATCTAAAGCCTCTTGACATTCAGGAGAAGCAAAGGCTTCGTTGTGGGCAAACTGTAGGTTAGGATATAAAGGCTTAAATTCTTCCGCTCGTCTTTGTGCGGTATCTACTCTTACAAACATCTTTTCTTGTGTAACTAATTCATTCATCAGGCTTAAGGCAGATTCGCTAAAGATTCTCGGCACGGATGCGGATACAATTCGACAGGGTAGCTTAAGACTTCTTATTTCTGTTTCGGTGATTAAGTCGGCTTGGGGGTTGCCTTCTCTATCTTGCCAAGGAATTGCGATCGCACCGTGAGTAGCATTCTTTAATACTTCTGAGACAGATTCGGTACAAATTACTTTATCAGGATTAATCCCCCTTGTTTGTAAATAGGAATTGCGTTGATTTTTGTCGATTAAAGAAGGGCTAAAAAGATAGGTTTTGAGGTTATATTCTAAGGCTTGATTAACGATAACTTTGCCAATATTTCCGACTCCTATTATGGCTATTTTACTGTTATTTTGATCTGCTTTATTTAACTCTAAATATTTGAGTAGATGTTGAGCCACATAGGGGGAGTTAATACCGGGTAAATTACCGACTTTGATGTTTAATTTTTCTGCGGTATAAACTGCGATTGCCCTTGTATCAACCCCCCTTCTAATCACCATTAAATCTTTTTCATCACCTACGGCAGATCGCCAAGAAGTCAATACCCAAGCAGGAACTGCGTTACTACCAACAATTAAAAAATCGGGTTGAAACCTAACTAATAAATCTTCTAATCTTTCAATACTAGGATCATTTTCTTCATCGGGAATTTGTCTTGCTCCAATATCAGGCACATATAAAATTGCTTGATTATTTATTTCTTGATAGTAGGCTTTTTTATCTTCTACACTATACTTTTCTTCGATAGATTTTAAATTTAATTTCTCAACAGTAGCAGATGCGATCGGATGAGTAATAATAATTTTTTTCATGCAAATAATCTTTGTAAAAATTAAATTGATGGGCTTTAGTTCAATCTGGATATACTGTTTAGAAGGACGTTTATCCGCTTTACCTAATTTATTTTCGGGATGAAGATAAAATTAGAGGTTTGATGTTTTTATTAACCATTGCTTTGAGAGTGTTTACCTTGATGGAATTTGTAGTTCGCCGTCAATTACGTTTAGCTAGTCTTTATGATGGCGGTAGCGACACCACCCCCTAACAAAAATGTAACTACTTTTCCCATCAATTTTATGTTCGAACTGAAGCAATGATAAGTTAAAGTGTAAACTATCAAAAAAAGAAAGTAAACTTTAATCGCAAAATTCAAAATCTATGGCTTGGTTTTATCCTGTTTTCGCAACGGCAACATCAGCAGAAACAGCTAGTCCAACTCTTATTCTGGCAGGAGTTTTATTAACTTTGATCATCATTTACTTTGCCAGTAAAGTGGGGGGAGAATTATGTGCTAGAATCGGACTTCCTGCGGTGTTAGGAGAATTAGTTGGTGGGGTTGTGATCGGGATATCTGCCCTTAAATTAGTTATTTTTCCCGAAGGGGGATTATCAGGAGAAGATTCCCTCATTATTCAATTTTTAGAAACTACCGCTAATTTAGAACCTTCTTCCTCTGAACAAGTATTCGATATTGTGAGTGAAGTAATCTCAGTTTTTTCCGAATTAGGGGTTATCATTCTTTTATTTGAAATCGGTTTGGAATCGGACTTAAAAGAATTAATTAGAGTCGGACCTTCTGCATCAGTGGTGGCGGTGTCAGGGGTAGTTGTGCCTTTTGCATTAGGTACATTTGGCTTAGACTATTTCTTTCATTTACCCTTAATTCCCTCTATTTTTGCAGGGGCGGCATTAACTGCTACCAGTATCGGCATTACGGCGAAGGTATTGGCAGAATTAGGGCAATTAAGCTCAAAAGAAGGACAAATTATCATCGGTGCGGCGGTTTTAGATGATATTTTGGGAATTATTATCTTAGCGGTGGTGGCAAGTTTAGCCAAAACTGGAGAAGTTGAAGTTAGTCAAATTATTTATTTAATCATTAGTGCCGGTGCATTCCTTATCGGTGCGATCTTGATTGGGCGTTTAATCAGTCCTTGGTTAGTAGGTTTAGTCAATCAAATGAAAACTAGAGGGGATATTCTCATTACTGGTTTAATTTTCGCTTTCACTTTGGCATACATTGCCAACGTTATTCAACTAGAAGCAATTTTAGGAGCATTTGCGGCCGGTTTAATTTTAGCAGAAACGGACAAAAGAAAGGAATTAGAGAAACAAATTATCCCCGTGGCGGATGTGTTTGTACCAATTTTCTTTGTCTGTGTTGGTGCTAAAACCGACTTAAGCGTCTTAAATCCTGCCGTGCCTAGCAACAGAGAAGGTTTGATTATTGCTTCTTTCCTCGTAGTTGTGGCGATTATTGGTAAAGTTGTGGCAGGTTTTACTATTTGGGGGCAACCCGATGTTAATAAACTTGCCATCGGTGTGGGTATGATACCTAGAGGAGAAGTGGGTTTAGTGTTTGCAGGAGTTGGTTCGGCTAGTGGCGCTCTTTCCCCTTCTACCGATGCGGCGATTATCGTTATGGTGATTGTAACAACTTTTGTTGCTCCTCCTTTACTCAAGGTCGTGTTTAAAGAACCTGTACCTGCAACGGAGACAGAAAGTAATTAAAAATTAAGAATTAAACCAAAGTTCGGAGTTCGGGGTTAAACTTGATAGATATTGATAAAAAAAATAGATAAATTGATCTTTGATGATGGATAATTGATAATTAGTTATTTACAATTTTGATAAGTTCAAAATGAATAGTTTATTAATTATTGTCGATCTATTACTCGCTTTACTATCCTATGTTTTCGCTAAAGTATATAAGTTTATTATTGGCAATTTATATACTTTATATCTAGTTTTTAACAAAAAAAAGGCTAATCAGTGGCGAGTTATTGATAATGAATTAGTGAAATCTAATCTTAACTTAGCTGTCTTAATGACGAAAGCCCCCCGTTGGAACACTCATGCTATCATTGGCACTTTAGGTCCTTTTTCAGTAGCAAATTCTGTCAGTATTGAACTGAAATCCCCTCAAAATTCTGCTCAATCTTGGATTGCGATTTTTTATAGTTTTCCCAGTTATAAAACCACCACTTGGGTTGAATCTAATCAAGTGAATTATAGTGAAAATTACCATAGTTTATCTTTAAAATCAGGAAAATATACTATTGGATTAAGATATTATAATTACTATGATAATTTAGTATTACCTGCCATTAAAGTTGATGGTCAAGAATTAACATCTTTTAAACAGATACCGAATAATAGTAATGAATTTTATGAAACATTAATTGACCGTAAAAATTGGTTATTTTTGGCTCTTCACTATTATATTTATACTGTTTTACGTTGGCAGAAATTTTTACCCCCCTCTTTTGTACAGAATGAATTTTTACCTGTAGGTGCAACGGATACTAAATTTTACTATGATTATTTAGATAAAAATGAATTTATCCAATTAAACACCGATGAAGATAGCCTTAATAAATACGATATTTATGTAACTTTATACGATCGCAGTAGTTTACCAGTCAGTTCATTTCAATTAACTAATATTCAGGAAAATAGTGTGGCTTTAAAGAATAAAGGTTATTACTTAATTCGAGTACGTGGTGATGTTCAATTAGTTGATAAATTTGCTGATTTAAACCTTATCATCGAGCGAAAAAATAAATTTACTATAAACCAATAAAAGTTAATATTGCTATAAGTGTAACAATAGGTATTCAAACCATGAATAATAATTTACAATTCTTAAAAAATAACTTGAAAAAATATTGGGGTTATGATGATTTTCGCTATCCCCAAGCCGAAATAATCACCGCTATTCTCTCAGGAAAAGATTGTTTAGTCGTAATGCCCACTGGAGGAGGTAAGTCTCTTTGTTTCCAATTACCTGCCTTACTACAACAAGGATTGACTTTAGTTATTTCTCCCTTGGTGGCTTTAATGGAAAATCAAGTGCAAGAATTGCGACAGAAAAACTTACCTGCCTCTATTTTACACAGTGAAATCCTCAAGCGAGATCGCACCTCCACCTTAAATTTACTAGAAAATCAGCAATTAAGACTGTTATATCTGTCTCCTGAAACCCTCCTTTCCCCTGCTATCTGGAAAATTATTTCTCGCCCTAATTTAATCATCAATGCCTTAATTTTAGACGAAGCCCACTGTTTAGCCCAATGGGGAGACAGTTTTCGCCCTGCCTATCTCAGACTGGGCATGATTCGTTCTAATTTAATCCAGTCTAAACTAAATCAGCCCCCCATAGCGATGGCAGCTTTTACCGCCACTGCTGATCAAACTACTCAGCAAGTTATTAGAGAATATTTGCAACTATCGAACCCTGAAAAATTTTTACTTAGCCCTTATCGAGATAACTTACAGATTAAAGTAAAGGCAATTTGGACAGCTAGAGGCAGAAAACAAGAGTTAATTAACTATATCAACAAAAATAAGCAAAGAAGTGGTTTAATTTATGTCAGAACAAGAAAAGATAGTCAAAATATAGCTCAATTACTTAATGAATTAGGTTATCCCAATCAAGCCTATCATGGAGGCTTAGAAGCAAGTATTAGACGCTCTATTGAGAAAGATTGGCTAAAAGAGAGGATAAAATTTGTAGTTTGCACCTCCGCTTTCGGTATGGGTATTAATAAATCGAATCTGCGATGGGTATTTCATTATCAAGCCCCTTTACTCCTATCTGAGTATATCCAAGAAATCGGTAGAGGGGGCAGGGATGGCAAATTAACCGAAGCCATAACTCTCATTAGCGAGAAAACAGGTTGGTTAAACCCTGAAGATAAGCAAAGAAGTCAATATTTTTTACAAAGACAAATTAAGCAATATCAACAGGCACTCAGATTAATCACACAATTACCCCAACAAGGTAGTATCGAAAATTTGCACAGGGATAAACAATTATATCTTTCGATTTTGCATTTTAGCAAACAATTGCACTGGTTAGATCCATTTCACTATCAGATTATCCCCAAAAATCCCCAAGGGGCGATCGCATCTCTGTGTGATCAACAAAAAAAATTAGTCCAACTCACCCAAGAATATATGACGACAAAAAAGTGTCGTTGGGCTTTTCTCCTCAAGGCTTTTGGGTTTGCACCGGGAGAAAATTTCCGTTGTGGTAAATGCGATAATTGTGGATCATCAAAAAGCACCGACTGAAATCTAAAAACCGAGATGTTTTTTGTAAGGTGCAAAATCTCTGTTAAACCCAGAGAAAGTCTTGTAAAGAAGGCACTTTCAAACGTTGTTTTTGGGAATGGGATTTGTGGGTTAAATCCATCAGCAGTTGAGAGTAAATTCCTTCAATAATTGATGGCGCATCCATTCTCTTATTATCAATATTTTTAACTAGTTGATCAACCACTCTGATAAATGGTGCGAGTCTGCCATCCTCGAAAACTTTTGGGAAAGCTAGTCTGTCAGGTATTGCCACTTGTTGAAGAGGTTGATTGTCTTGAGAAGCGTATAGTTTAAAACCGTGTACATAATCTTTGAGGTTGTCACTGCCTAAGACTAATGTGCCTTTTTCCCCATAAATTTCTAGCCAATGACCGCGCCCTTGATAAGTTACTGAGCTAAGATTAATTTGTACTGGTGTGCCGTTATTTAATTCGAGGGTGATTAAACAAGTATCGTCGGCAGTAACTGGTTTTAATTGGTTGTTAGCAAGAGGATCAGGACGTTGGGCTATGGCACAGCCTAAATAAGCAGAAATAGTAGCTATTTCTCCAAATAACCAGTGAATATAGTCGAAAGCATGAGAGCCGATCGCACCTAATGCACCGCCACCTTTTTCTCTGAGGGAATACCAATTCCATGCCCGTTGGGGGTTTCCTCTTGATGCTACTAACCAGTCGATTTTGATTAGTCTGGTTTTGCCGATATAGCCATTGTCTAAATATTCTTTGAGTAATTGCCATGGGGGAATAAAACGAAATTCAAAATCAGCGACGACAATTTTATGTTTTTGTTTTGCTAAATGATAGATTTCTCTAGTTTCATGGGCGTTGAGATTAAGAGGTTTTTCCAGAAGAATATGTTTATCGTGATGAAGGGCGGTTTTTGCCATGTCATAGTGTAAAAATGGGGGGGTGGAAATACTGACTATGTCAACTTCTGGTAAACGGCAAACTGTTTCTAAATCATCCATAGCGTGGGTAATATTATATTCCGATGCCATCGCCCTTGCTCGATGGAGGATACGATGATATATAGCCACCACTTGTGTGTGGGGATGGAGTTGAAAAGCAGGTAAATGAATTTGCTTCCCAAAACCTGTGCCAACAATGGCAACGCCAAAATTTTTTTCTGTCATAGTTTTTTGTGGGTTAATCTTAATCTTAAGATACAATTTTCTCAGCTTTTTTACTTTGAGTATGTAAATTTTTGGGCATCTCTCATGAAAACTAAGTCAAAATCTCCTTATCAGAAACTCTTATTAAGGATACTGCATAATCTGCAAGGATTATCGGTTATTTTAGCAGTTATTACGGCTTTTTGGACATATAATACCTATGATGGGCGTTGGGGAAAAGTAGCCTTTCTCCCTGACTGGAAGGAGATAGAAGGAATCCACGGCACTTTTGGCTTATGGGTATTGTTAATATTGCCTGTTTTTATCGTTTATAGTATTCATAAACAGGCTCAAAAATTGATTCAAAAAGATACCTTAAAAAAACTAAAATTAGTTAATAAACCTATTTGGTGGTATTCCCTTCATCGTCTGGTTAATACTTTTAGTATTTTCGCTTTAATTTTTGCAGTGTATAGCGGGAAAATGATGGATGAAAAATGGTTGCCTGAAGGAGAGTTAAATCATTTTTGGTACTATTTACACCTTATTTCGCTTATTATAGTTGTTACGGCTATCGCTTTTCATTTATTAACTATGGCTAAAATAGGCAGTTTTATTTTTTTATTATCAATTTTTAAACTAGATTTTAGAGAGGATGAAAACCCTAAATATTGGTTAGATAAACTCAAATCATTTTCAGGCAATTATCAAGAAATTCTTATTAATGAATGGCATAAAACTCCCATTTATTTAAAAATTAGTGAAACAGGTTTTATTTTGATCATTATTTCGGCTTGGGTCATTTCTGTGCTTAAATAAATTGATTATAAATGTGGATCTTCTACTAATTTCATTGAGCCTTAATATGCAGTTTAAGTATCCACTCAATAGTTAGGGGTAAGGCAGAATCAAACTTGCCAAGATTCACCCC
>CAYPDC010000029.1:0-34930 GCA_964409355.1 uncultured Cyanobacterium sp.
ATAACGAAAAAGTCCATCTTTTTTTTAATTTTACTCTGACTTTGAAAACGCCCTGCTTAACAAAGGGGGAATTATAAGGAAGATTGGTAAATTCTTTCTTGGAAACCGTCTTAAAAACCCACATTCGGGAGATGATGCTATATAACGGAGGAGAAAATGGGAGAAGTCTATGAAAAAAAAGGGGCAAAATCCCGCCCCTTTGAAGATAAACTGAATGAAAACTAAATCTATGACAAATCATGACTTTAGACGTAATTTCTCATAACCCTAGCAACGGCAAAACACCAGAATTTATTTTTGTATTATTACACGGATGGGGTGCAACCTATCACGATTTAACAGCCTTAATACCCATGCTTCACCTACCATCTTGCTTATTCCTCTTTCCCAATGCACCTTACCCTCACCATCAAGTACCGGGGGGAAGGGCATGGTATGCTTTAGAAAACAATAATGAAGGCATATCCGCCAGTTTAGATCAACTTTATCGTTGGCTATTATCTTTGGAAGATAACACCAATATTCCTCTCAATAAAACCTTTTTGGGTGGATTTTCTCAGGGAGGAGCGATGAGTTTGGATATTGGTTTACAATTACCCGTAGCAGGAGTGATTAGTTTGAGTGGTTATCTACATTTTGAACCCACCGCCGACAGAAATCCTTTTCCTCCCACCTTTATCTCCCATGGTACACAAGATGCCGTAGTCTCGATCGCATCGGCTCGAATGGGGAGAGAAAAATTAACAGAAGTAGGAGTTAACGTAGAATACCACGAATTTGATATTGGTCATGAGATTATACCTGCTCAAGCCCATTTAGTTCATGACTTTATTGTAAAAATTCTTAATATAAATTGAACATGATTAGGTTTAAGGTAAAAAATTAGCAATAAAAAAAGTTTTGTAAATTTTTATAAACAAAATATCAGAAATATTAGGGAATCAAAAAATCATGACAGTTAATCTAGCCACAATGTTAAAAGAAGGTACGAAAAAATCCCATTCTATGGCGGAAAACATGGGGTTTATTAAGTGCTTCCTGAAAGGAGTAGTTGAGAAAAATTCCTATCGCAAATTAGCCGCAAACCTCTACTTTGTTTATGGTGCGATGGAAGAAGAAATGGAGCGTTTAAAAGATCATCCCATCGTTGGTAAGATTTACTTTCCTGAGTTAAACCGTCAACCTAGTTTAGCTAAAGACTTACAATTCTATTATGGTGCAAACTGGAAAAATGAGATCCAGATTACTCCTGCTGGACAAACATACGTCGATCGCATCCATGAAATTGCCAAAAACCAACCCGAATTATTTGCAGCCCATTCTTATACCCGTTATTTAGGAGACTTATCGGGAGGGCAAATTCTCAAGAATATTGCTCAAAAAGCCATGAATTTAGACGGAGAAGGCACAGCTTTTTATGAATTTGAAACCATCAGCGATGAAAAAGCCTTCAAAAATATGTATCGTCAAGCCTTAAATGACTTACCCGTAGATGAAGCAACCGCCGAGAAAATTGTTGACGAAGCCAATGACGCTTTTGGAATGAATATGATAATGTTTCAAGAGTTAGAAGGTAATCTGATCATGGCTATTGGTAAGATGTTATTCAATACCCTCACCTCTCGCCGTCGTCATGGTAGCACCGAATCAGAGAATCAGGGTGAATTAGCACCTCAACGTTAATTTCTTCTGAAGGAATAAACACCAGACTTCTGTAGGTTGGGTTAGCGGTAGCGTAACCCAACTTAATTAATTTAATGCACAGTAAAGCACTGGGCTTTTTTTTTGCTCTTTTTTAAAAAATGTTCGTAGGGGCATAATATATTATGCCCCTACAGGCTTTAGCCTAAAATTTATCCCAAACATTTTGCACCATACCACTTTTCAATCAATAAACCATATTTTTTATCTCTCGCAAAGGTGCAAAGGAACAAAGGTACTTTCATGAAGAATGCAAGGTTTGGTTTAAGGAAATGAAAACTGTTGTAAAATAGTGATCTAATAGAGTAAAAATACTATATTAATATGAACAATATTCCTCCTGTAAAAATAGAAAGAATTAAGGATTTAAAAAGACAATTACAAAGGGCAAGTTATGCTTATTATGTCTTAGATAATCCCATAATGGACGACTCTATTTATGATCAATTATACAGAGAATTATTAACCTTAGAAACAGAATATCCTAATTTAATTACTCCTGATAGCCCTACTCAAAGAGTCGGAGATAAACTTAGTAGTCAATTTAATTCGATCGCCCATAATATACCTCTTTATAGTCTTGATAATGCTTTCAATTTTGACGAGTTAAAAGACTGGGAAAATCGTTGGCAAAGACAATTAAATAAAATACCAGAATTCCAATATATTTGTGAATTAAAAATCGATGGATCAGCCATTGCTTTAACTTATGAAAATGGTATTTTAGTTAGGGGATTAACTAGAGGAGATGGGGTGACAGGAGAGGATATAACCTATAATTTACGAACTATTCGCTCAATTCCTTTACGTTTAGAAATGGAGAATCCTCCTGAAGTTTTAGAAGTCAGAGGAGAGGCTTTTTTACCCTTAGAAGAATTTAAGAGAATTAATCAAAAAAAAGAAAAATTAGGAGAGAATTTGTTTGCTAATCCCCGCAATGCAACGGCGGGAACTTTAAGGCAATTAGATCCGCAAATTGTCAGTGAAAGAAAGTTGAGTTTTTTCGCTTATAATGCGCATATTTTGCCTGAAGATAAATTCATCGATACTCAATATAATATGTTAGATTTTTTAAAACATATCGGATTTTTAGTTAATCCTAATTATCAAGTATTTAGCAGTTTATCCACATTAAAAGAATACCTAGATGAATGGGAAACAAAACGCCATGATTTACCATATATGACTGATGGCATGGTGATTAAAATTAACTCTTTTTCCCTACAACAAAAACTCGGTTTTACCCAAAAATTTCCTCGATGGGCGATCGCACTTAAGTATCCTGCCGAAGAAGTGCCAACCATAGTCGAAAAAATCATCGTCAATGTCGGACGTACAGGGGCAGTAACTCCTATGGCAATCATGAAACCAGTACAACTGGGAGGCACAACGGTTCAAAGAGCTACTTTACATAACGGCGATCGAGTGAGAGAATTAGATATTAGAGTGGGGGATACCGTCACAATCCGCAAAGCAGGAGAAATCATCCCCGAAGTAGTGGAGGTTTTAACAGATTTAAGACCAGAAAACACCCAACCTTTTCAAATGCCTACCCATTGCCCAGAATGTAACTCTTTATTGTTCAAGACAGAAACAGAGGCTGTATTGCGTTGCGTTAACAATTCTTGCCCTGCCATTTTAAGAGGTAGCCTGATTCATTGGGCATCGAGGGATGCAATGGATATTCGAGGCTTGGGAGAAAAAGTCGTTATTTCTTTGATGGAATATCGATTAGTGAAATCTATTGCTGATTTATATAGATTAACACCTTTTCAAATTAGCGATTTAGAGAGAATGGGAGAAAAATCTGCCCAAAAATTAATCGATGCTATTAATAATAGTAAAAATCAACCTTTTCCTAGGGTATTATACGGTTTAGGAATCCGTTATGTAGGGCAAGTAAACGCCAAAATCTTAGCAGAAAATTTTCATAACATAGATAACTTAATTAATGCCACTCAAGAAGAATTAGAAACCATTAATGGCATTGGAGAAGAAATAGCAAAATCTGTATTTTTATGGTTTAAAACCCCTGAAAATTTACAATTAATAGATGAATTAAAAACTCTCAATATTAACTTTAAAACCCTTGAAAAAATAGAAGATTTATCCTCAGAATTAGTGGGCAAAACCTTTGTGCTAACTGGAACTTTACCCACATTAAAAAGAGATGAAGCGAAAAAATTAATTGAATCTGTCGGCGGGAAAGTGGGGAGTAGTATCAGTAAAAAAACAGATTTTGTAGTAGTGGGAGAAAGTGCAGGATCTAAACTGGAAAAAGCAAGGCAATTACAACTAAAAATTATTAATGAAACGGAATTTTTAGCTCTAGTAAATAAGGTTTTCTTACCTTGAGTATCTAAATTTTTGGTTAGGAAAAGGTGTCAGGTAAAATAAAAACTGTTAATTTATAAAAATTGCATTTTTATTATAATTTATCCCTTATTTTATCAGGTTTATAGTATTTTTTTTATTAATTTACCATAACTACTATAAAAGAACCGTAAATAATAATGGAAAAATATAAAAAAAGCCTACAAATTAATTAATCTAATTTTGTCGATCGCCGGTTTCCAGTCTTCTAGTCTTGTTAATATTCTTTCTTGATTTAAGCGAAGTTCATTGAACTGATTATTTTGACGATCACTTAACTGAGTAATTAAATCTTTTAACTCTTTTAAATCATTTTCCGTTACCGTAGTCATGCTAAAATCTCCTTAGTTCTAAAATTATATAACAGAAGGGATTAGCCAAATTTTTTCCCTTCTGCTAATCATATTATCAGATACTTAATTATCAAAAACAACTACATTGTTACATTTAATCGAAATTCAACATTAAACAGAGGATTTCAGAGTTTAGAGTTGAGATTAGGAGTTCAGATTTTCTCAAGATTGAAGATGTTTATAATCCACCTAAAGCCCTATATTCCCAACAAAAGATAGAAAATCCATAACCCAAATCAGTAGCCAATTTTATTTGTTTATTTACCTCTCCAAAATCTTTGGGTTTGTCTAAAGGTCCAGCAAATATACCAATGGCTACGGGCATATTTTGAGGGAGGCGATCGATCTTAGAAGTTAAGATCGACTTTACAAATTCCTCAGAATTATCTCTATATATTTGGATCACTACTTCATCGTTTTTCATTAACATTAACCCATATTCTAACCAAGCATATAACTTTAATCCCTGACGTTGAGCCTCATTTTCTGAGGCTTTTAACACATTGGTAAATGGAGGTACAAATAAAGGATTGCTAGATGAGTGATTAGATTTATATAGTGTCCCACCATAGCCGTATGCACTAATATATACATGAGTATAACCGGACTTTGCTAGATGATAAAAAAGATTGTCTAGCAAGGTTGTGTGATGAAGAAATGCGGTAAAAACATTTGTCAACCAAACACCTCTAATAACTGGGGAGGAATAAACTTGAGCTTTAGGTGAAGGTTTGAGGAAGAAATAACCTAATATTAACAAACAAACAAGAAGTATATTTCTTTTCTTAAAAACTAATCTTCTCTTGATCATCATTATTAAAATAGCGTGAGACAAGACAAAAAATTGTCTTAAGCCTCTTGCATTTAGTCAAAATAAAACCGAGTAACTACCTTTCGTTGTTCATCTGCCTCCTTACAGGTTTGCATAAGAGTATTACTATCATGGAAAGCAAAACAAATAATTTGTTGACAACGAGAAATTATTTCCCGATTACAAATCGCACTGGCTTCTCCTAAAGAAAGATTATCATTCTCAGGATTTTCCACAAGATGAATAACTTGCTTTAATTGCTCCTGAGACTCTCTTGGTTGACGAGCCAAACTTTGGGGTAAAATAACGGTGAGTAGATTAGGATCAGCACGCATTGCCCCTTTAATAGCCGCCGAATTAGTACCAGCCGCCCCAGAGGTAATGATTCTGTTTCCTTCTAACACGAGGGCATAACTCATCATTTCGATTAAATGTTGATGAGTAATTGGCACATGACGAGATCCTAAAAGGGCTATTTTTTTTGAGCCAGTTTGCTGGATAGCCGCTAATTCTTGTGCCAGAGTATCAAGTTTTGGAATTTCTAGTGATTGACTCAAAGACTGTTTACTGATCTTTAAATTTTCCTTGCTATTCTAACAAATGATTGTCGTTAATCCTCATATTCTGATCAAGAAATTGTTTTTTCTTTATTTTACTTGCATGATTCAGGGTTTCTTAGTATAATGGTTTTCTGCGAGGACGTATAGCTCAGTTGGTTAGAGTACATCGTTGACATCGATGGGGTCACTGGTTCGAATCCAGTTACGTCCACTTGCTCATGTACTGTACTTGTACAGTGCCAAATTAATTGTCATCGGTGACAGATTAGTGTCGTTTAAAGTTAGAGGACTTAGGCGGTTTCCAAGAAAGAATTTACCAATCTTCCTTATAATTCCCCCTTTTTTAAGGGGGGTTAGGGGGGATCATGCAGGTATATTTATTATTAGAAATCACCTTAACTGGACTCGGTTTCAATTCTCAAACAGAATTCTTCCTTGCTTGGAAGTGATTTGTTAACCCTACTCAGTCTTTAGAAAACTTAAGATTCCCCCATATTAATTTTTGTTGCAATACCTTGACATCTCCCGTTTGAGCCGCTTCTTTGACTTCTTGAATATATTTCGCATTTGCGATCGCATCTTCTTCACAACGAGAGCTAGTGTCAAAACACTTTTCAAGGGATTGATAGATACCAACACGGCGAACTTTAGTAAAAAACTGTCGCTCAGTATCGAGTAATCTTGTCATTAACTCTAAGTGCATAGGATCTCCATCGCATAATTCCTCTAACAACTGCCATTCCTCACTACCTAAAAGGCTACTTCCGACACCCAGACGAGGATCAAAAAATTCCTCTCCCATTACTTCTTGATAAATGCGTGGTAAAGTGTCCTCAAACTCGTGTTTTTCTTCTAACCAAATACGGCGAATTTCACTTAACTCCTCAGTGGTAATTAACTGTAAATTTTGAAATGAGGGAGGGGCATTTTTGCGAACACTTATCTGTGCTTCCAGTAGTTTTCTTAACCAGTATTCTCGCCATTGTTTGAGATATGGACCCGGAATTGGGACGATAGATTCTTCTCCTTCATTATTACGAGTAAATAATTCGACTTTCCCATAAATACGCCGAAAATCTCGCTTATCCTTATCATCTTGAATATCTAACTCGTTACGCAAATCCAACAGAGGTTGTAACCAATCCTTATCCTCATCATTGTGAATCATTGCCTCCATTGATTTATCTTTACTTACCATCGTACACACCCAACAACCAAAACGAGAATCCCCACAACTAGGGGTAGAGGTATCCACCACTAAAGGACATTCATTATCTGCTGTTGCACCTCGATAGAGGGTAAATAAATCTTGATTATCCCCCCCCCAAGGATTTTGCCATTGCAACAAATAAAGCCATACTTCATCCGTACGCCAATCTTCGATGGGAGTATAAATATAGGAGTGAGGGAAACGGGAATTAAGGTTTAAACGCTCTCTAACTCTGGCTTTGGCGTGTTTTTCCATACTTCTGGCACGGGCAACACTTTCGGCTTTACGTGTGCCTAACACCAAAATTACTTCCCCATAACAACGCACTGTTTCTTTGATAAAATTATCCGCCGGTTGAATTTTCATTCTTTCGGTGCACCAACGAAATCCGTTACGGGGTGCGGGATAGCCTTTGCCGATTAAACACACCCAAAAGGTATTTTTTACCGCAGGATGGATTAAATGAGGCTCAAAAGGCATATTTTGCTCTTTTGCCGTCTGTTTCATTCGTTTGATACAATCTTTCACCCAATAGGCAACTACTGGATTCTCCACTTGGGTATCTGTGGTAATTATATATATCTTCTTTTGACGCTTTTTTACTGGTAAAGATGCGATCGCATTCCAAATTAATTGTAAAATACAGCTACTATCCTTTCCTCCACTATAACCGATAATCCACGGTAGGGAATCCTGACAGTATAACTCTTGAATTTCTGCCGTTAATATCTCAATATCCTTCATCAACTCTTGTAAACTACGGGGAGGAAAGAGGGGTATTTGTTGAGTATTCATCGCAAGGAACAACCTGTTATTACAATAGTCTTAACCTACAGTTTAGCAGTCATTAGCTATCATGGAAAAGATAATGTTTTATCGGTAAGGCATAAAGTGGGGAGTGGGGAGAAATATTTATTTCACCTGATACCTGACACCTGACACCTCATTTTCTTAATTCTTAATTCTTTATATGGCTTATTTTGAGAAAAAAAGTATTCCTATTATTGATAAAAAAGATTCAAACAATAATCATTATTATTTTGAAAAAAATAGATTGAATAAACACTCCAATAAAACTAAAAAAAAGTCATGGCAAAGGTATATAAATTACTATAAATGGCGTTTATTAAGGTTAAGAGAACATCCTCACGCTATCGCTAGAGGCTTTGCGGTTGGTGTTTTTGCTGGTTGTTTACCTTTAATGGGTTTACAGTTTTTAATTAGTCTCTTACTAGCCTTTTTAGTTAGGGGAAATAAGTTTACTGCTTTGATGGGAACTTGGATTAGTAATCCTTTCACTTATGTTCCTTTATTCCTGTTTAATTTTCATGTAGGAAAGTTAATTTTAGGATTTTTTATCGATAATCAAGCCTTAGAATTTAATTGGCAATCATGGCGGGAATTTGCTCAAATGGGTACTGAAATAATCGTTACTTTATTATTTGGATCTGTTATTGTCGGTATTATTTTCGGTGCGATCGCCTATCATTTAATTTTACGTCTTTTAGCTCATTGGGGAAAACATTATTAGTTTTTTTTGTCCGAATCTCTTATTTTTTTCCAACTTGTATATTTTCATTATAAATTATTTCTGCCTCTATTTCCATCCAAATCCGTTCACAAATCCATGATTCTTTACTATTAACTTTTTTCTGTAATCCAATCAAAATCTTTTCTAGCAATTTTTTTTTACTAGACAATTATTGAAAATGTGTTCAATCTGATTAGATAAAGAATTCGATTGTTTTTGAAATAGTTTAGAGAAAAAATGATCATTAATAACATTTCCTACCAGTAAATTAGTTGGTTGTTTATTAAAAATCCTTATTAGATAAATCAGCCAATTATTTTCAGGATAAAAAACCCCATTCAATAAAATCACATTATCGGTTAATTGTTCCTTAATTTGCTTAAAAATTTCAAGATTTAAAGTTTTGCTTTTAACTATAATAGGATTAATTTTTAACTCCTCTTTCAATGATTCTTGACAAATCAATTTCTGGGGGTTTAATTCTTCTAATATTTGCTGAAAATATCTATCTTTATTAGCACCAAATAAAATTAAAGAATAAGCATTTTCCATTTAACTATTTATTTATTAATTATTGATTATCGGTAATTTGTTCTTTTTTCTGATTTTGTAATAAGGGAATTTTTCTTTGCGCAGGAGGAAAATTAGAAGTATCAATTTCTTCTTTCTCACCTGTATTAAGGGTATTGCCTGATTCACCTGTATTGTTTTGTGAATTAGGATTATTTCCTTGGGGATTTTCTGGATTAGCCTGATTTTCTTGGGTTGGTTTATCATTACCCGACTTTGCATCAGGAGAGGGTTTTTCGGGAGTTGGAGGAGTCTTTTGAGGAATAACAGTGGCTTGGGGAGATTTGCCACAAATACCAGATAAATTGATTCTATTGCCATTAGCATCAATGAGATAACACAACGGTTGTGCTAATACCATATTCCCATTGAGAGTGGAAATTAAAATACTAAAAATCACAAAAATATTGAGATGAGATGTCAAAGGTTTGGGGTGCGATCGCATTTTATTCTTATTCATAGATAGGATTATTAATCAAATTATTTCCACTGTTAATTATAATCACACCTTGACAGAAATGATCTTTAATTCTTTAATAATCTCGTTTTTGCTCAAAATCACGGCAACTTATGGCTAATTCAGTGTTGGCAATATCTGGATTAACGGGACATTTTAAGTAAAAATTCTTGGTAAAATACTGACAGTTAGTACAGGGTATTTGGTGCATTTTTTTGGAACGTTTATTAACATCAATAATAGCGGTTACTAACGTGGAAATTAATACAGCAAACAACCCCCATGCCATAATCAAGTAGAAGGGTTGTAAATACTGATTATATTCTTCTAAAAAACTAGTTACGAAAGGAATCATAAAGAATAAAGAATTTAGAGTGCAAAAGAAGTAACAAGTCAAGTACGAATAATCAATTTCTGATTATACACTATTCCCCTTTCTCTTTTTACGATTATTCATTATTCATTATTCAGTAAACCTTGATAACTCCAACGTAACAAAGTACCAGCTAAAGCGTATTTAATCAACTCTAAAAACCAATAACCTTCATGCCAAGAAATCATGCTTTCAGGCATCGCTTGACTAGCACTAAATTGATCTAAACAAAGTCCCCATGCAGTTAAATGAGGAGTAAAGACATAAGTATAAGCTAAAGCAATAACTAATAAAATACTGGAAAAAATAATAGATAAAACTTGTTTTCTTTCAGTAAAATAATGTTGTGAACGGAAAACTAATGCGGTAGTCAACACTAGGGAAGCACAAATTAATTCTACCCTATTAAAAATACCAAAAATCACAAAACCCGTACTGGCAAATCCTCCTTGACTCATCATTCCCGTTACGGATAAAGCAGGGATGAGGACGAAATCTAAGACAAAACTAGCACTAAGCCAAAATCCTAATGTGAATAAGATGATTGCCGACCAATTTACTTCTTTATATTGACGAGGAAACGCTATATTAAACATAATTCTTTACCTCTTTTTTATTGACCATCTCCAAATTAACTCATTTCTGCCTTTTTTTTTATTAAGTATTTTTACAGTTAATTATTAAGTTTAATTAACAATTACACATAGTAACTTATACTTACAATTACTATGATCTTTAAGGAATTAAATAAACCATAATTTACACAATTCTTTCCTAATTCCTAATTCCTAATTAACTAAGTTCCTTTTCTGGCTAATAACTCAGGACGTAAATGGGTGCGATCGCCTAAAATGTCTAAACGAGGTCCTCGATCTGTAAAGGTGACAATGGTAACGGAAGCTACGGGCATGGAGACGCGATCGCGGTATCTACCAATATCAATGCCTAGTAGAGAACATACCATAATTCTAATAGTGGCTTTATGGGAAACAACTAAAACGTTGCCAGTGGGGTAATTGCGTTCAATTTCATCTAAAACTTCATTGCTACGACGGGCAATATCAATACCCTTTTCACCCCCTGTAGGGGCATTCCAGCCTGGATCAGCTAACCAACGGACATACTCATCATGGTATTCTTGATTAACCTCCTCTGGGGTTTTTCCTTCCCAATTACCGTAGGCAATTTCCCTTAATCCATCCCGTTGCTGAATACCCATACCAATGGCTTTAGCTAAAGGAGTGGCAGTGGCGATCGTCCTAGTTAAAGGGCTAGAAAAAATACCCTGCCAAGGGATATGTTGATAGGCTTTGGCAAAGTCCTCTGCCATAAGATAACCCTCTGGGGTTAAATCCAAATCCAATACACCACAATAACCACCTGTAGCACTAGCGGTGGTTTCTCCGTGTCTTAAGAAGTAAATAACTAAACTCATATTTATTTAATTGAAATAAAAAAAATGTATCAATTCTTAATCTTGTATGATCATGGTGAACTTAATTTATTCTAATGGCTATTTTAAAAGATGATTCCAAAACCAGAACAAATGCTGGTATGTATAAGGGTATGCCAAACTTTGTCTAATTTTTACACCGACATTCATTTATTTCGTTATGATGAGAAACGAGAAGAAATTTATATTTTGGCAGGAGATACAATAGGTATAACTATCTTTAAAAACGGACGATGGGAACTTGATGATGACACAGAAACCTAACTTTGATCAAATGAATCGCAAAGAATTGAGGAATTATGTCCTTACCCATCGACAAGATGAGGAGGCTCTACGCATTTATATGAAAAGACTACACAGTGAATCAGGAATAAATAGATATACTGGTGGACTCGATGGACATGATTTTTCCCAATTAGAGCAATTACTAGGGAAAAAGTGCGATACCTTGTAGGTTAGTGCGATCGAGTTTTTGAAGTGCGATCGCACTTGTCTTTCCCTAATATCTAATAGACATTTCTAATAATGAACATTTTAAAGGCTTTAGCCTTTACTAAGAACCAACAGAAAATAATTTCTGGAGATGTCTAATAATTTAGGTTAAAAATCCCTGATTTTGATGTTAGGTTAAATCAAACTTAATACCTGTGTTAGTGTATTAGTCAGGCTATTAATACTGTAATAATGTTCGCATTTTTCCCGTGCTAGTTTTCCTCTTTTTTCCGCTTCTTCATAGTTATTCATAATGAAAGTTATTTGTTGGGCGATTTCTTGAGGAGATTGAGGATTAATTAAATAGCCTGTATCCCCTAAAATAAGCGGAATTTCCCCGACTTTAGTGGCAATGATGGGTTTTGCCATTGCCATGGCTTCTATCAACTCTAAGGGGCATTTAGCTACGTTTACAGGCAAATTCTGAGGGGTGATCATCATGATATGAGAAAGTGCGATCGCTCCTTGAACTTGATCAAAGGATTGAGGTTGAATCGTAATAATCCAATGTCCCCATTTATGTTGTAATTGTTGATAATAGTCTTTATTTTCTGGGTTTCCCCCCACTAAAACCAATTTTAATTGAGGATTATTTAATTGATCCAAAGCCGTCAATATATCTTCTATACCTTGCTCTGGTTTTGCCGTACCTGTCACCATCAAGAGTTTATAATTATCTAAACCGTATTTTGCCCTTAATTCCTCACCATTAAAATTATCAGGGTTAAAGACATCGGTATCTCTAACATTAGGTAAATAAGTGCCACCATAACGATATTCAAGAAACTTACTGCTAACGGTGATACCATTAACACGATTCATGGCTTTTTCTAACCATTGGAGAAAGAGAGGATGCCCCGGTTTACGCAAAGCGCTATTCTTATTGAAAACATCATTAAAAATTTGCCCTTGATATTGCCAATCATCGCCTCCCCATTCTCCCATTTCCCAATCATCCAAATCAAGAATTAAAGGCTTTTTCCCTCGCCATGCCTTAATTAAACCCACGCCAAAACTACTTAATTGCGGTTTAATCACATATAAAATATCGCCGTCAATTTCCCCACTCAAGTCAAACATGGTTTTAACCAAAGAGGGTAAGGGTTTACCGTGAAAATAAGTGATAGGCAAACTGTAAGGAGGAGGGGGATAAATTTCACTGCCAAAAAGAAAACCATAGATATTTACCTGATAACCCAATTTCTGCAACCCTTGAGAGATAATATAGCCTCTAGTTGTACCATGAAGGGATAAGTCGGGGATTAAGACGGAGATTTTTTTTTCAGTCATTATTAAATGAGTAATGAGTAATGAGTGGGGAGTGAGAAGAAATAACTATTAACTAATCCTTTATTCTAAATTCTGCATTTTAATTGTTCCCTATTCTGTATATTTTTCCCATCGTACCACATACCATTGTAAATAATTATCATCATCAAGATTAAACTCGCAATAATTACCTAAAAGATACTTTGCTTTTGCTGATAAAGAAGGAATATTCACTATATCTGAGGGTAAATCATCAGAATTAGCGATAATTGTCTCTAATTTGTCTAATAATTCTTTTTCTGTTAATAATTGTTCAGGTTGATTAGTTTCCAACACCACATAACCATCCTCTTGATACATAATTGAGTCAACCATTTTTTACTCCTTAGATGCGATCGCACTCTTGCTCAATATAATTTTATATAAGGCTATAATAAACACAATATGTAAAGAAATATTAAGCAATTTTAAATCAATACTATGCAACAGTTAGAAAAACCAAATCAAAAATCCTATAGCCTAGAAGATTGGCGTAAAGGTTACGAATCCCAGAAGCAAGAATTAGAATATTGGATTGAAGATATAGAAGGAGAAATTCCTGCTGAATTGTCCGGTACATTATATCGCAATGGACCGGGTTTTTTAGACGTTTACGGCACACCCTTGCAACATCCCTTTGACGGTGATGGTATGATTAGCGCTTTCACCTTTGACAAGGGTAAATGTTTTTTCCGCAATCGCTTTGTGAAAACTAAAGAGTTTTTAGAAGAAAAAGAAGCAGGAAAAATGCTTTATCGTGGTGTGTTTGGCAGTCAAAAACCGGGGGGATGGTTAGGGAATATATTTGATTTACGAGTAAAAAATATTGCTAACACTAACGTTATTCATTGGGGGAATAAACTTCTGGCTTTATGGGAAGCAGCACATCCTTATCACCTTAATCCTGAAAATTTAGAAACTGTTGGTTTAGATAATTTAGATGGTATTTTAGAATCAGGGGAAGTCTTTTCCGCCCATCCGAGAATCGATCCTGCTTCTGCCTTTAACAAAGGTAAACCCTCCTTAATTAATTTTGGTGTCAAAACTGGACTTTCTAGCACTATTACTATTTATGAATTAGACGAAAACGGAAAACTATTACAAAAATACAGTCACATCATCCCCGGATTTTCCTTTATTCATGATTTTGTGATTACTCCTAACTATTGCATCTTTTTTCAAAATCCTACGGGTTACAATCCTTTTCCTTTCCTATTTGGTTTAAAAGGTGCGGGAGAATGCGTTAAGTTTTTAGAAAATCAACCTACCAAAATCATTCTTATTCCTCGTCATGCACCCCATAAGGATGTTATTACCCTAGAAACGGAAGCAGGTTTTATTTTCCACCACGCTAATGCTTTTGAGGTAAATGAAGGGGAAATCATCGTTGATTCTATCTGTTACGATCGATTAAATCAAATCGATCCTGATAATAGCTATAAAGAGGTGGACTTTGATAAACTTGCACCGGGGCAATTATGGCGTTTTAAACTCAATTTAAAAGATAATCATGTCACCAAAGAGTTAATTAATAATCGTTGTGTGGAATTTCCTCATATTCATCCTGATAAGGTAGGTAGGGATTATCGTTATTTATTTATCGGTGCGGCACATCACCCGACAAATAACGCCCCTTTACAAGCCTTATTAAAATTAGCTCCGGAAACCAAGGAACAACAATTATATTCTTTCGCTCCAAAAGGCTTTGCAGGAGAGCCAATTTTCGTTCCGAAAGTTAATGGAGAATCAGAGGATGATGGTTGGGTATTCAATCTCATCTACGATTCTAGCTCTCATAAGTCTAATTTAGTTATTTTTGACGGGAAAGATATTTCTACTCCTGTGGCTACTTTACATTTAAAACAACATATTCCCTATGGCCTTCACGGAAGTTGGAAAGGGAATTAATCGACTCTGACAGAATTCGGGCTAGAAGCCCGAACTACCAAGGAAAAATGTTAATTTTTTCCAGATGTCTAAATTTATTTTATGACATTACCTATAAAAATAGCTCTTGTCAATAGTTCCCTTAGAAGGCTAAAATAGTTATTCTGATATTCTATAAAAAAACCTATCATTAAATATAGTAGTCTAGGTAAGAGATAAAAATAGTGGCTAATTCAAAATCTGCTCTCAAGAGAATCGAAGTTAACGAGCGTAACCGCCTCCGTAATAAGGCTTATAAATCTGCGGTTAAAACTCTTATGAAAAAATACTTCCAAGCAGTAGAGGCTTATGCAGCTTCTCCTAGTGATGAGTTAAAACAAGCAGTACAATCGTGTCAATCTGCTGCTTACAGCAAAATTGATAAAGCTGTGAAAAGAGGTGTTTACCATAAAAATAATGCGGCTAGAAAAAAAGCAAGATTAGCTAGAGCGTTTTCTAAAGCAGCCCAACCTCAAGCATCTTAGGATGAGTGGGGACAGAGGTAAGCATGGAGAGAGGGGGAGCCATGGGGAGAGTAGTAACTCTATTTTTTTACCGTTCATTCTCTCAAATGATAACTCCGCACTCCGCACTCTAATTATTTCTTGTTGTCATTAGACATAAAACAAATAATGCAACTAATTGATACTCATGTACATATCAACTTTGATGTTTTTCAGGATGAATTAGATGCGATCGCATCTCGTTGGAGATCAGTGGGAGTGAATAAACTAATCCATTCCTGTGTTGAACCTCAAGAGTTTGATACTATCAAAGCATTGTCGGACAAGTTTCCTGAGTTGTACTGTAGTGTAGGTTTACATCCTCTATCTGCCGATAAGTGGCAAGGAGAAAAAACCTATCAACAGATATTACAATCCGCCCAATCCACTCCTAAAGTAGTTGCTATCGGCGAAATGGGTTTGGATTTTTATAAAGATGATCAATCAGAATTACAAAAAGAAGTTTTCTGGAAACAACTAGAAATTGCCTATCAATTAAATAAGCCCGTTATTATCCACTGTAGAGATGCGGCGATCGCCCTACGGGATATTTTAGTACAATTTCACCAAGAAAAAGGTACAATAACAGGGGTTATGCACTGTTGGGGGGGCAATCCAGAAGAAACTCAGTGGTTTCTTGATCTAGGAATGTATATTAGCTTTAGTGGGGTTGTAACATTTAAAAATGCCAAAACTGTCCATGAAAGTGCTAGGATCGTTCCCGACGATCGCATCTTAATTGAAACGGACTGTCCTTTTTTAGCTCCTACTCCCCATCGTGGGAAAAGAAATGAGCCTTCCTATGTGCTTATTATGGCCGAAAAATTGGCAGAAATTCGTGGTCAATCTCTAGAGGCGATCGCATCTCTAACCAGTGAAAATGCCTGTAGATTGTTTAAACTCAGCTAATGGCTGAGTAACAAGTAACAAGTGGGGGCGAATGGCCCTATGCCCGTACATGAGTAATGACTAAGTATTAGGGGCATGATTGTTTTTGGTTTTAGGCAATGAATCTCCTAAATCCTGACTACTGACTCCTCTTTCTTCTTTAAGATAGATCAATCCAATATAGACAATAACATAATGAAAACCCAAGAACTGTTACCAGATTTAATCGAAATTCAACGCTCTAGTTACAAATGGTTTTTAGAGCAAGGCTTAATCGAAGAACTCAACAGTTTTACTCCTATTACTGATTATGCAGGAAAACTAGAATTACATTTCATCGGGGGAAAATATCGCCTCAAAGAACCAAAATACCACATTGAGGAAGCAAAAAAAAGAGATGCTACCTACTCAGTGCAGGTATATGTACCCACATTATTGTTGAATAAAGAAACAGGAGAAAGAAAAGAACAAGAAGTATTTATCGGTGATTTGCCTCTGATGACCGATCGAGGTACGTTTTTGATTAATGGTGCAGAAAGGGTTATTGTCAATCAGATCGTGCGATCGCCTGGGGTTTATTTTAAATCAGAAGTGGATAAAAACGGTAAAAGAACCTACTCCGCTTCCGTTATTCCCAACCGAGGAGCATGGTTAAAATTTGAAACCGATAAACACGGTGTAGTGTGGGTAAGAATCGATAAAACCCGCAAAATTTCCGCTCAGGTACTCTTAAAAGCCATGGGATTGAGCGATCGAGAAATAATGGATCGTTTACGTCATGCGGACTTTTATCATAAAACCCTCGAAAAAGAAGGCAATCCTAGCACCGATGATGCGTTAATGGAACTTTATCGCAAATTACGCCCCGGTGAACCGCCTACGGTTAGCGGTGGACAAGCCTTATTAGAAAGTCGTTTCTTCGATGCCAAGCGTTACGACTTAGGCAAAGTAGGGCGTTACAAAATGAACAAAAAACTCCGTCTTAGTATTCCCTATACCACCAGAGTTTTAACCGTTGAAGATATTTTATCCGTTGTTGACTACCTCATTAACCTTGAATTTGACATTGGGCAAATCGATGACATTGATCACCTCGGGAATAGACGAGTAAGAAGCGTTGGAGAATTATTACAAAACCAAGTTAGAGTCGGTTTATCCCGTTTAGAACGCATTATTCGGGAAAGAATGACTGTGGGCGACCCAAATACCTTAACCCCGGCGGCTTTAGTCAATCCGAAGCCACTAGTAGCCGCTATTAAAGAATTTTTCGGCTCATCTCAGTTATCCCAATTCATGGATCAAACCAATCCTTTAGCAGAATTGACCCACAAACGTCGTATTTCCGCTTTAGGACCGGGTGGTTTAAGCAGAGACAGAGCAGGTTTTGCGGTGCGAGATATTCACCCTAGTCACTACGGACGTATTTGTCCTGTAGAAACTCCTGAAGGACCTAACGCGGGTTTAATCGGTTCTTTGGCTACCTATGCCAGAATTAATGAGTACGGATTTATTACGACTCCTTACTATAAAGTCGAGAATGGTAAAGTCCGTTGGGATTTAACTCCTGAGTATTTAACTGCCGATGAAGAAGACGATAAAAGAGTCGCTCCGGGTGATATTTCCACCGATGAGGAAGGCACTATTTTAGGGGATTTTGTACCTATTCGTTATCGTCAAGAATTTTCTACCACTACTCCCAATCAAGTCGATTATGTGGCGGTTTCTCCCGTGCAAATCGTTTCTGTGGCTACCTCGATGATTCCTTTTCTTGAGCATGATGACGCTAACCGCGCCCTGATGGGATCTAATATGCAACGTCAAGCAGTGCCTTTATTACGGGCAGAACGTCCTTTGGTGGGTACGGGTTTGGAAGCTCAAGCGGCAAGAGACTCTGGGATGGTAATTGTTTCCCGTCATTACGGTAAAATTACTTATGTTGATGCGAAAACCATTAAACTTCTGACTAAAGAGGGAGAGCAGTTAGTTTATAATCTACAAAAATACGAGCGATCGAACCAAGATACTTGTTTAAATCAAAAACCTTTAGTGGATGAAGGAGAGGAAGTAGTACCCGGACAAGTATTAGCAGATGGTTCAGCTACCGAAGGAGGAGAGTTAGCTTTAGGAAACAATATCACCGTTGCTTATATGCCTTGGGAGGGTTATAACTACGAAGATGCGATCTTAATCAGTGAAAAACTGGTACAAGAGGATATTTACACCACTATCCACGTGGAAAAACACGAAATCGAAGCCCGTCAAACGAAATTAGGTCCTGAAGAAATTACCCGTGAGATTCCTAACGTGGGAGAGGATGCTTTACTCAACCTCGATGAACAGGGTATTATCCGTGTGGGTGCTTGGGTAGAATCTAGTGATATTCTTGTGGGGAAAGTAACTCCTAAAGGGGAATCAGATCAACCTCCCGAAGAAAAACTCTTACGGGCGATTTTCGGGGAAAAAGCCAGAGATGTTCGTGATAACTCCTTACGTTTACCGAATGGGGAAAAAGGACGGGTTGTCTATGTGCGAGTGTTTACTCGTGAGCAGGGGGATGAATTGCCTCCGGGTGCGAATATGGTAGTCAGAGTATATGTGGCTCAAAAACGCAAAATTCAAGTAGGGGATAAAATGGCAGGACGACACGGTAATAAAGGGATTATTTCTCGCATCTTACCCCGGGAAGATATGCCCTATATGCCCGATGGAAGCCCCGTGGACATTGTTCTCAACCCTCTAGGTGTTCCTTCCCGTATGAACGTGGGACAGGTGTTTGAGTGCCTTTTGGGGTGGGCTGGTGAGCATTTAGGCTACCGTTTCAAGATGACTCCTTTTGATGAAATGTACGGGGAAGAAGCATCTCGCAATACCGTCAATGGTTTGTTAAAAGAAGCCTCGAAGAAACCGGGTAGAGATTGGATGTTTGATGAGAATAACCCCGGCAAAATTCAGCTTTATGATGGTCGTACTGGTGAACCGTTCGATCGCCCCGTAACGGTGGGTAAAGCCTATATGCTCAAATTAGTTCACTTAGTGGATGATAAGATTCACGCTCGATCGACTGGTCCTTATTCTCTGGTGACACAACAACCCCTCGGCGGTAAAGCTCAACAGGGTGGGCAAAGATTCGGAGAAATGGAGGTATGGGCATTAGAGGCTTATGGGGCGGCTTATACCTTACAGGAATTATTGACTGTTAAATCTGACGATATGCAGGGACGGAATGAAGCCCTAAATGCGATCGTTAAAGGTCAACCCATTCCTCACCCAGGTACTCCTGAATCCTTCAAGGTATTATTAAGGGAATTACAATCTCTAGGCTTAGATGTTTCCGTCCACAAAGTTGTAGATGGTAGTGAACACATTGAAATTGACTTAATGGAAGCAGGAGGCAAAGCACCAAGACGTCCAACTTATAAAGAGGATTACAGTTTATCTAGTTTAGGTCAAGATGACGATGACGAAGAATTGTAACTGAGTAAGGAGTGGGAGCGTCTCGCTCTTATGAGCAGGGAGAAATTTCCTGAGACTTTAAGGTTAAGGGTAAGGCTTAAGGGTTGAACAATGTTCAACCTCTACCACCTCTCAATTGTTAATTGTTAATTGTTCATTATTCATTGTTAATTGAAATATGGCTAACGAGACTAAAAATAAGACTTTCTACAATAAGGTAATCGATAAAGGGGGCTTGAAAAAGCTCATCGCTAAAACTTTTACCGAAAAAGGTTCTGCCCGTTGTGCTTCTGTTTGTGACCAGTTGAAAACTTTGGGATTCCGTTATGCCACTCAGGCGGCGGTTTCTATTAGTGTGGAAGATTTGAAAATTCCCCCCATTAAAAAAGAAATGTTGGCGGAAGCAGAGTCAACGATTAAAAATACTCTCAATCGTTATGCAAATGGGGAAATTACAGAGGTTGAGCGTTTCCAAAAGGTAATCGATACTTGGAATGATACTTCTGAATCTCTTAAAGATGAGGTGGTTAAAAATTTCCGTGAAACTGATCCCCTTAATTCTGTTTATATGATGGCGTTTTCTGGGGCGAGGGGAAATATCTCTCAGGTACGTCAGTTGGTTGGTATGCGTGGTTTGATGGCTGATCCTCAAGGGGAAATCATCGACTTACCCATTAAAACTAATTTCCGTGAGGGTTTAACCGTTACTGAATACATTATTTCTTCTTACGGTGCGCGTAAAGGTTTGGTTGACACGGCGTTGCGTACTGCTGACTCTGGTTATTTAACCCGTCGTTTAGTGGATGTTTCTCAGGATGTAATTATTCGGGAAAATGATTGCGGTACTCACAGAGGTATCGAAGTTAGTGCAATGAAAGACGGGGAAAGAGTCTTAATTCCTTTATCCGATCGCCTCTTTGGACGAGTTTTAGCGGAAGATGTCATTGATCCTGATACTGGAGAAGTCGTTGCCACTCGTAATCGAGCCATTGATGATGATTTAGCGAAAAAAATCGGTAATACCGTTGAGAAAGTCAAAGTCAGATCCCCTTTAACTTGCGAGACTGCTCGTTCTGTATGTCAAAGATGTTATGGGTGGTCATTGGCACACGGTGATTGGGTAAATATGGGGGAGGCGATCGGGATTATTGCCGCTCAATCCATCGGTGAACCCGGTACTCAGTTAACCATGCGTACCTTCCACACTGGGGGGGTATTTACGGGAGAAGTGGCACAACGTATTATTACCCCCGTCGAAGGTACGGTTAAATTCACCAAAAACTTAAAAGTCCGTGAAACCCGTACTCGTCACGGGGATCAAAAGTTAGTGGTAGAAGTAACTGGGGATATTGTAGTCGGTACTGAGAAAATTTCTGTACCGAAAGACAGTTTACTGGCTGTCAGAGATGGAGATACAGTGAAAGCTAATGACTTGATCGCTGAGGTAATGCCTCAAAAAACCAGATCTACGGAAAAAGTAACCAAGGACGTTGCCAGTGACTTATCAGGAGAAGTGCATTTCGCTGATATTACCCCTGAAAGCAAAACCGATAAACAGGGAAACACTACCACTACTGCTTCTCGTAATGGTTTGATTTGGGTACTTTCTGGACAGGTTTACAATTTACCCCCCGGTGCTGAACCCGCAGTCAAAAATGGCGATAAAGTCAAACCTGATTCTGTGTTGGCAGAAACTAAGTTAAAAACCAAAAGTGGTGGTATCTGTCGTTTTGAAGAAGGTAGTCGAGAAATTGAAATCATTACTGCTTCTGTCTCTTTAGATCAAGCGGATATTTACCTTGAACATCATGGCAGTCAACAACAATTCGTTATTCATACCCAAAAGGGCGATCGCTTCGCTTTAAAAGTAGTTCAGGGTACAAAACTACAAAATAATCAAGTGGTTGCGGAATTGATAGATGATACCTACATGACCAATACTGGTGGTTTAATTCGCTATGCAGGATTAGAAACTGGGCGCGGTAACAAAAAACAAGGTTATGAAGTCATCAAAGAGGGAACTATTATCTGGATTCCTGAAGAAAGCCACGAAATTAACAAAGACATCTCCTTATTGTTAGTGGAAGATGGACAATATGTGGAAGCGGGGACAGAAATTGTTAAAGATATTTTCTGTCAATCCAGTGGGGTTGTGGAAGTTGTCCAGAAAAACGATATTTTACGGGAAATTATCGTTAAACCCGGTCAATTATACCTTGATCTCGATCCCGACTATTTAGCCAATATTGACGAAGATAGCATTATTCCTCCCGGTATTCAGATCGCCCCTGATGTAGTAACGGAGGAAGAATTCTTTGTTCAGTTTGTCGATACTAATGAGGGAGTAGGTTTATTATTACGTCCTATCAGACAGTTTGAGGTTGTTAACACCACCCACTCACCTTCTCAAGAATCCTTAAATACTCAGGGTTCGGCTATTAACTTAAAACCCGTTATGCGTACTTTCTACAAAGATGGAGAAAGAGTTAAGAGTGTGGAAGGGGTACAGTTAGTTACTACTCAGTTGGTATTAGAAACCCAAGAGGGTATGAGTGCGGATATTGAGTTAGTACCTCATGAAACGGAGGAAGATTGTTACCGTTTACAAATCGTCGTCCTCGAATCTGTACTTTTACGTCGTGAATTGGAAACTGAACCTAATATTGTCACCGGTGTCTTAGTCACTGACGGACAAGAAATCGCCCCCGGTGAAGTGGTAGCAACCACTCAGATTCTCTGTCAAGAAGAAGGTATAATTCAGGGTGTCAGAGAGGGGGTTGAGGCAATTCGCCGTGTGCTAGTGGTCAGAAAATCTGACATGATTGATATACAAACAGAATCTCAACCTACTTGTAAAGCAGGAGATTTTGTCACTCAGGGTGATATATTGGCTCAAAATGTAACCGCACCCGTTAAAATTCAGATTGACCCGAAAACAAAACTATCTTGTAAAGTCGGTGATAGTTTAAATAAAGGAGATGCGATCGCACCTAATATTCTTTCCCCCATCGCAGGAAAAATTACCGAAATTAATGAAACAGAAATTACTATCATTGAAAATGTAACTGCTCCTGAATCAGGTAAAGTTCTCAAAGTAGAGGATAATCGAGTAGTATTGCGTTATGCACGTCCTTATCGTGTGTCTGCTGGTGCGATTTTACACATTGAGCAGGGGGATTTAGTTCAACGGGGTGATAATTTAGTATTACTCGTATTTGAACGGGCGAAAACAGGAGACATCGTTCAAGGTTTACCGAGAATTGAGGAATTACTCGAAGCACGGAAACCAAAAGAACCAGCTTTACTTGCCCGTCGCCCCGGTGTCTGTCAAGTGGAATATCGTGATGACGAGGCGATCGACGTTAAGGTAATTGAGGATGATGGTACTATTTCCGAATATCCTTTGAGTCCTAACCAAAATATTATCGTGAATGATAATCAAAGAGTAGAAACAGGCGACGCCTTAACGGATGGTTTAGCTAGTCCTCACGAACTATTAGAAATCTTCTATGCTTATTATCAAGAGCAAGAGGATAATCAGGGAATGTTTGAGTGTGCTTTAGCGGCGTTAGAGAAGGCTCAATTATTCTTGGTTAACCAAGTGCAAGGGGTATATCAATCTCAAGGTATCGATATTTCTGATAAACATATTGAGGTGATTGTGCGTCAGATGACTTCTAAAGTCAGAGTTGATGACGGTGGTGATACTATCCGTTTACCCGGTGAGTTGGTGGAATTACGTCAAATTGAAAAAGACAATGAAACCATGTCTATCACTGGCGGTGCGCCCGTACAATATACTCCTTTGATTATGGGTATCACTAAATCTAGTTTGAATACCGATAGCTTTATCTCGGCGGCATCCTTCCAAGAGACAACAAGAGTACTCACAGAAGCGGCGATCGAAGGCAAAAACGACTGGTTAAGAGGGTTAAAAGAAAACGTAATTATCGGACGTTTAATCCCTGCTGGTACTGGTTTCAATGCTTATGAGCGTCAAAACTGGGAAGGAAATGACGTTGCCAGAGATACTAACGGGAATGATTATGGAGTGATGGATGATGTCAATAGTCGTTTATCAGCCTCTATTGCTGATGATGAGGATGTAATTATCGATGATCAATCTGCTCGTAATTATTCTGATAGTATGATTCTTGATGATGACGAATAATCTCCATTAGGAGTTAGGAGTTCGTCGTTCGGGCTTCTAGCCCGAATTCTGGGGGTGTCTATTGAACTAATAAAATGCAATTTGTGATTTTACACTCGAAAGATGAGTGAAACATTTAATAAAATCCTAAAATTAGTTAAAGCCAACGAAGTCAAAATATCCGCTCATGGCTATGATGAACTGGCAAACGATAACATATTCGTAAGAGATATTCTTGCTAGTATAGATCAAGCGGAAATTATAGAAAACTATCCCGACTATGGAAAAGGGGCTTGTGTTCTCTTATTACAACAAGATAACAACCAGCAACCAATTCATACAGTCTGGGGTATCCCCAAGAATGCAGACTCTCCAGCAGTTTTGATTACGGCATATCGCCCAACCTTAACTCGTTGGCATCAAGATTATAAAACTCGACAAAGAAACCTATGAATCATACAAAAACCCAAAGAAAAATTATCCGTCAAGGGGAATACATTGCCGAAATTGAGATTACCCTTACCTACACCGAAGAAGATTGGTCGCCTTACCTATCCCCCCAAGAAGCCGAAAAACTGGATAACCTACGCCTTGCCTTGCAAAACAACGACTTAAAAACCGCCTCCCAATTTGCCCGTATTTATCACCTTACCCCAGTAACATTAACAGCATAACTAAAAATAGAATTGCTATAATTGTCAAATCTCAAATAAGAAATAACTTAAAGATAATGTCATTAATTAGAGAGAATAAAATGGAACAAATAACGATCAATTTGCCGAAAGAAATAGCCTTGAGATATAACAGCATCTCAGAAGAAGAGCGAGAAAATATAGAACAAAAACTGACAAAAATCATCAACTTAGAACTAGAAAATGTCAGACAAAAATCTACTGATAAACTAAGTAAATTAATGGACGAAATCAGCATAAAAGCGCAAGCCAGAGGTTTAACGCCTGAAATATTACAGGAAATATTAAACGAGAATGAATAAATTAAAGGTTGTAGTTGATGTTAACGTTATTATTAGTGCATTACTTTTTCTCAACAGTAATCCCAGAAAAACGTTAAATATCCTTAGACAGTATTACCATATATTAATGAGTGAAACAATATTCAAAGAACTAGAAAACGTTTTAAATCGTTCTAAATTTGATAAATATATTACTTTAAATGAACGTCAAGAGTTTTTTGAAGAATTTAAACAAGACCTTTTATTTACAATAATCAGAGAAGAAATTATAGATTGTCGAGATCCGAAAGATAATAAGTATTTAGAATTAGCAGTAAGCGGTAAAGCTGAATATAGCAATCAGGAATCATTTATGAGAAATTTCAACTAAATTCCCCCTTTATTTAAGGGGGGTTAGGGGGGATAGTATTCTCACAACTCATAACGGATTGCTATATATCATCACTGGTGACAAAGACTTATTGATATTAAATCCTTTTCGAGGGATTAAGATTATTAAACCCGACGAATCTTTATCCCTAAATCAAAAGTAATAGTCGCAAAAATTGTCACCCTTCAACACAACTTAATAAAAAGAAAATTAGGATCATTAGGTAATGAATATACAGTTCAATATTTGACTTAATAGTTCGATTACGCTGTTATCGAGGGAAGTCGAGATGCACCAACTACTCAAAACTATAATTCAGAAGAAATCTAGCTATTTTTGTATCGAACTGAGGTAACACCTGACACTTTTTTCAAGAAATAATTTATCATAACGAGAAGTAACAGAAGCCACATTTTTCAGTCATTCCTCATTAAAAGTCTATGGGTAACAAATCAAATAGCAGTTCGTTAAGTCAAGCATTTACAGGAATCTGGCAAACCATTCAGGCACAAGTACATTTTCCGATGCTCAAAAAGTCTGCAAAAGTACCCTCTATTTATGTCAAAAATAGTCAATCAAAAACACCACAAGTATATCCTTTGTTGGGCGATCGCTACATACTAGGACGTAGTAGTAAAAATTGTGATATTGTTATCCGTAGTCCGATTATTAGTCAAACTCATTGCGTGATAGAGAGAGATGAGAATAATCCACAACAGTTTATTATTAAGGACTTAAATTCTACCAATGGGGTTTATTATAATGGTCAGCGTTATCAGTCTCTGACTCTTTTTCATAATGATCTTATCACTTTAGGTCCTCCAGAATTAGAAGATGCGATCGAGCTTCGGTTTGATAAATCCCCTAGGAATTGGGTATTATTAGCCCGTTATGGTTTATTGGGTACAAGCATCAGTTTATTGTTAATTTTAGCCTTTATCGGCTTAGAATGGAGCAAATATCAAGTTTCTCCTATTCCAGAACACACAGGAGGCTCAACGGTAGTCTATGCAGAAGATGGGAAAACTTTATTATCCCCTCGCATTGATTCCCCTCACAGAGAATTAGAAAGTGTCAAGGAATTTTCTCCTTATTTACCCCAAGCCTTACTCGCTTCGGAAGATAGTCGCTATTATTGGCATTTTGGAGTTGATCCTCTAGGTATTATTCGAGCATTATTAGTTAATCAAGAAGGAGGAAAACAGGGTGCAAGTACCATTACTCAGCAGTTAGCAAGGAGTTTGTATCCTGCGGTGGGGAGGGAGAATAATTTGGGGAGAAAATGGCGGGAGATGGTAGTTGCTACTAAATTAGAGGCGATTTATAGCAAAGATATGATTCTCAAAACCTATCTCAATCGAGTTTATTTGGGTATCAATTTATATGGCTTTGAGGATGCGGCACAATTTTATTTTGATAAGTCGGCTAGAGATTTAGACATTAATGAATCTGCAACCCTAGTGGCGATTTTACCCGCACCCAATGCTTATAATCCCCTGCAAGACTATGATACCGCTATTAATTTTCGCAATCGAGTCATTGCTAGAATGCAAAGTTTGGGTATGATTACCCGTGAAGAAGCATCTCAAGCGAGGCGATCGCGTATTGAAATTAGTGCGAAGGCAAGAGAAACGTTATCGAAAGTTATTGCCCCCTATTATTATAGTTACGTTTTCCAAGAAATGAGGAAATTATTAGGGGAAGATTTGACTCAAGAAGGGGATTTTATCATTGAAACCAGTCTTAACCCCAAAATTCAGGCTATTGCCGAAGAAAGCCTTACCAATCACATTAATACTAATGGTAAAAGTCATAATTTTTCCCAAGGTGCGATCGCATCTTTGAATATTAAAAACGGGGAAATAATTGCCTTAGTGGGCGGAAAAGACTTCACCCAAAGCCAGTTTAATCGAGCATTACAGGCACAGAGACAACCGGGGTCAACTTTTAAGGTATTTGCCTACACAGCCGCTCTAGAGAGCGGGATAAGTGCCTCTAAGACCTATTCTTGTGCGCCATTGCTATGGCAAGGATTTCAATATCGAGCCTGTGAACGCACTGGAGGGGCGACAAACATGACGCAATCCCTCGCCCAATCAGAAAATGTCATCGCTTTGAGAATTGCTAAAGAAGTAGGATTAAACTCGGTGGTAAATACCGCAAAAAAGTTAGGCATTGAATCCCCTTTAAATCCCGTACCCGGTTTAATATTAGGACAGAGTGAAGTTAATGTTTTAGAAATCACAGGTGCTTATACGGCTTTTGCTAATCAAGGAATTTGGTCACGCCCCCACGCTATCAAAGTAATTCGAGATGGGAGAGATTGCGAAGACTTTAAGAATCATACGACTTGTCGGGAAGTGTATCGTTTCAATGAAAATGGTGATGAACAAAAACAGGCAATCAAAAAAACTACGGCTGAAACCATGAACAAAATGTTACAGCAAGTAACTATATCGGGAACAGGTAGAAATGCTTATTTAGGCAAACAGGAAGCAGGAAAAACAGGTACAACCAATAAGGGGGTTGACTTATGGTATATTGGCTATGTGCCGAAAAACAACATTTTGACAGGGGTTTGGTTAGGTAATGATAACAATTCCCCTACGAACAGTAGCAGTTCTCAAGCCGCTTTATTATGGGGTAATTATATGAAAAAGCAACAACTTTAGAACTTTGTTACCATGATATAATCGGTCTTACTTGTGATGACTTGAGAGAGAAAAAAATATGAACTCAGTTACAATCAGTAAAGAGAAAGAAGTTTTTGCACAACAGTTGAAGTTGCCCGGGTGTTATGATTGGCAACAATTTAAAACAATGCAATCCCTTCTGCAACAAAAATCTGATATTCGGATTTCTTATTTAGATGGAGTAATTGAATTAATGACTTTAGGGGAAAAACACGAAACTATCAAGAGTATGATTGCTATTTTGTTGGGTATCTATTTTTGGCAAAATAGAATAGAGTTTATTCCCGTAGGAAGTGCGACTCGTGAATCGGAAATGCAAGGGGTATCTTTTGAACCTGATGAGTCTTATTATATTGGAGAGAAAAAAGAAAATCCTGATTTAGCTATTGAAGTTAATATCACCAGTGGCAGTGTCAAAAAGTTAGAAAAATACAAACGTTTCGGCATTAAAGAAGTATGGATATGGCAAGAAAATAAGTTTTCTCTCTACGCTTTAGAAGATAATGAGTATAAGCAAATTTTTCGCAGTCAATTACTACCGGATTTGAATTTTAAATTATTAGAAAATTGTGTTTTAATGCCTTCCAAACTAGAAGCGATTAATACCTTTACTCGAAGTTGTTAAATTTCTCCCGTTTCCATTATTTCCATCTGAGAGATGCGATCGCCTCTTTAGCATAGTAACAACGGGGAAATAATTAGGGTCTGCTGAATAACTCAGAAAGCTATTAAAATAGAGAGGTTAGGCATACTACATTGACAAAAAAGTGTGCATTTTTGGCAATTTTTACTAAATTTTATTTAAAACAACTTTGTATTTATATGCCGATACAAAGCCTCAAAACCTTGATTTTTGTGACTTATTCACTCTTCCCTTTTCCCTCTTCCCTCTCTTCATCAAAAAACTTTTTCAGCACACCCTAACTATTTGTTCATCAGGATCAATAATCCAATATTCTGGGATTTCTAACACCGCATACTCAGTACGTTTACTATGATAATCACCTGAGTTCGGTATAAAATTTTAGGTGATGTAAAGGTATCGGGTGTCAGGCGATGCACTGAGCGTAGCCGAAGTGTGTCAGGTATTAGGTTCAAGAATTTATAAAAAATATATCTAAATCGATTTTATGATGTTCAATTCGGGATATTAAATATTTAATCTTCAGAAAAAAACCTGAAACCTGCTACATTTCGACTACGCTCAATGCACCGCCTGATGTCTGAAACCTGCCTTTATACTATATTCTTACATCGAACTGAGGTGATAATCGGTTTTTCTCCTGGATGGGCTAACCACTTTTACTACTAAGATTAGGAGGGGGTTCATTAGACATCTCCAACAATTCCTAAAAATTGGGTTATAACCCTTATTCTATCGTTGTGAAATGATAGTTTCTGGAGATATCTATTAAAATCTATTACGGCTTCCCTATTCGCTAAATTTTGCCATTGTTCAAGATGTAAAACAGTGACATCAGGAATACGAGAAGTATCCCATCTTCTTCCCCGGGCGATCGAATCCCCTGATTAAAAAGTCTGACCATATTCTTCTAAAATAGCGATAATGTTAATTAATTCTTGTCGGTGGGATTCATTGGGTTCGAGTTGATAGCGGATTTGTGCAAGACGGCATCGAGTTTCGATTCTAGCTCGGCGAGACGTGCGTTCTCTTGCCTCAAGCTCTCGATATATTTGTCTTCGTTCCTGAGCCACTCTTCGTGCCTCATCCTCCTCTCTTCGTTGCTTTTCCTCAGCCAAGCGATTTGTTTCTCGGTTTCTACGGTACCACTCAACGCCGAAATTAGCCACTGTAGCAAGGATTTTTTTCTATTAGTTAAAACGTTATCAACAAAAATCCCCCCATCTCCCTATCTCCCTATCTCCCCCTCTTTTTTCTTTACCGAAAATGAAACAGCCCTGCCTAGGTTAGGAGGGATCATGCTGGTATATTTACTGTTAGAAATCACCTAAAAGCTAATCACCGTAATAGTTCTTATAATTGTAATAACCATAATAAGCACCGCCCATATAATTTTTAACGCCATTGGCTACCATACCTAAAACCGTTAACTTAGAAACCTGTAAATCGTTGATAACTTGTTGTACATTGGGGCGTTTAGTTTTGCCCACTCTAATCACAAATACCAATCCATCGGTGAGAGGGGTAAGAATCTTCGCATCAGAGAAGCCCATTAAAGGAGGGGTATCATAAATCACAAAATCAAAATTCTGTTTTAATTTTTGCATCAAAGTTTGCCACTTACGCGAAGCAATCAAACGAGTGGGATTCGGTGGTTTAGTACCTGATGTAATCACAGAAAAACCATCATCAAAAGACTGAATAACATCTTCCAGCAATAAATCTTCTGTAATTAAATTACTCAATCCAATCTTATTATCAATCCCCAAATAAGTATGAATTTTCGGTTTACGCATATCCGCATCCACAATCAAAACCCTTTGCCCCAGAATTGTGGCGGCTTTTGCTAAAAATAAAGATGTTGTGGACTTTCCTTCACTAGCCTCAGCTGCTGCAACCACAATAGAACGAATGGAAGTATCAGAACTTAAAAGATTAATATTGGTATAAAGAGAACAATAACTATCAAGACTCGAACTTATCGACTTATCATCGAATATACTTTTTTTCCCAGACAAAGTGGGTATATTCTCATTATTTTTCTTTCTTTTCTTATTTTTATCCGTAATATCGGGCAGGAACTTATTGTAGGGGATTATTGCTAATAAAGGTAATTTAACGGTACTTTTAACCTCTTCTACAGTATGGAAAGAAGAATCTAGTTTATCTACCAAGAAACCTAACATTGCCCCACAAAATAAACTAGCAATACTAATCAGAGCTATTTTTCTCAGTGTACCAGAAACGTCTTTGATAATAGTCTCATTGATAGGAGTAATTAATTTCCAGGGGGAAGACTGCTTCGCCACTTCTATCCGTAAATTCTCATTCAGAGCTAAAAGACGGGTTAAACTTTCATTGGCAGTCTTTAATTCCCGTTGAATTTGATAGTATTCTTTATTGGTAGTTGATAAATTGCTAATTTGAGAATTTAATCTTCCCCAAGCCTCCGTTAAACCTCTTTCCTTTGCCTCTAAAACCTGTATTTGATTATTAACATTAAAAAATTCTTGAGTAGTTTCCACATTGTTAGAAACAGAAGTAAGAAATTCCAAAGGTAGATTCAGATTATCTCGCCCTAAAATTTTTCTAGTTTCTTGATTGAGCAAAGATACTAATTCTTGTTTTTTTGCTTCCAGTGCTTTAACACTGGGATGTTCAAAACCGAAGCGTAATCCTTCTAAAGCAATTTGAGTTTCCGTTTCTTTAATTTGTTGAATTAATTTCGCATAATGAGGCTCTGTGTTCAGACGGGATACAATAACCCCTTGTTCAGGAGTTAGATTTAACTTTCTTTCCAATTCTTGAGCTAGTTTTCTCATCCCTTCTAACTCAACTTGCACTTTTTCTGTTTCCTCTGCCAAAAATGTTGCTTGAGTGGTTAAAGCCTGATTTCTTGAATTAGGATCAATTAAATTGTTATTCTGCTGGAAACCCTCTAATTGTGATTCTAAATTGACAACTTCGACACGAACTCTACTAATTTGTTCTTCCGTAAAATCAATGGCTTGAGAAAGATTACTAATATACTCTTTTGCTTGATAGTCTAAATAACCATCAACAATTTGATTAAGGATAAAAAGTATTTTTTCTTCATCTTTATCTTTATAACTAACTTGAATGATTTTTGTTTGCCCTGCTTGTTGTACTGTTAGATTGTCTCCTAAATTCTTTTCCTCTTCATTATTCGGCTCTCGATACACCATCTGGGGATAACGGGCTTGAATTTCTTCAACAATAGAACTCATCACCGAAGGGCTTTTTAAAACATCAATTTGACTTTCATAATCTAATTCATTGGTTTTAAATGCCGTAGCCCCAGCTATATCATTTAAAAAACTCAAATCCGCTTTATCTTTGTTTAATGGCTCAACCAATAGTTTTAATGTTCCTTGATATACTGGGGGTTTTGACAACACCCATGTTGATAGACTAATGGCAAGGGTTGCTGTCGTGCCTAAGATAATTAACCACCTTCTCCTGATTAGTCTAAGTAGTTCACTTATATCTATTTCGTCGTCTTGATCAACATCATTAGAATTAAGATAAACTAATTTGCTCGGCTGTTGACTTTGAGGAGCTAAGTTCTCGGGATGATTGGGGTTATTTAGAAACATAATCAAATTTATATAAGGGTTATTTCAACTATATTTTTTAGGTCTTCACTAGACTAGATAGTATGCTGCCAAAGCTGGAAACCTCAATACCTCCTTCTCAAAATGCAATTTGCATAATAACTCATGAAGATCCTATTTTTTTACATTTTACAATACGAGGTCGTAATACAGGGTTACAATAGACATCTACAAATAAAAAATAAAATAATTATTAAAGCATATATAATAAAAGCCAAAAACAGACGTTATTTAGATTATTTTAGTATTAAAATTGGTTTTTTCCTTAATTGATAGAGATGTCTAATATATAGACACCATATATCTATTGTTTTGTTCCCCATAGTATAATAAATAATAAATTTTAATTCAACAACTTTAATTTTTCTTGAGGGGGTTGATATTCAGGCACAAGGGTTTTCACAAGGCTAACAACTTGCTTACTATTTCCCTCTTGAGCTAGAATTATCAATCTATCTAAATAGGGCTTAAGAATTTCCCAATCCATCATCGGTTCATTTCCTGAAAAAATTTGGGGATGTTGAGTGGGTTGACTTTGATTGGTGTCTATCAGTAGTTCTTCATACAGTTTTTCTCCCGGTCTTAAACCGATAATATGGATAGGAATATCTTTTTCTGGTATCATGCCACTTAATTCAATCATTTTAACTGCTAGATCATAAATTTTGACTGGTTTCCCCATATCTAATAAATAAATTTCTCCACCTTTTGCCATTGCCCCGGCTTGAATTACTAAACTCACTGCTTCAGGTATAGAAATAAAATAACGGGTGATTTCTCGATGGGTAAGGGTAATGGGTTTTCCTTCACTAATCTGTTTGCGAAAACGAGGTACAACAGAACCACTACTACCTAAAACATTGCCAAAACGAACCATTGTCAGGACTGTTTTTGTGTTTTCTTGAACGGCTAAAGCCTGTATAATCAACTCACAAATGCGTTTACTTGCTCCCATGACGTTTGTTGGTCTAACGGCTTTATCGGTAGAAATTAAGACATAGTTTTTTACCCCACAATTAATGGCGCTTCTGGCACTAACTAAAGTGCCGAAAACATTGTTATAAACGCCTATGCAGGGGTTTTGCTCCACCAGAGGAACGTGTTTATAGGCGGCGGCGTGATAGACTGTCTCTACACGATGCTCGGTTAGGATATTTTGAAAACTAAACTCATCTGTAATATTCCCTAAATAGGAATAGATTGGTACTTGAAAATCACTGGATCTCAATTCTAAATCAATACTATAAAGGGCAAATTCACTCAATTCAAACAGGATTAGAGCTTTCGGTTGTAGTTGCACAATTTGTCTGCACAATTCAGAGCCGATCGAGCCTCCTGCCCCTGTTACTAACACAACTTTATCGGTGATATTTAGTCTGAGAAGATTTTGTTTCGCATTAATTTCCTCTCTACCTAAGAGGGATTTCACATCTATATCCCCCAATGTCGGTAAAGAACCATGATTGGAGATTAAGTCAGTAAAATTAGGAATGGTTTTAAATTTAACCGGTAATGACTCTAACTCCTCAATAATTTCTCTTTTTCTCAAAGTTGTTAGAGTAGGTATTGCAAAAATAATACTATAAATGGGTTGTTTTTCAACCAGATTAAATAAATATTTGGGGCGATATACGGGCAATCCTGCGATGATTCTTCCTTCTAATTCTGGGTTGTCGTCAACAAAGGCAACAAGTTCGTATTCAGGCTGATATTCTAGGCTTTTAGCTAGTTGATATCCGGCTGAACCGGCACCATAAATAACTATTTTTTCTCGCTCCTCATGATGTATATTTTGGTTATTAACAGATTTGATCAGAGAATAAAGGGTAAAACGTAAGAAAAAAATAGACATGATAGTAGCTAAACCGTCTATTAAAATTACCGATTCAGCTATCTCCTCTTGGGTAAAAAGAAGAATTAAGATGATTCCTAAAATGGTACTAATAACAATCGATTTTGTGGCGGGAAAAATTAAAGTTAAATCTGTGTATTTAACAATAGAACGGTATAAACCGAATATATTAAAGAATAAGAGCTTTATAGCCACATAAATGGTAAACAATGGTAAAAATTGAACTAATAACTCTAAACCTTGAGAAATTCCATAAAAATTACTCAAAGCAAACATCAACGTAAAGATTGAAATTACTAGATCTAAACAATTAAGTATAAATCTTCGCCGAGAACGTGCTATTTCGTTATATTTCGGCATATTGTTGATGAGTGCGTTGTACAACATAGAGTTTCAGGTTAATAAAATAGTTCTAGGATAATTGAGATAACGACATTATGGGGGCGATCGAGCTTGATTAATCGAGATTAACCAAGATTGATTGTATTAATTATGGTTGAGTTTCCCCCCTTGATAAGTAGGGCGTTCTCATTCTCGAAAATGTCAACTTCTAAAACTAACAGATAGTGCCAGATACAGAAATTTTTAAATATGTACAGGAGTTACGCATTGACAAAAATCACTAAATGTGCATAAGAAAAAATAAGTTCCA